>CAZKJU010000103.1:0-4036 GCA_964553185.1 uncultured Sulfuricurvum sp.
TCGAGAACAGCGGTGATATCACTCACCGAGGTATTATTAATCGCGATGGGTTCATTGAAATGACGGGTAAAAAAGACTTTGGTATACGAGGCGCATCCTTGAGCGCTGTGCATCAGAGGCATGCAATCTTTAACCCCCAAATACGCAAGTGTCGCACCCATAGGCTGGGAGTGTTTGATAGGGTTAACTTGCAGCGGTTTGTGCTCATGTTCAGAGAGAGAGAATTCCATAACGACTCTTTCTGCCTCAGAATGAGGCAAGCTTTAGTGCCTTAGCGGCAAGCGTAGCTAATCGGGGCTTAGCTCCGATAGCGTTCAAAAAAATCGTATTGCAAGAAGTGTGCGAGAAGAGGTATTTTAAGATATACAATACATTTATTTATCTATAATCAGAAATCATTAATCACATAGGAGCATTGCTTGAACACTTCTTATCTTGAATCTCACCCTGACGAAAACGGATATTTTGGAAAATTTGGAGGTTCATATATTCCTCCGATTCTCGAAAAACCGTTTGCAGAAATTACGCAAGCCTATCAAGAACTAAAGAATTCTCCTGAATTTATCAATGAACTAAAATACGTCCGAAAACATTATCAAGGACGCCCGACGCCCGTAACATTTGCACATAACCTCACCAAACACTGCGGTGGAGCTAAAATTTATCTCAAACGAGAAGATTTAAATCATACCGGAGCCCACAAACTCAACCACTGTATGGCAGAAGTGATCCTCGCAAAACATTTAGGGAAGAAAAAAGTGATTGCCGAAACGGGAGCAGGACAACACGGTGTCGCATTAGCAACCGCAGCAGCTTATTTCGGTCTGGAATGTGAAATCCATATGGGTGAAGTCGATATCGCCAAAGAGCACCCAAATGTGGTGCGTATGAAAATACTCGGGGCAAAAGTCGTTCCGGCAACACACGGGCTTAAAACGCTCAAAGAAGCGGTAGACTCAGCTTTCGAAGCCTATGTAAAAGATCCAGAAACTACCATTTACTGTATCGGATCAGTCGTCGGCCCTCATCCGTTTCCGATGATGGTTCGTGATTTCCAATCCGTTATCGGCTTTGAAGCCAAAGAGCAGTTTTTGGAGCATGAGGGAAAACTCCCCGACAACGTCGTCGCCTGTGTAGGTGGCGGTTCCAATGCGATGGGAATATTTTCCGCGTTTATCGATGATGCAAGCGTAAATCTGTACGGTGTTGAACCGCTCGGCAAAGGGGAAAAGCTAGGAGACCATGCCGCAACTCTAACATACGGTGAAGAAGGGATTATGCATGGATTTAACTCTATCATGCTCAAAGACGCAGAAGGTAATCCTGCTCCTGTCCACTCTATCGGATCAGGTATCGACTACCCATCCGTCGGACCAGAACACGCTTATCTCAAAGAGAGTGGTCGAAGTAATGTAGGGCTTTGTAATGACGATGAAGCCATCGAAGCTTTCTATGCTCTTTCACAACTGGAGGGGATCATTCCTGCGCTTGAATCGGCGCATGCGGTTGCTTTTGCTATGAAACTTGCGAAAACGCTCTCTAGCGATCAAACGATATTAGTCAATCTCAGCGGACGGGGAGACAAAGATATCGATTTTGTCATCGAACACTATCCCGTTCCTAACGCAAAATTTTAAATCTTTCAAACTTCCCACGGAGCCGGTTTGCCAACATTGGCAAACACGGGATTCCGAAATGCGTATTTTAAATCTTCGGCGAGGTTGAGCAATCCGTTATAGCCACCGTAGCTGGTTTTTTTCTCCTGATTAACGTCGATAAAAGAGATTTTTTTCTTGATCGCGGTATAGAGGCTTCGTCCGCCTGCGAGGAGAATATGTGCCCCTGTTTGGTCAATAATTTTCCCCTGTTCCGAAGCGGGTTTCGTCATTAGGACACCGTTTTCACCGAGGTATTCCCGCGCTTTATCAATATCATCTTGTGTTGATTTGGCAACACTCGTGGCAACCACTTCGATCCCCAAATCCTGTAACCCTGATGCGATCGACCATGCTTTGTTTCCACCTGTGTTGAGAACCGCTTTTTTTCCTGCAAACATCTCTCTATAAGGGATTAAATTGGCTTCCAACTCTGCCTCAGCTTCGGCAATCACCTCTTCTGCACGCTTAATCAGTTCAGGATCACCCAAAGCAGTAACGATCTCACGAATGGCAAACGTCGTATCTCGTTTGCCGTAAAACGAGACTGAAATCCATGGAATTCCATACTGCTCATTCATTTTACGGGTCAAGGTAATGAGGGATTTTGCACAGACTATGACATTGAGCTTCGCACGATGTGCGCATCGAATATCCCCGACACGCCCATCTCCGCTCATAGAGCTGAGGACGCGAATACCGATTTTCTCAAACAACGGCAAATACTGCCACATATCCCCAGTGACATTGTAATCACCGATTAGGTTAATATCATACGGCGTCGTAAACTCAGGTTCTTTCGTGCCGATCAGATGTTCTAAGACTGCTTCTCCCGCTAGACGTGAACCGAGGTTTTTACTCCCTACAAATCCTGCCGCATGGACGGGAACAACGGGAATACCGTGTTTTTCACCCCCCAGCTTACACGTCATATCGATATCATCCCCCATCAATGCCGTTACACAGGTCGAATAAACAAAGATCGCTTCAGGTTTATAGTGTTCCATTATATAATCGATCGAATCACCCAAACGCTTATCACCCCCAAAAATGACATCGTTAGTATTGATCCCCGTCGTGAACCCCATCTGCGTATGATCTACACCATTGTACGACGTTTTTGTCTCACGGGTCTCCCACGATGACCCTAGACATGTTTGAGGACCATGGACAAGATGTACGGCATCAGCATAAGGAAACAGAGAGATTTGCGCACCGTCAAAAGCACATCCACCTGCGGCAAGTCCCGGTTTTGGCTTATCACACCCTTCTCCGGGTTTTTTATCTTTAGAGTGAGAGCAGGCACTCTCGTTAAGCAGTTCTTTGATTTTCGCTCTGCTGACCATAGGTAACTCCTAAGGATGAATTATTAGAACACATGCAAGAAACATACGAGCAAAGTGATTATTTTTTAATCACCATACTGCATCAATAGAGCCAATTTACCCGCTACAATTATTTCAGATAAAAAAATCCTAATTAGGAGCGGAGATGAAATTCGGAGATTTGAAAAAAGAGGGGCACTGGCCGACGCTGTTTGCCGCCTTTTTGTATTTTGACTTTAGTTTTATGATGTGGACGATGTTAGGACCGCTGGCTACCGAGATTAATGAGTCGCTTACCTCACGCGGTTTTTCGATGAACGATGACCAGACGGCAACGCTACTCGCAGTTCCCGTTCTAGCGGGGGCGATTTTACGTCTCGTACTCGGAATTTTTGTCGATAAATTCGGTCCGAAAAAGACTGCTTTGGTGTCACAACTCATCGTTATAGCGACACTGTTTTACGGATACATAGCGGCTGAAACGATCACCTATGATCAATTGTTATTCGTGGCATTGGGATTAGGATTTGCAGGGGCTTCATTCGCCGTTGCACTCCCTCAAGCGGGACAATGGTACCCGCCACGTCTGCAAGGGACGGTATTGGGAATCGCAGGTGCCGGAAATATCGGGGTCGTTATCGACTTTTTATTCGCCCCGAAAATCGCTGAAGTATGGGGATGGCCGTCGGTCTTTCTCGTCGGCGGAGTGTTATCGTTTATCGTCCTCATCGCCTATATGTTTATGGCGAAAGATGCCCCATCATCGGTGTATAAAGCCAATCCGAAAAAACTCGCTGACTACCTGAAACTGATGCGTGATCGTGATACGTGGTGGTTTAACCTCTTTTACGCCGTCAGCTTCGGGGGTTTTATCGGGTTTGCCAACTACATGAAAGTCTATCTCATGAACACCTACCAAGCCGATATGGCAGCATTTGGTCTGGATGTCATGGATGAAGGGAACGTCAAAGTGATTGCCGGATATTTCGGCGCATTGTGCATCTTTGCCGGTGCATTGCTCCGTCCGGTAGGTGGAGCCGTCGCCGATAAAATGGG
>CAZKJU010000103.1:4046-7232 GCA_964553185.1 uncultured Sulfuricurvum sp.
CATGGGAATGAAGCACCGTGTTGACAAAGGAATTTATGTTTTTTACGGTAGTATCATCGTATTAGCACTCATCAGCGCATTTGTAAGCTTGCCGTTTTGGGCGGCGATCGTGGTGATGTTTTTGATCATGGCAAATCTGGGGATGGCAAACGGTTCGGTATTTCAACTCGTCCCTCAGCGCTTCGGTAAAGATATCGGTGTAATGACGGGGCTGATCGGTATGGCAGGCGGATTGGGCGGAACAGCTCTAATCAAAACCTTCGGATGGTCTCAGGGAGCGTTCGATGGCTATAGCGCCGGATTTGTGATCTTTGCGGTGATGACAATGATCGCGATCAGCGGGATTAGCCTCGTCAAAACACGCTGGCGTACCACATGGGGCGCACAATCAGGAGCACGGATATAATGTTACAACTCCAATCTTCCGAATTCATCCTCTCCAAAGACACCACCACAGGCGATGATGCCTGTGCCTATAGCATCATCGATAATGCGCTACTGGTGAGTGTCTTGTGCGATGGGGTCGGAAGTGCGGCGCGAGGCGGTACTGCCGCCCGCCAATGCGTCAAATTTTTCATTGATCAGTTCAAAAACCGCCCCAAAGCGTGGGATATTCCCAAAACGATGGAGGTATTCACCCGCCATATCAATTCTTTATTATTTAAAGAATCGATGAGTCAATACGGGAAGATCGAACTACTCACTACGCTATGCCTCGCCATCATTGAGGGGGAGAGCCTCTACACCCTCAATCTCGGTGATTCACGTATTTATCTACTCAAAGCAAATGGAGAGTTCCATCGTCTTACCACGGATCACACCATGGATGATGAATATATGTCCCATGTATTGACCTCTGCATGCGGTTTGAGTGAAAACATCGAGCCCGTTATCCTCACCACCCCTATTGGTATTGGTGACATCCTCATCCTGTGCAGTGATGGCGTTTATAATCTTTTGGATGAAAATACTTTTGCCGATATGATCCGCAAAGGTTTGGGTGCTTCGACTATCATCCACAGCGCCGCTCAAAACTGCGAACCCAAAGATCGAGACGATATGAGTCTCCAGATTTTTAGGATCATGTGCCTCGATCCGCTCCACATACTCAAGAATCTCCCCCTTCCTATTCCGCAAACACTGAGCGAGGGGCAGAGTATAGATGGCTACACTCTTTTATCTCCCCTCATGGAACACAGACGGATTTGGAAAGTGTTAAAAGATTCCGAATACTCTGTGATGAAATTCCCGTTGAACGATGAGGAAGAATCCCTCGATGCCTTTGTACGCGAAGCATGGTACGCCAAACAAATTACCCACAAAGCATTCGGCCATGCGTGGATACCTGAAGAGAGAAGTATGCGCTATTATCTCATGGAGCTGATCGAGGGGATTACACTCCAAGAATACCTCAAAAACCGCCCTCTTTCGGTGGATAATGCCATTGCGTTGGGAAAATTTCTCCATAAAGCCGAAGCCCATCTGCTCCATTTAGGTCTCGTTCACGGTGATATTAAACCTGAAAACATCCTCGTATACCAGCGAGACGGTGAAGCAGGAGTAGAGTTTAAAATGGTCGATTTCGGCTCAATCGTCGAAATTTTCTCTCAAAACTCCCGTGCCGGAACTCCGACATACCTCGCTCCCGAACGATTCGATGGGGGAGTTATCAATGAATCCAGTGAGATTTTTTCCATCGGTGTGACTCTCTACTGGGCACTTACAGGCAAATTCCCCTACAGTGAGATCGAACCGTTTCAAACACCGAGTTTTAAACCTGCCAAACGCCCCATAACATTCAATAAAAATATTCCTCTTTGGCTCGATTCGGTGATTATGCGCTCTATTGCTATTGCACCGCAACTGCGCTATCGCCACTATTCGGAATTTTTTTACGATCTCAAATCACCCGAGAAGGTAAAGCCGTTTTTTTGTAAAACGACACCGTTGATCGAACGCTCCCCTGCAACTTTTTATAAAATCGGATTTATAATTCTGTTATTATTAGAGATCATTACTTTTTATCTCTATGTCACCAAATAAAGGTTTTAAATGCTCTCTTCCGCTTGCCAAGATACGATTCGCGCCGCCGTATGGCTCTCCACGAAAGAAAAAGGGGAATTTCACCGCATCCAAATCATTAGCGAGGAGCTCGAACTACCGTTTCATTTTATGGCAAAATCGCTCCAAAAACTGGTTCATGCAGGGATTTTGATCTCTCAACGCGGAGCATCAGGGGGAGTGACGTTGGCAAAAGAGGCTTCTGAAATCACCCTCATGTCAATTATCGAAGCAGTGGACGGAACTACTTTTTTTGATGCGTGCGTTTTGGGAATCGGAGATTGTGAAGCTGAAAAACCGTGTGCACTCCATGAGCAGTGGGACGTCTGGCGTCAGGAGATGCTGGAGATGTACTCGGCGATGCGTCTATCTGAAATCACCGACGATGTATTACACCGAAAAGTGAAGCGGATTTAACCACCCCTATATTTTATAGCTTTCGAGCTACCGTCCCACTAGGATGTTCAAACCATCCCGGATCAGAATAATCCCCTTTGCGTTGATCGCGCCGAACTTTCACTAACGTAAACATCCCCCCCATCTCGATAGGACCGAACGGCCCTTGACCAGTCATCATAGGCAATGTGTTTTCGGGGAGTTTCATCCCCATCTCCGCCATATCCTGCATCTCTGCCATCCCGTTTTTCCCCATCGGCATGTACATATACTCCGGCATCAGATCACTGATCTTCTCGGTCAAATCGTCTTGTTTCACCCCGATCATGTTTGGGACGCTATGCCCCATCGGTCCCATCGTGTGATGCGATTTATGGCAGTGAAACGACCAGTCCCCCTCTTCGGTAGCGACAAATTCAAATGCCCTCATCTGTCCCACTCCGATGTCGATGGTCACTTCCGGCCACCTTGCCCCTTTGGGAACCCAGCCGCCGTCAGTACACGTCACCTCGAACGGATGTCCGTGCATGTGGATCGGATGGTTTGTCATGGTGAGATTTCCGACACGGATACGAACACGATCACCCACACGGACATTCATCGAGTCAATCCCCGGGAATACACGGCTGTTAAAACTCCAGATATTAAACTCAGTCATGGTTGAGGGGTTGGGAGTATAGGTGCCGGGAGCGACATCATAGCTGGAGAGGAGAAAACAAAAATCGCGAT
>CAZKJU010000104.1:0-7200 GCA_964553185.1 uncultured Sulfuricurvum sp.
TTATTTCGCGCGCATTATCGCACATTCTATTTTGTTTTTCAATTAAGAAGTGATCTCTGGCCATATTTTTGTTGGTGTGAATTTTGGCCGTTGCGATGTTAATTTGAGCTTCATCGAAAAGTTGAACAAAATACGCGAGCAATCCACGCTGATTCGTCGTATTTAGATTGAGTTGAGCGTAATGGATGGAGTGATCACAATCGAGGGTAATTTCACTGGGTTTAATGATCGGTTTAGGGAGGCTCAGCTTTTTGGACATATCAAACGCCTCTTCGACGATGATTTCGATTTGTTCCATTGTCCCCTCGCGAGGACGTTGTAAAAACTCGATTTTAAAGTATTTGATCCCATCAAACAGGGTGAAAATATCCATGGAAGCGACATCCAAATAACTGAGTTTGCCCAACAAATAGCCTAAATTCAGAGGGATGCGTCGGAAAATATGGATCACTAGACCGCCATCAATGTTGAGCTGATAGGTGAATGTTTGACATTGAAATGCCTCTTTCGAGATATTGATGATCTCACTGGGGGTGTGTTTGAAGAAAAAGAGGTTCGATTCGATGGAGAGCACTTTTTTCTGTTCAATTTTAGAGAGTTCGACAAATTCTGGGTCGTGTGTAAGTCGTTTTTCTTTATTCTGTCGTTTGATAGCATCGGTAATACGATCGTTTTGCGATGCGATTTCAAGGGAAGCTTCGTAAAGTTCATGAAGCAGATTCGCTCCGAATCCCGTATAGGTGCCCGGGCCGACACCGTTGACATCGGCATAGGTAAGGATATAGAGAAGTTTCAGGTTTTCGGGTGTTTTAATTTTCGACATGAACTGATAAAGGGTTTTTTCATGATAGAGATTTTCTCGGTACGCTACATGGGTCATCAAAACGTGATGGCGAACGAGTAAAACGGCACGTTCATGGAAAGTTGAGGAGAGTTTAAGATTTTTGATAAACGGGAGGATCAGTTTTGTCCCCACTTCAGAGTGATCTTGTTTACGCCCTTTACCGGTGTCGTGTAGTAAAATGACCGCTTTTAATAATGTTTTATCAATGGTTCCTAGCGGTTTATAGAGAGCTTCAACGTAAGGATCTTTGATGTTTTCAAGTGCTTCGATACATTTGATCGAGTGTAAATCAACCGGATATTGGTGATATCCGTCAAACTGAGGGAGATGGAGCACTTTTTTAAAGGCTCCGATAAGTTGGTGGAGGATCCCTGCATCGTAAAAGAGTTTGAGAATCACATAGAGATGATCACGTTCAAAGAGTTTTCGTATAAGGGTATATGTTTTAACCCGTAGCGGGTGTTTGATTTGAGAATAGGTAAAATGAAACAAAACACTGGAATCGAAAATCCATTCTTTATCTTCGAGGGTTACAAGCATTTCGAGCAGAATATCGATAGAAGGAGTGGCATGGTTGAAAGAAGCGTACAATACACCATTAACTGCATAAAACCCTTTATGAATTCTCCCTTGTCGCAAAAGAGTTCTATTGTTTTCTTCGTGCATATAGATACGCGCCATCTTTTTAACATAAATCTGGGTGAAATTGTTGATCCGCCATTGCGCTTCCAATAGCCGTGTAACCAATTTTTTTTCATCGGCGAATCCTAACATTTCTGCAACACGGGGCATGTAATCTAGGACGAGTTGATCTTGTTGTTTTCCGGTGAGCAGATGCAGAGCACTTCGGATACGAAAGAGAAGCTCTAGGGCAATACGGTATTCACGATATTGTTCTTCACTGAAGAGTTCTCCGCTAAGCTCTTTAAGACTGTTGACACCATAAAGTGTTTTTGCTATCCAATAGAGCAGTTGAGAGTCGCGTAGTCCTCCCACCCCCTCTTTAATATTGGGTTGCATGGAAAAAGGAAACTTCTGCCGTCGAATGTCAGCTTCTTCTATTTTTGCCATAATAAACGTTTTGGGATTATTATGGCGGATAGCGTTGAGTTTATTTTGCGTTGCGCTCCACGCAAAGGGTGAACCGATGATGAGGCGTGATTCCATCATCGCCGTTTTGATAGTGATATCTTCACGTGATGCTCCGAGCAGATCATTCACTTCGTGGACACGATGGCCCAGTTTTAGACCCGCGTCCCATGCGAGATAGAGAAATTTTTCGATAATCGCAGCGGTGTTATAGCCATCATTTTTCTCATACACGATCATGAGATCAATATCACTGTGGACACACAGCTGTTCTCGTCCATAGCTTCCCAGCGCGATAAAAGCGATCGGAATACTACTGCGCATCGGCAAATAATTATTAAAGAGGCGACGTAAGACCGTTTTGTACATCATCGATATGATAGAGTCGAGTGTTTTAGTATGGGTAACGAGAAAGTCTTTCCCTTGGTTACGTTCAAAAAGTTCGGGGAGTGAATTTTTATAATCGGTTATATAGGTTTTAAAGAGCTTTGATATTTCAAAATCACTTGCTTTTTTTTCGATGAGGTCTTCAATCTGTTCATTAATACTCATAGGACTACTTTTTAGTTTAATTGTAGCGTAGAATCATTTTTTTTACGTGAAGTAGCGGATTAAAAAAAAGGCAAAACATTATTGGATGAAAGTTCATTGTAAGATGCTACAATTATCACAGACTCGAATAAAGGGACCGTGATGGATAATACACACATTTACCAAAAAATTTTAGAAATTCATGATCATACGATGGGACTTTTGCGTTCAATGAAAATCCCAGCTTACCCTTCACAATACAAAAAATATTTTGATCAGCTTTTTATGGAATCAGCCGATGAGATACTGCGCAAAGATCAAGAAAATGTCGATCAAAAAGTGCTAAGTGATGCTAAAGAAGATGTGAGCAAATATCTCGATATGGTGGAAGACTCTGTTGCTTCGTTTATGGAGTCTCATTCTGGGATTGCGTCGGTAGCCGAGGAACAACGCCAATGTCTGGATAAAGCCCCGTCCGATTCGATCGAAAAATTTGTCACCTTTATCGAGGAATTAACCGCACTTAATCGAAATATGTCGGATGAACTTGATAGAGCACAAACCAAGATCAATACCCTGACCGAAGAGCTTTATGAAGCACGTGCGGGACTTACAACCGATTTGTTGACCAAGGTGGGAAACCGTCAAGGATTTAGCGAAGATATTGAGCCTTTAATCGAAGCAGGGGTGGATAAAAAACTTTCATTGGTTTTAATGATGATTGATGTCGATAATTTCAAATTTTTAAATGATGAGCACGGTTATGTAGCAGGAGATAAAGTACTTTATTTTATCGCACAGACGATAAAAAGGATGATTCGAACCTCCGATAAAGTGTACCGTTACGGAGGAGAAGAGTTTGCAGTTATTATGAACCGTTGTGATGTTACGCAAGCTGAGGCAATGGCGGATAAAATTCGTTTAAAAATCGCTCAAAGCAATCTCCTTTATGCCGGTAAAAATGTTCATGTAACGATCAGTATCGGAGTGACCATTCACCAGCAAGGGGATACACTTGAGAGTCTTATCGGACGTGCAGACAAGGCGCTCTACTGTGCGAAAAAATCGAATAAAAACTGTGCGGTGTTATTTGACTGGTAGGGCATTTCTTTTGCTATAATGCGCCTCAAAATAAGCAGTTAAAGATTTTAGTATGAATTTGATCGATAAAGTAAAAAATCATGAGCGTCTGAGTTTCGAGGAATCGGTTGCATTGTACGATTTGGACCTTTTTGCCCTCGGTGAACTCGCCGATGAGCGTCGAAGGGCACTTCACGGCAAACAAACCTATTTTAATATCAACCGTCACATCAATCCGACCAATATCTGCAAAGATGTCTGCAAATTTTGCGCCTACAGTGCGAGCCGTAAAAATCCCAACCCCTATGCGATGAGTCACGAGGAGATTCTGGCGATCACCGATGATATCGTCTCTCGTGATATCAAAGAGGTCCATATCGTCTCCGCCCACAATCCAGATACGGGATTGGAGTGGTATCTTGAAGTATTCAAAAAAATCAAAGCACGCCATCCGCAGCTTCATGTCAAAGCTCTTACGGCGGCAGAAGTACACTTTCTCGCCGAAGAGTACGGCAAAAGCTATGATGAGATACTCGATTTAATGATCGAGTACGGGGTTGATTCGATGCCTGGTGGCGGTGCGGAGATTTTCGATGAGAAAGTACGCGATTATATCTGTAAAGGAAAAGTAACTTCTGCACAGTGGCTCGAAATCCACCGAAAATGGCACGAGCGCGGGATGAAATCCAACGTTACGATGCTCTTTGGGCATGTCGAGGAACGCTCTCATCGTATTGATCATATGATGCGAATCCGAGATTTACAGGATGTTACAGGAGGCTTTAACTGTTTTATCCCTCTCGTTTATCAGACTGAAAATAACTTTTTAAATGTCAAAGAGTCTATTACTGCCCATGAAATTCTCAAAACGATGGCGATCAGCCGTATCGTTTTGGATAATGTCCCTAATCTCAAAGCTTACTGGGTGACATCAACTGTCAATTTGGCATTGGTTGCACAGGAATTTGGGGCAAATGATCTCGATGGGACGATTGAAAAAGAGTCGATTAATTCTGCCGCAGGGGCTAAAAGTGCGAACGGGGTTAATTTATCTGAATTTGTTGCGTTGATAAAGAACAGCGGATTTGAACCGATCGAGCGTGATAGCTTGTATAATGTTATTAAAGCATGGTAAGGAAATACGATGATATTAATGATTGATAACTATGATAGTTTTACCTACAACATTGTTCAGTATTGCCTTGAATTAGGCGCAGATCTGAAAATTATCCGTAATGATGAACTAACAGTAGAAGAGATTGAAGCACTTCACCCTGAAAAAATTATCATTTCCCCTGGTCCGGCAACACCGGATGATGCGGGAGTTACACTCGATGTAATTCGCCATTTTTCCGATAAAGTTCCTATTTTAGGGATCTGTCTGGGGCATCAAAGTATCGCACAAGTATTTGGTGGCAATGTCGTACGAGCGAACCGTATGATGCACGGGAAAACTTCTAAAATGATACGTCAGGGTGAAACCCCTATTTTTAATAAACTGCCTGAGATGTTCACGGCTACTCGTTATCACTCTCTTATTGTTGAACAAGAGAACCTTCCAGAGATGATTATTCCGACAGCGTACAGTGAAGACGATCACGAGATCATGGCTTTGGAGATCAAAGATAAACCGATTTACGGTGTTCAGTTTCACCCTGAATCGATTATGAGTGAATTCGGACATGAGATAATCAATAACTTTTTAAAATTATGAGAGAAAAAGTTCTTTTTTTAGCACTTTTAGGGATTAATTTTTTAGTTCTTGTTTTGCAGATCAAAGGGCTCTCAATCGGGTACCATGAAGCACAAATTCTTTACGGTGATTTTTCTCCCTTACAATTCATAATCTCCTCTTCACTCCATATTTTCGGTGAGAATGATTACGCTCTTCGAATCCCCATGATTTTTTTGCATCTTTTCTCTGCTGTATTGCTCTATGGCATTTCGAAACATTTTGTTAGCCGTCCGAATGATCGTTTGTGGATTGTTTTAATTTATGTTCTCCTTCCGGGAGTGACCAGTGCCGCATTGGTCGTTGATAATGCAGGATTAATGATTGCGTCACTTTTCCTTTTTGTTTATGTTTACGTGAACTATGGGCGTTATGCACTTACATTGTTGCCTCTGTTTCTGATGATAGATCCCTCCATCGCGTATTTGTTTGTTGCACTTACCCTCTATGGAATATATAAAAAAGAGTATCTCTATAGTGTTGTAGGGTCTATTTTCTTAGCGGCTTCAATTTATATTTTTGGTATTCGCATTGGTGGATCACCTGCAAGCCATTTTTTAGATGTATTAGGGGTATACTCAGCTATCTTTTCGCCTATTGTTTTCCTTTATCTTTTTTATGTTTTGTACCGCCGTATGATGGCAAAAGAGTGGGATCTGATTTGGATGATTTCAATGAGCGCTTTTATTGTCTCACTATTGCTTTCTTTTCGTCAAAAAGTGGAGGTACAAAGCTTCGCCCCTTTTTTATTGATAGCGTTGCCTCTTGCTGCTCAAACGTTTTTGCACACGTATCGCATTCGTTTGCGTGAATTTCGAAGACGCTATCAAATATTGTTTTACAGTGCCTTTGTACTTTTAGTTGTAAATGTATTAGCTGTTTTCTTCAACCACTATTTGTATCGTTTTTTAGATAATCCGAAACGACACTTTTCATATCCGATGCACATTGCGAAAGAGCTATCTACTGTACTGTATAATGATCATATTCGATGCATTGATGCTGGTGATAAAAAACTTCAATTGAGGTTACGTTTTTACGGAATCACTCACTGTGAAGATTACCGTTTAGAAGAAGTAGCCAGTATAAAAGGAAATAAAGTTACAATAAGTTACATAAATACTCCCGTTTATGAGGCATATGTTACTAAAGTAAACAAAAATTCATCTTCTTTCGACTAAAGCTTTTGAGATAGAGTTCAAATTCCTTATAAGTGATATAATTTCTATCAAATAGATTTTTCGAAGGAGTTGCAATGGCTCAAAGAGCGATTCGTGAATACGACGGTAAAGCAATTTTCTCTAAACATTGGGAAAAATACTTCAGTGGGTTTCATTACGGTTTCAAATCAGTATTGGTAACCAATGGTGATGAATTGCGTGCATGTGCGCAAAAGCATGGTTTTGAATGGTTGAAACAAGAAGCACTTGTTGCAAAACCGGATATGTTGTTCGGTAAACGTGGTAAAAATGATCTTGTATTATTTAAAACCAATAAACCGGGTGATGTCACACTCGAAGAAGCTGCTGCGTGGATTGACGAAAAGATCTCACACGAAACGACTCTTCTCTCAGGACAACACGGAACATTGACTCACTTTATTATTGAGCCATTCACTCCACACTCTCAAGATCAAGAGTACTATATTTCTGCAACTACAGTCGGTGAAGACGATGTTCTTTATCTATCGGCTGAGGGCGGTATGGAAGTTGAAGAGGGATGGGAAGAGAAAGTTAACGAAGTAACGATCCCTATCACCATGGATGATGCAAACATTGCTCATTTGATCCGTGCCAATGTACCTGCAGGTATTCCAGCAGAGAATAAAGAGCGCTTTATCACATTCGCTGAGCAATTCTATAAATTTTACCGTGATTTGAACTTTGCTTATCTTGAAATCAACCCGATTGTTATGATTGGTAAC
>CAZKJU010000105.1:0-7167 GCA_964553185.1 uncultured Sulfuricurvum sp.
CATGAGAGCGCACGGGACGAAGAATCCCCCCTGAGCCATCACAACCGAGAGCCCGATACTCTTCATCAGTGAGGATTTTCCACTAGAGTTGATACCGTACAACAACACCCCTTTGACATCTTCGCCATTTTCGATAGTAAGGTGTTCTTCATAAGTGCGCTCTGCAACCGAACCTAAAAAGAGATCGTTCGGTACAAAGATACCATTCTCTTCACGTGATTCGATCAAGGGATGGCGCAATCCCACCGTTTCGATAAACGCTTTTTTGGATGAGACGATAACAGGGCGTACATAACGATATTGTTTTGCACACTTCGCACCGCTGAGACTCACGTCCACCACGGCGAGAAATGAGATCAAATGTTCGATCGCATGGGCAAATCGTCGCTCGATATTTTCCAGCTGTTCGCGGTAACGTTCTTTGACCTGAGCGATCATACGCGATTTTGCCCCAGCATTTTCGATGGAGAGTTCATCGAGGAGACTAGAGGAGAGTTTGACCGCCGTTTTGAGTTTACGCACCTGAAAATCGCGGAAAAAATGGTGCGTTCCATCGATCGTAAAAAAGCTGTTATGGAGCTGTTCTTCGACACTCACATAGCGGTTACGGGTCATCAGAAGATGATACCCCTCGCTCTCCAACCATCCGATAGAGGCATACGATCCGCCCGATTCAAAAAAGGTGTCAATGTGTTCAATAATAGCGTTTAGTTTTGAGAGGTTGTTATTTTGAAGCGCTTCAAGAGCATCGATAGAGGGATCAATTCCCTCGTTAAAGAGATTCTCATCCACCTGATCGCGTCTGAATTTTGCACACGCTTCGATGTTAAAGATACGGCGTAATTCCGAAGCGCACTGCATACACTCCGTCGCGCTTGATTTATCATACGCTATCTTAAGGCGGTCGGCATCCTCAAACAACGACTCCGCCGCAGCAAGCGATGCGTAAAAGTAAGAGAGCTCAAACGGGTGCAATTTAGAGAGTTTCAAGCGGCGTAAAATCCGTTCCAAATCGTACACCTCTTTGAGTTTCGTCTCCAACGGTGCGATATGATCACCCATCTTATCGATCAGATCATACCGCTCTTCGAGGAGTTTCGCATCGCAGATCGGGTTAAGCAATCGCTCACGCAATAGCCGTTTACCCATTGCCGTAGAGGTTTTATCGATGAGTTTGAGGAGCGTCATCTCATCATGATCACGAGAGATAATTCCCAACTGTTCCGCCGCATTATTACCCAGATACATGTAGCGAGCAGTTCCGAGAAAGGTCGGACGATTCATCTTCTCGATAATCCCCGCATCGTGATCGATGATCACATTGATAAGGATACAGAGCGATTCGGAGGCGTAGGGGTAGCGCTCCAGATCGAGATACTCGATGGGGCTGAGGAGGGAACGAATCTGATAAATCCGCCCCAACAGCTCGTTTTGATAATCGATCCGTAGCCGTTTCTCGTTCATCGAGGTGCGGTGATGGTTTTTGATCTCCAAATAACGGCTTACTTCGTCGCGGTCGATGTCCCCTGCACAAAAGGTGACGACTACCTCGGAGGTTTGATAGCTCTGCAAGAGGGTAAATACCTCATCGAGGGCATAGGTTTTGTCTTCACGCGTTCCGTGTATCTCATTGATCAGGGTTTTTCCTGTCCCCACATCGATGGCAGAATACCCGATGGAGTAAACCCCGTTATTTTGATCGATCAGCAGTGAAGCAATGTAGTTTTCGCTCGCTTCGGCGATATAGTCGAAATTGGTTCCGGGAGAGATGATGTTCGAGATATAGCGGCGGATGTTCGGAACTTCCCCCTGCTGGCGGACGAGGACGATGGTGTATTTTTTGGATTGCACGAGACGCGATAGATAACGTTCGATGGAGACGGTAGGAACCCCTGCGAGGAGAGGATTTTGGATCGAGTTCTCTAAGATCGTTTTGTTTTTTCGGGTGAGTTGGATATTGAGAAATTCAGCGACCTCTTTCGCCTTTCCGATTTTCATTTCTTCGTTATTGACTTCGTAAACTTCAAAGAATGATCCCACTTCTATGATGACGAGGGTATCGGGGCCATACTTGGCTTCACAAGCGGCTTGAAGTTCAAAATAAATTTCGGAGAGGAGCTTCTTTTTATCGTTTAATATCGCACCAATCTCTTCCGTACTCATCCCTACCCCATATCATCTCGACATTCCCGCAATCGTGAGCCTTGTGCCCTTTGTGGGTAAATCCAACTTTATTTTGGTTTTATTATAACCCAATGGGGCTAAAAGCTATCTATACTTTTGATTAAGTGGCACACTGTGTTATAATGAACCAACACAATAGCTAAGGGCTAAAAATGGATAAAATACGTATTAAAGCAACATTGCTTTCTATATTTATTGTCCTTTTACTAATTGGTTATTTTGTTTTTAATGCGATGGAAAGCAAAAAAAATGCTTTAGAAGAAAAAATGGATGAGCATCGCGAATTATTGCAAAATGCTTATAAACTTTCCGTTTTGAATGCTGAAAAATCCCTCAATTATCTTGCCTTTCAAATGCTTACCGATCAAAAAGTTGTCAATGCTTTTGAAGCTCAAAATAGAGATGATTTATACCGATTGGCGCTCCCCTATTTTATTGAAGCGCATGGGCGTAATGAGGTCGACTTGAGCGGTTTTATCCGACATGACGGTATCCATTTTCTACGTCTTACGGATCCGAAAAAATTTGGTGACAACATTGCGGCAAAACGCCCTATGATTGCAAAAGCATTGCAAACTCGCGAGCCGATTACTGCCTTAGACGTTACCCTTTATAATATCTCCCTTGTAAGTTTAATCCCTATTTTCAAAGATAACCACTTCTTGGGTTTACTGCAAGTATCTGTCAAAATCGATAAAATCCAAGAGCACCTCAATACCCATTCCGGGATAAAAAGCGCTCTAGCTTTTAATTCAAAAGTACTCCACAAACTTCTCCCTGATAAAGTTTTACAAGAATATAACGGGTATGCACTCATCTCATATAATCACCCATTATTTGAAAATCTCCCTAAAGAGTACTCATTCAAAGACTCATACCGTGCAACCTACGAAAAAAGAACCCATATCGTCGCTGCAGAAGAGTTGCATACCTACGCCAATGAACCTTTAGCTCTGATAGTATGTGCGCTTGATGTAACTGAGGATGAACTCATCTACAAACAAGAGATACGTGAGCTGATTGTTGTCAGTCTTTTTGTTCTATTACTCTTAAGTATTGTTTTGCATTTCGGCTTCAAAGCACTCATTGACCGAATACACGATCTATCCTCTCAGCATAGTAAACAGCTCCACTACCAGCTTTATAATGATTCTCTTACAAATTTGCCTAACCGCAAAGCACTTTTCGAAGATCTTGCTCATCACTATTATCAGGGTGTTATGCTTCTTAACATCGATAACTTTAAAGAGCTCAATGATTTATACGGACATGAAATCGGAGACAAAATCCTCTTGGCTATAGCAGATGCTCTCCAAAAAGCGGTTCTTGATAAGCCTCTCAGTCTCTATAAAATGCACGCTGATGAATATGCAATAGCTCTTGTAGAAACCCTATCCGAACATAAATTTATTCAACTATGCCAGAGTATCTTGCATACACTCAATGAAGAGTATTACACTATAGACGGAATCGCTATTTTTATAACATTGGGTATGGGTGCTGATATTTGTGCAGAAGAGGGATGCGATTTAATCGGGCGTGCAGATATGGCCCTTAAAACAGCTAAAAAACGGGGTGTTTCGTTTGTAAAATATCACGATGAGCTCCATATTAAAGAAGAATTTTCAAATAATATTTTATGGAGTAAAAAACTCAAAGATGCAATCGATGACCAGCGCTTCGCCCTTTTTTATCAAGGTGTACATGACAGTTCTACGCAAGCGATCATTGAATATGAAGCCCTGATTCGTATTATTGACAAAGACGGGGCGGTAATTTCCCCCGCATTGTTCTTGGAAATTGCCAAAAAAACACGTCTTTATCCTCATATCACCCATTTTGTTATTCATGAAATTTTTAACCAGCTTCAATCAACACCACATAGTTATTCGATAAACCTTACTTTAGAGGATATTTTAAATCAAGAAACACAGCATATTATTTACACCCTTTTGAAAGATTCTCATGTAGGTAACCGACTCATTTTTGAGATATTAGAAAGTGAAGGGATTGAAAATTTTGAAGAGGTATCCTCCTTTATTACCCATGTAAAACAATACGGATGTAAAATTGCGATTGATGATTTTGGAAGCGGATATTCTAACTTTGCTTATTTAATGAGATTGAATGTCGATTATATAAAAATTGACGGATCGCTTATTAAACATCTGGATATTGATTTAAGTGCACAAGATATTGTCCGTACCATTGTTGAGTTCGCGAATCGTTTAAATGTTCAAACCATCGCCGAGTTTGTTGCAACTGCTTCAATTTATGAGGAGTGTAAAGAGCTCGGAATCGATTATATCCAAGGGTACTATTTAAGCGAACCGAGGGCTCTAACAACATAATGATTCTCAAAAGTCGTAATTGAGAATAAAATTGTGCAGTGTCATTCCATTTTTTCGGAAAATAAAGTTATATTCTGAAGGTCCAGGGAGTTGATAGGTTTCTCCTTTTGCTATTTTCCGTGCCAAAAGGTATTCAGCTTTTAGTCCCTTGAGTGCACCTCCAAAGCGGTAAAAAACATCGATGTTCCATTGAGAGTAGCTTGGAGTACCGTATTTATTGTACTTCCACTCTTTCGGATCTGTTTTACTGTATTCACCGTATCCTCCCATAATATCCAAATCACTCAACCCTTGCGCGGCAAAATTGTGTTCCAATGTCATCAACCATGCATGACAATTTCCGCTTCCGTCACTTCTCTCTCGTTTCTGAAAAGTAAAAAGCGGCTCTTTTCCCCACTCTCTGGGAAATAAAAATCGCCCATCATCTGTGGTTCGGTTATAGGCAAAAGTAAGTTTTGATTGTTCATACTTTAGTGCTGTTTTGATTCCATAGGTCGTACTTTTTTCCCCTTCTTGCATATACGATTTAGCTTTATTTGCATTCGTAGGATTAAAATTATCTTCGCCGTTTCCCCCATCGCCCGATTGACGTTCGTCAATGTATTGGAGAGCATAAGAGAGTTCACCCGCACCGAATGGGTGCATATAGTTCACTTCAACATATCCAAGATTAAAAATATTTTCGAGATAATAATCCCATACATCCAACCGAAACCCGCTTTTCGATTCAAAACGGATATTTCCGATAAAAAGTCCATCAGAAGAAGTGTTTTGATAATAGTTCCCTGCCACCGTCGTATCAAGAGAACTATTTCCCATTTCATATCCGTATCCTAACGAATCCTCAACACTTTTCCATTCAGGGGTATTACGGTTCCAAAACGCATTAATGTATCCGCCCTGAGTGCTCCATCCGCCCGTAAGTACCGTAGTGGCCCATATTCCTTGTTCAAACGTCGAAATCATACGACCGTCTTGCGCATTGACAAACGGGGTATCGATCTTCATACGCCCTAGTGTAATAGAGTTTTTTTCATACAGATAACGTATATAGGCTTCACCGATATTCGTCACATTGGAAGCATCGTAGTCGGTAGAATCGACTAATCCGACGACGTAACGGGAGTTTTTATTGGATGCACGAGGTTCAACATTGGCTGAAGAGATATTATCATTGATAAAATGGGTAGTATAGAACCCTATAACTCCTTGAAAGCCCAAAAATTGCGGTGATTGATAAAGGAGTTTACCACCCAGTGCCGTTGCCTCATAATCACGCAAAGGTGATTGATTATCTTCAATCATCGTATAACTGCGAATTTGTCCCTGTAACTTTCCCCATGATGTTTCAGCATGTAGTGAAGATGCCAGGATAGAGAGTGTTATTACCGTAATCTCTATACGTTTCATGTTGAATCCCTAATGATATTTTAGTTAACTCACAAAATTTCGGACTATGGCTTAGAGGTGTAAAAGAAGATTATAACAAAGAAAGGAGGTTCTTCCCGCTTTTGCAGGAAGAAAAAGATTAAAGACGAGCGTAGCTTACACTAATGCAAGCATTGAGTGCGGAGAGTTCTTTAATCGTTTTATCATTGACAGCAGAATCTACGATAATAACGGCGAGAGCTTCTCCGCTTTTATTACGACCCAAACGGAAATCGGCAATGTTCACTTCATGTGCTGCGAGAAGTGTTCCTACTTGACCGATAACGCCTGGCACGTCAGTATTTTTGAACAAGATCATGTTCCCTTTCGGTTCAACGTCAACACCGAAACCGTTGATATCAACAATACGCTGCATATCATCACCAAACATCGTCGCACTGATTTCGATCACATCTTTATCCGTTGTGAGTTTAACGGTTACGAGGTTTTTATATACAGGGCTTCCCGGAAGTTCTTCGGTCTCAACTTTGATTCCGCGCTCTTTGGCAACAAAATCAGCATTTACATAGTTGATCGTATCGCCTGAGATATCCGCCAATGCACCGACAGTCACAAACGTTGCCAATGAGTTAACGTATTCAGCGATATCACCGCGTCCGCTTACTTTGACCCCTACGATAGGCGCTTTATTGATTTGAGATGCCAAAAATCCGATTTTTTGTCCCATTTCCAAGAACGGTTTAACAAATGAAGGGATTTTAGTCTCATCAATCGGCAAGTTCATCGCGTGTGGATAAGCGATCCCTTTTGCTGCTTCAATAGCTTGCTGCGCTGCTTCTACCGCAATGTTGTATTGGGATTCAAACGTGTTGGCACCCAAGTGCGGAGAAACACAGATATTGTCTAGATCGAGCAACTTGTGATCAGTTGCCGGTTCTTTGTTAAATACATCGATCCCTGCAAAACGGACTTTTCCTGATTTAAGCCCCTCATAAAGAGCTTCTTCATCGTATAATCCACCACGTGCACAGTTGATCAGAACAACACCATCTTTCATTTTTGCGATTTCATCGCTTCCGATCATACCGACTGTCTCTTTGTTTTTCGGAGTGTGGATCGTGATAATATCACACGCCAAGATATCGTCGAAATTAGTGGTATATTTGACACCGACATCGGTTGCTTTCGATGGGTGGATATACGGGTCATACGCGATAACATCCATCTCAAACGCACGTGATCG
>CAZKJU010000106.1:0-835 GCA_964553185.1 uncultured Sulfuricurvum sp.
ACGGGGCGAAGTGGTGATCTTTAAAGAGGATTTTGAAAAGATTAATGAAGAGCGGCTCAGGGCTGGCGAATCACTCTTTGCTAACCCTCGTAACGCGGCGGCAGGGAGTTTACGACAACTAGATACCCGTATTACGGCATCGCGCCGTCTGGTGTTTATGCCCTATGGGATCGGAGCCAATACGTTGGAGATCAAGAACCTCTCTGAGCGGATGGAGTGGGTGTACACTTTGGGATTTCGAAACCCCCACATGACCCACTTGTGCACGAGTGCGGATCAGATCGAGACCTTTTATCATGAAATGCGTGTTGAGCGGGACAATTTCGCGATGCTTCTCGATGGGATGGTGATCAAAGTTGACGCCATAGCCGTGCAGGATGAATTGGGCTATACGGTCAAAAACCCCCGTTGGGCGGCGGCGTACAAATTCCCAGCTATCGAGAAACTGACCACTTTGCGCGAAGTGATCATGCAGGTGGGGCGCAGTGGTGTTGTTACCCCCGTTGCGATTGTAGAACCCGTGGACATCGAGGGGGTAACGGTCGAGCGTTCAACGCTTCATAATTTCGATGAGATAGAGCGTAAAGACATTCGCATCGGGGATAAAGTTATTATACTCCGAAGCGGCGACGTGATCCCGAAAATCGTCAAGGTGATTACGAGTGAGCGTGACGGGAGCGAGCAGGTGATTCCTCGTCCTCACCATTGCCCCGTTTGTGGCAGTGAGCTGCTAGATGAGGGGGCACTCATCAAATGTCAAAACATGGGATGTGAAGCGCGTGTGGTGAACTCGATCATCTATTTTGCCTCCAAACAATGCCTCAATATCGACGGG
>CAZKJU010000106.1:845-7167 GCA_964553185.1 uncultured Sulfuricurvum sp.
TTGGGGACAAGATTGTGGAAGCACTCCATAGTTCTGGGATGGTACGAGAGCTCAGTGATCTTTTCAGCCTCACGATGGATCAGCTATTATCTTTAGAGGGGTTCAAAGAGAAAAAGAGCCGAAATCTCATCGATGCGATCAGTGCGGTAAAAGGGTGCGATTGTTGGCGTTTTATCAATGCATTAGGGATAGAGCATATCGGTGAAGTGGCATCGAAAACACTCTGTGGAGCATTTGGGACAGCGTTCGATACCGCAAGTCGTGAAGAGATTTTGGCATTGGAAGGATTCGGTGGAGAGATGGTTGAGTCGATTCTCGAATTTGTCCGTGTCAATCAGGAAAAAATTGAAACATTGCGTATTATTCTAAATCCGCTCGTTCCTGTAAAAGTGGAAGCCGTCGATAATCCATTCAAAGGTAAGAGCGTCGTTATCACAGGATCGATGTCGGTTCCACGCGATAGTATCAAAGCGATATTAGAGGGATTGGGAGCGAAGGTCGCTTCGTCGGTATCGAAAAAGACCGATTACGTCGTGTATGGCGAAGATGCGGGGAGTAAATACGATAAAGCGGTAGAATTAGGAGTGACACTTCTTACAGAGTCAGAATTTAGAGAGAAGATAGATCCCCGGATCAAGTCCGAGGATGACGGGGATCGTCATTCCCGCGAAGGCGGGAATCCAGCTCTAGAATTATCTTCTCTTTCCGATAGTGCTCCGACTACGCAGGGGAGCAGTATAAAGACGAAAAATAGCCTTTTTGATTAAATAGGCTAAATACCCTTTTACCTTGATTCCCCCAGGGAGGAGTCCTGCCCCGTATTCGCCGCCTAGCGCGATCATCACCCCTTGATTTTTAAATCGAAACGGCTTTTTAGCTTTTCCTTTGAGAGAACGTAAAATGTTGGCGGCAACATGTTCAGCTCCACGTTCGGCGAGCTGAGCAGTCGGAGGGATAAATTTACCGTTCTCATCGAGGGCATTGGTTATGTCGCCAATCGCATAGATATTCGGATGGTTGGGAAGATTGAGATGCTCATCAACATTCAAATGCCCTTTATTATTGGTTTCAAACCCTAGACATTGAGTCAATCTCGATGCGCATACCCCTCCGGTAAAGATCATAAACTCGAAGCTGAGTGTTTTGCCGTTATCGAGGAGTATTTCATGCTCTCGTACTTCGCTGATGCGGTTGTTATGCCAAACATGAACCCCCAGTTTTATGAGACGCTCATAGGCACTCTTAATCAAAAACGGATCCATCCCGAAAAGGATGGATTCATATGCATCGATGAGGTAGACATCGACACCGCGACATCCGAAATTTCCGTTTTGATAAAAATTATTGGCATACGCCGCCATCTCTGCTGCGATCTCAACCCCTGAAAGTCCGGCTCCGCCGATGACAATGTTAAATGGTTCTACTTCGCATCCGCGCGTTTGTGCTTCGATACGGTTGAGGAGGGAGCGTTCAAACTGTTGTTTGAAATCGAGAGCCGTTGGGATACTTTTGACGCCGTGAGTGTGTTCGCGGAGCCCTTTGATAAAGTCTGGGAAATAAGTTCGGCTTCCAGTGGCGATTATGAGCTGATCGTAGGGGATGGTTTGTGCCGATGTTGAAACACTCTGTGTGGAGGTATCGATACCGGTCACTTCTTCACAGATAAACTGGACTAAACCAAAACTTTTCGTCAATGAGGGGAGATCGATCATAACCGCAGACATATCGACCTTGTTAGCAATGAAATCGTACACTTCAGCCTGCATATAATGGTAAGGATTTTTATCAATGAGGGTGATGGCAATCTGGCTGTTTTTTGCGAGATGCTCCATCGCTCGGATACCACCGTATCCCCCTCCAATAATTACCACATGACTTTTTTGCATAGGAATCCCTGAAATTTTTGTGGAATGGTATCCTAAACAAAGTTATGTCATCATAACGTATTAGAATCGATTGGATAAGTATGAGATTAGACAGTTATTTAGTAGAACAAGGACTTGTTGAGAGTCGTACGAAAGCGCAACAGCTGATTAAAGATCATGCAGTAAGCGTAGAGGGAAAAATCATCGATAAAGTTTCATTCGATGTAGCCGAGTCGATGGCAGTCACTATCGCCGATACCGAGATGTATGTGAGCCGTGCGGCGATCAAACTCAAAGGGTTTCTCCCCCACACGGAGTGGAATCTAAGCGGACTTCGTGCTTTGGATATAGGTTCCTCTACGGGGGGATTTACCCAAATTCTCCTCGAAAACAGTGTGCAGAGTGTTGCCTGTGTCGATGTCGGAAGCGATCAGCTTCATCCAAGTTTACGCAGTAATCCTCGTGTCAGTGTTTATGAAAATACCGATATTCGCTCTTTTAGCTCGGAAATCCCTTATGATATTGTTACCTGTGATGTCGCGTTTATCCCGTTGGAGTTAATCCTCGAATCCATCGATAAACTCTCAGCCAAATACATTGTCCTTTTGTTTAAACCGCAATTTCAGGTTGGGCGTGAAGTGAAACGGGATAAAAATGGAGTTGTCAAAGATGACAAAGCGATCGGTAAAGCGATGATCCGTCTCGAAGATGCATGTGCGTTGATGGGGTGGAAACTGGTCGCTAAAGAGGTTGCCCATATCGCAGGGAAAGAGGGAAATCAGGAGACATGTTATGGCTTCGTCAAAGATTGAATCTATTGCCATCGGCGGATTTGACGGGATGCACATCGGCCATCAGCAACTATTTAATGAATTAGGAGAGAGAGGAGCAATTGTCGTTATTGAGACAGGATATGCGAATTTAACTCCAGGACGTGAGCGTGAAGACTATACCCATTATCCGATTTTTTATTATTCATTAGAGGATATCCGTCATTTAGAGGGAGAAGAGTTTCTCGCGATGTTGAGAGAGCGTTTCCCCTATTTACGGACAATCGTTG
Source organism: uncultured Sulfuricurvum sp. (assembly GCA_964553185.1). Classification (GTDB taxonomy): domain Bacteria; phylum Campylobacterota; class Campylobacteria; order Campylobacterales; family Sulfurimonadaceae; genus Sulfuricurvum. The sequence continues at coordinate 3,771 of CAZKJU010000106.1, forward strand.
TCGGGTATGACTTCCATTTTGGGAAAAATCGCCGATATTCTCATGCCTCTTTAGGTGAACTGTTTGATGGTGAAGTCAAAGTGATCGATCAGGTCTGTATCGATGGCGATTCGGTTCACTCTCATAAAATCCGTTCCAAAATCCAAATCGGTGATTTGAGTGGAGCTAACCGCTTCTTGGGGCATAATTATCGTATTAAAGGGTTAGTTGTACGAGGGCAGGGGATCGGGAAGAGAGATCTTGTTCCTACAATCAATCTCGAATGCCCAGGCTATCTGCTCCCCTATGAGGGTGTATATGCCGCAGTGACCCGTATCGATGGGGAAGAGCATTTTCACCCTTCGGTTGTTTTTGTCGGTCATCGTGTCACAACAGATGGGAGCTATGCGATTGAAAGCCATATTTTAGGTGAAAATATCCCAAGCTGTGAGAGAGCATCGATCAGTTTTGTCAAATTCTTACGCAAAAATCAGAAGTTTGATTCACTTGATGATTTAAAACGGATGATTGAAAATGATATTGCTACCGCTAAAAGAGAATTACGTCATTTGAGTTTATAGCCATTATAAGACTTTTTTAAATCTAAAGTGTTATTATTAACTATACCGATTAAGGAGCTGTAGATGAAAACACGTGGTTTACTTATGATAGGGCTTGCATCATTATTGATGACAAGTGTATATGCTGCTAAGACAGCGAATAATATGGGTGATATTTATAAAGAGCGATGTGCCAACTGTCACGGAGTTACAGCAAACGGGGTTCCGAAGCTTAAAGAACAATCTGGAACAACAGTACAAGAAGCAACGGGACAAGGTGCTGCTTCTCAAGAAAAGAGCAATATTTATGGGCCTCCTCTGAATGCTTATGCGAAAGAGGAGCTTTATCAAAAGTTGATGGATTTACGAAGCAAAGATTTTGATAGTAACTCCTATCACTCTGTGATGCGTAAAAATCTGAAAGTCATTGAAGAGAGAGAAGGCAAAATTTCCGATGAAAAAATGGCAGAGTACATTTTTACGACATTCGGACCGAAATAAATTTCTTTTTTCCCCGGCTTAGCTGGGGAATATCTCACTATTTGCCTCTTTTTTCCTCTATTTACTTCTTTTTGACTATCCTAAAAATGAATCATTGATGATATTTTAAACGGACGTCTGTAACCGATTTATCTGAGTTTATAGGAATTTAATCTGCATTAGGCTAAAATCCCGCTAATTTTTCATGCAAAGGAACGCTACTTATGGGTGAGTTGTTTACCTTCTTCGGCCTTATCAGCCACGAACATAGCTTCATTTTCCTCACACACATGTTGCTAACAGCAGCAATCGTGTTGATTATCGCGAAAATGGCTACGTCAAATCTTCGTCTTGTTCCATCAGGAGCACAAAACGTTATGGAAGCATATCTTAGCGGTGTACTCGCTATGGGTGCGGATGTTATGGGTAAAGCGGAAGCTCGTCGTTATCTTCCACTTGTTGCGACGATCGGTCTTTTTGTTGGTATCGCAAACATCATCGGAGTTATCCCTGGTTTTGAAGCACCGAGTGCATTTTTGGATTTTACCCTTGCATTGGCATTGGTAGTATTTACATACTATAACTTCGAAGGTATTCGCCGTAACGGTATTATCAGCTATTTCAAACATTTTATGGGTCCTGTATGGTGGTTGGCGTGGTTGATGTTCCCAATCGAGATTGTTTCACATATTTCACGTGTTATCTCTTTGAGCTTCCGATTGTTCGGTAACGTTAAAGGGGACGACATGTTCTTAATGGTAATCTTGATGTTGGCACCTTGGTTGTTGCCGATGATCCCTTTTGCATTATTGACGTTTATGGCATTCTTGCAAGCGTTTATTTTCATGATGCTCACCTACGTTTACCTCGGTGGTGCAGTTCTTCTTCACGACGAACACTAAGCCCTCTCGATGAAGCGAAGTACGTTCGACGCGCTTTTAAGCTTCCTCGGAGGCGTCTCCTGGGCTTTCGTTATTGTCGGAGCTTGGGTTACCTTTCAATCTTTCGTTTTTCTCGGTATTGTTCCTGCCCTCATGTTTACCTTTCTCTTTATCTTTTTAGCGGTATTTTTACTGTTGGTATTGGAGACGATGTCGATGGCTCGTGAGAGAAACGATATTTTAGAAAAACAAAATCAGCTTCTCGAAGAGATTCGAGATACCGTGAAAGTTGCACCAACGGACGCGTGAAAAGTTATCTGATCACTGATCCCTCCTACTACGGCAGTAGTGTCGATTCTCTTGAATCTACATTGGACGTTGTATATTCACATAATTTTCCCGACTTTGCCCTTTTCCGCGATAAACAAACATCTGATTATCGAACTCTTGCACAGATGTTTATAAACCTCTCGCGTCAATATAAAATTCCTCATGTTTTGTTGCACGCTGATTACCCGCTCGCACATGAATTAAAAGCCGATGGGGTGCATCTCACCTCGACACAGTTTGATGCAATCTCAGAAGCCAAGAAACTGGGGCTTTATGTCATTATCAGCACCCACACCCACGAGGGAGCGTATAAAGCACAAGAACTCGGCGCCGACGCGATCACCTACAGCCCGATTTTCCCCTCTCCGGACAAGGGAGAACCTAAGGGTTTAGAGGATTTAAAAGAAATAGTGGCTAAAATAAAGATACCTATTTTTGCGCTCGGCGGAATTACGACCGAGGAGCAGATAAAAGCGGTCGAAAAGTGCGGCGTTTACGGCTTTGCCTCCATCCGCTATTTTATATAAACCAAGGGATTTTTCACATGTTTGAAACCATTATCGGTTTGGAAGTTCACGTCCAACTCAATACAGAATCTAAACTTTTTTGCTCATGTCCTACCAGCTTTAACCATACCCAAAATACCAACACCTGCCCGACCTGTTTGGCACTTCCGGGAGCATTGCCGGTATTGAACCGCGAAGCACTTCGTAAAGCGGGGATGTTTGGAACAGCCGTAGGGGCGACGATCAACCGCACGAGCTTTTTCGACCGTAAGAGCTATTTTTATCCCGACAGCCCAAGTGCGTACCAAATCACCCAGCTCTACACTCCGATCGTCGAGCACGGACATCTCGTCATTGATTTCGAAGACGGAAGCCAAAAAACGATCCGTATCAACCGCGCCCACATCGAAGCCGATGCGGGGAAAAATATCCATGAGGGATCAATCTCCAAAGTCGATCTCAACCGTGCGGGGACGCCATTGCTCGAAATCGTCTCCGAACCCGATATGCGCAGTGCCGAAGAGGCGATTTTGTATCTCAAAAAGCTCCACTCGATTGTCCGCTACATCGATATCAGCGATGCCAATATGCAAGAGGGGTCGTTCCGTGTCGACGTCAACGTCTCGATCCGCCCCAAAGGGGACGAGAAACTCTACACCCG
>CAZKJU010000107.1:0-7021 GCA_964553185.1 uncultured Sulfuricurvum sp.
ATGGAGAAAACAAATGAAAAAAATTGCTCTTGCAATGTTGTTCGCTGGTGTGTCTTTGATGGCTGCTGATGGTAAAGCTTTGGCTGGTAAATGTGCTGCTTGTCACGGTGCTTCTTTCGAGAAAGCTGCTCTTGGTAAATCTGCGGTTGTAAAAGGTCAATCAGCTGCTACTATCGAAGCTTCTTTGAAAGCATACAAAGCTGGTACACAAAACAAAGCTGGTATGGGTGCATTGATGAAAGGTCAAGTTGCTTCTATGTCAGATGCTGATATCAAAGCTCTTGCTTCTTACGTAGCAGGAATTAAATAATTTTAATTCCTCTCACCGCTTCGGCGGTGAATCCTTTCTTCACCCTATTTTTCTTTAATTATTCCGGTTTATAGTTTTCTTTTAATGACTCTTTTTTACGTTGTTGATTGGCGGCATCGTTGAGTTCTGCTTCATCATCATACTGCACTTGATTCATCATTTTGGTCTCATCGTCAAACTGACCGTTTTTGATCCCCCACAAAAATGCAGCTAATGCGATAGCCCCTAAAAAAAGTGATGCGCCGAGCATCATTGCGATTACCCAAGAATCCATGTTTTTCCTTTATTTATACAACCATCTCACCCGCATCGAGTTACCAACTACGAGGAGCGAACTAAACGACATTGAAATCGCCGCGATCAGCGGGATAACATACCCCATCATCGCCAATGGAATGGTAATGGAGTTATACACGAGGGAAAGAGCGAGATTTTGTTTGATCAATCCATACGTTTTACGGCTGATTCCAAATGCTTCGGCGAGGGACACAAGTGAATCATTCATCAATACCACATCGCTCACTTCAATCGCAATATCACTGCCGTTCCCCATAGCAATGGCAATGTCCGAAGCAGCAAGAGCGAGTAAGTCGTTCACGCCGTCTCCTGCCATTACGACGATATGCCCCTCACTGTGCGCTTGATCAATAAAGGCCGCTTTTCCCTCAGGTGTAAGATGGGCATAGACTTCTTCAATCCCAACTTCGGTAGCCACTCTCAGCGCTGCAGCCTCATGATCCCCTGTCAACATAACGACACGAAGATCACTGTTTTTCAGTACCGCTATCGACTCATACGCCTTCTCTTTAGGCATATCCCGTAACTCATAGGTCGCAACGAGAACATTATCCACCGCATAATAAAAAAGGCTTTTATCACTCACTCCGTCCACGGTAATACCAAGTTCGTTCATCAACAAAGCATTCCCTCCTGCGATGACCACACCATTAGCTCGCCCAACCATACCACGTGCCGGAATCTCACGCGCTTCTTCGATACAGCTCGCTTCAATCCCCTCTTCGGTACGTTCCAAATACTCCATCACTCCACGACTAATAGGGTGTTTGGAAGAGGAAACGAGCGTGTGCAGTGTTCCACTATCAAAAGATCCGTTCAGAGTAGCATGAATAACTTCAGGACGTCCCATCGTAATCGTCCCTGTTTTATCTAAAACAATCATAGTCGCTTTTGCCATCGTCTCAATCTGAGCAGCAGATTTAAACAATATCCCCCGTTTGGCTCCCAGTGCCAATCCTACCAATGTTGCCACCGGAGTTGCCAGTGCCAGTGCACATGGACAAGCGATAATGATGACCGAGATCCCAACCATAAGTGAGCGATCAAAACTGTGCGGCCAAAAATACCATGTCCAAAACGTCGCAATGGCCAAAAAGAGGATCGTCGAAGAGAAATGCTGAGAGAGGCGATTCGCCAACTGCTCAATAGAGGGTTTTTGCGCCATTGCATTCTCTAAAAGGTTCACGAGAGTAGAGAGAGTTGAATGGGCAAAATCTTTCGTCGCACGATAATGAATCAGAGCATCGATACTTGTGGTTCCACTGATAATACGATCGCCGAGACGTTTAAAAATCGGTTCCGATTCTCCCGTGAGGTTTGATTCATCAAAATTCCCCTCCCCTGAAATCACTTCACCATCAATCGCGGAACGTTCACCGCTTCGGATCACAATGACATCTCCCTCTTTGACATCATTGACATCAACCGATCGGATAGACTCCCCCTCTAGAATACTCACTTCGCGCGGAATATGTTTACCGATGATATCGAGAGTATCAGCAGCATTTTTACGACTAAGCACTTCGAGGAATTTTCCAAATAAAACAAATGTGATAATCATCGCCACCGAATCGAAATAAGCTTCCCCTTTTTCCAGTACAGTGATATAGATCGAGTAGAGATAGGCTAGACTCGATCCTGTAACGACGAGTAAATCCATCGTCACCGCTTTGTTTTTCAAACCATAATAGGCTCCTCGATAAAAGACCCATCCGCTGTACAAAAGAACCGGAGTCGCCAATACCCACTCGGCAATGTTGAGAATCGTCTTGATCTCTTGGGTAATCCCCGTGAAATACCCCGCATATTGCGCCACAGCGATCCACATCATGTTCATCGTCGCAAACGTCGCTACCGCCATCCGCAAATAGTAATCTTTACGTTCTTTATTCGCACGAACCTCTTGGAGCGACGCATCGTAGGGAAATGCGTTATAGCCGATAGCGCGGATCATATCGATAATGGAGGATAGTTTTACAACAGCAGGATCCCATGTAATGCGGGCTTTGTTGTTGGTGTAGTTGATATGGGCTTCGATAACCCCCTCCATTTTATGGAGCGCCTTTTCATTCAACCATACGCACGCGGCACAATGTATCCCCTCAATAACGAGTGAAACCTGACACAAGTTCTCTTTGGTGGTGGTTACAAACCGCTCGCTAAACGCAGGAGTATCGAAGTTGGTACTCGCTTCAAATTGCTCGGTCGGAGGAGAGAGAGTCGTATCCCCCATCTTAGAATAAAAACTCTCCAACCCTTCGTCTTTGAGGAGGTGAAAAATCCCGCGACATCCGTTACAGCAAAAGCGATACTCCCCATCATGAATCATCACTTCATCGCTAAACTCCAGATGACAGTGATCGCATTTGACTTTAGACATATTCAAACTTCCCTGCACTCTTATTTTTTTTCACACTATCGTACTTACCCATAACACCTTGCATCACAATATGAACCCCTGTGCTAGCATTCTGAGCATAACCGATAGCCATTGAAAGATTTGCCGTGGCTTCGAGTGAATTGATACTAAAGGGGATCATTGCTCCGGTAAACACAACCACTTTATCCAAACCCAAACTCTCCACATACGCCGCACTCAAATCCATCGTATCCGTACCGTGAACGACAATAATCATTTTCTCATCGCACCGTGAAATCGTTTGTGCCAACAAAGATCGATCATGATTATCCATCTCCAAAGAGTCTTTATAAAGTACCCCTTGGAGAGGGATAGAACTCACCAATGATTCCAGTATGGTTTCAATAGCGAGGTTATCATTCGGAACAAAAAGTTCACCATTTAGGGGATTGTATCGTTTGTTAAACGTGCCACCTGTATTTATAATACGCATCAAAGTAGCTCCACTAATGAATGAATGATTCGATCGGCTTGGGATCGCGTAGCTTCGGAGGAGAGGAGAATATTATGTCCAACACCCGCTTTGAGCGATGCTTCGATATCGCGTTCATTATCCCCGATCATCACCGACGCGGCCATGTCGAAATCATACTCTTTTTGTGCACTCAAAAACATCCCTGGAGAGGGTTTTCGGCATTCACATGAACCATCAATGCTCTCATGATGAGGGCAATGGTAGATGTGGGTGATAGTGACTCCTGAGTTTTTGAAGTATTCCACCATCCATCGGCTGAGCAGTGCAAAATCATCCTCAGTATAATAACCTCGCGAGATTCCTGATTGATTGGTAACGATGATGATAAGATACCCTCTCTCTTGATACACGCGGCATACGTCGAGTATCCCCTCCATAAGCTCAAAATCTTCGATTTTGTGGAGATAGTTTTTTTCGACGTTCACGACGCCATCACGGTCAAGAAAAAGAGCTTTGTTCACCTTATGCTACTCCGCCGCCAAAAAGCTCTTTCTCGATAATGTCGCAGAGGATATGCCCGATCAAAATATGAGACTCTTGAATGCGAGGGGTTGCTTGCGAGGGGATGATAATCGCATAATCAGCCATCGCTGCCATCTTGCCTCCATCACGTCCGACGAGGGCAACCGTTGTCACTCCTCTATCTTTCGCCGATTCAAATGCATTGATGATATTTTGGGAGTTCCCCGATGTGGAGATACCGATAAAGAGATCTCCCTCTTGAGCCATCCCCTCCAACTGACGGGAAAATACTTTGTCATACCCATAATCATTTCCGATAGCGGTGAGGTTCGAGGTATCGGTTGTAAGTGCTAATGAGGGGATAGAGGGGCGATCAAACCCATAACGCCCTACTAACTCTGCCGCGATATGCTGTGCATCGGCAGCCGAACCGCCATTCCCTGCAAGAATCGTTTTTTTGCCATGACGATACACTGCAACACATGCTTGTGCTACGGTAACTATCGTATCCAAAAGCGGCTCATTTTCTAAAATCGCTTGTTTCGTTGCCGCTGAATCGGTAATTTGATTGATAATATAATTTTTCATCCGTTTCCTTTAATACGAAATCCCCGTAAACGATCGGACTTTTTCCATAATTGGCTGTGCAGCTGCACTCGCTTTGCTTGCGCCGAGATTGAGCAGCTCTCGTACTTCATCTTGATGCGCTGCAAAGTACTCTCTACGTTCACGATACGGACGGAAGTATTCCCAAATCACATCATGGGTATAGAGTTTAAAGTGACCATGCCCTTCTCCTCCTCGCTTATAGCGCTCTTGCAAATCTTGCGTTTGCTCATAATCCAAAAAGAGTTTCGCTATGTTATAAACATTACACCCCTCATACTCTTTTGGCTCTTCCATCGGTACCGCTTCAGTCACAATCTTTTTGATGATTTTAGACTGAATCTTCTCTTCTGAGAAAATCGGAATCGTATTTCCGTAGCTTTTTGACATCTTTTGCCCATCAATCCCAGGAACGGTGGCGACGTTCTCATCCACCCGAAACTCAGGAATCGTGAATACTTCACCGTATTGGTTGTTAAACTTGATCGCAATATCGCGCGCGATTTCGACGTGCTGAATCTGATCTTTTCCGACCGGAATTACATCAGAACCGAACAGTAAAATATCGGCTGCCATAAGAACAGGGTAGGAGAAGAGGCTATGATTGCTCGCAATCCCTTTCGCTACTTTATCCTTATAGCTGTGGGCACGTTCCAACAACCCCATCGGAGTAAAGCCTGAGAGCACCCAGTAGAGTTCTAACACCTCTTTCACATCCGACTGTACCCAAAAGGTACTTTTCTGCGGGTCCATCCCCAGTGCTAAAAAATCGGTAGCCGCTTGCATTGTCAGCTGTGATAACCGTTCACCGTCACTGAGTGAACTCATCGCATGATAATTAGCGATAAACGCAAACACCTCATGATCGTTTTGTGATTCGATCATCGCTTTGATCGAACCGAAATAGTTTCCAATATGTAAATCGCCTGATGGTTGAATTCCGGTTAATACTCTCAAAATCATCTCCTTGAATAGAGGATATTTTACCGCACACTCTCTTAAGCTTCCTCTTAAGATAATCTATGTTATATTTTTCAACAGTTCAACTATAAAGGATTCATCATGAATACTCAAATTCGCTCTAAAGATATCAAACTCACCCAACATCTAAACGACCATATTGCCCTTGCTATCGAAAATTTTAAACGCTTTCACCTTGATATTACAACGGTTAATGTTATGATCTCAAAAGAAAAAAAAGGGGTAGGAGTCGAATTTGACATTCATATTGCTCATGCGCAGCCCGTCGTTATTTCTGATACCGACGAAGATCTCGATACTGCGATCGATCTCGCTATCGAACGTGCCAACAAAGCACTTCGCCGTTTACATGATAAAGTGAAAGATCACCACACTTCATCGATTCGTGATATTGAAGTCGTTGAAGAAGAGGTCACGGAGTAAGGCATGTCTAAAATCAATGTCGTTTGCCCACACTGTGGTGGAGTTAATGCCATTCCCCTAAAAGAGTCTTATGCAAAAGCCGCCTGCGGTCATTGCAAAGGCTCCCTTCTTGACACAAAGCCTCTCTCAGTAGATGCCTCCTCTTTCGATCGATTGATGCTCAATGACGAACGTCTCATTATTGCCGATTTTTGGGCACCTTGGTGCGGACCGTGCCGAAGTATGGCTCCCTCTTTCGAAGAGGCGGCACGAGCATTCCCCCTCAAAGCCCTCTTTATCAAAATCAACACCGAAGAGCAACAGCACCTCGGAGGACGTTTCGGCATCCGATCCATCCCCACCGTCATCGCTTTTAAAAACAACCGTATCGTCGATCAGTTTAGCGGTGCCTTACCCTCTCCTCAAATTATCGCTTTTGTCAAAAAACACCTCTAGCGATTAATCTTTTTTAGGTACTCTACCGTTTAATTTCACAATCATAGGATGGTAAGCATGTACAATTGGATGCTTTGGTTTCATATTATCTCGATGGTCTCATGGTTTGCAGTACTTTTCTACCTTCCCCGCCTTTTTGTCTATCATGTCGAAAACGGTACCAATCAGGGATTTATCGAAGTGGTGGAAGTGATGGAGATGAAAATCTATAAATATATCGGCGTTCCTGCATTCTGGGCAACACTTCTCTCAGGAATAGCGTTGATCGTGATGTCGAGTGCACATTACGGCATGAATATCTTTAAAATGGGTGGATTCATGCACGCCAAACTTACACTGGTTGCTATTTTGATCGCCTATTTCTATTCACTCGGACATTATCGTCTCAAGCTCAAAGAGAATACAGCCTATAAAAGCGGGAAGTTTTTTAGGTTCTATAATGAAGTACCGACCCTTTTATTGATCGGTATTGTTGCACTCGTAGTCGTTAAACCGTTTTAATGGTTTAACTTTTTTACCACATCGAACGTGTTTTATGCGGTAACGGTTTTTTCTTCTGATTTTTTGCTTTCGCTTTGAAAAGTACCGGAGTCCCCTCAAAATCAAACTGCTC
>CAZKJU010000108.1:0-6837 GCA_964553185.1 uncultured Sulfuricurvum sp.
GAACAATCTGTTCGTCTCTATTTTTAATGAGCATTACCGTCGTTTGACTCAAAAACGTCAAAACTTCAAATTTACGTTTTACAACCAAATTCCAATGTCTCGTGGTTTGGGTAGCTCTTCGGCGGTTATTGTCAGTGCTATCAGCTGTGCACATGAAGCCGCAGGGGTCAAAGTTTCTAAACGCCGTATCCTCAATCATGCGCTGGTATATGAATCCCATCCTGACAATATAACACCGGCAGTAATGGGGGGGTTCAATGCGGCAATGGTAGAGAAACAAAAAGTATTCTCCCAGCAAAAGCATCTCCCCGATTATCTTAAAGCGGTTGTTGTTATCCCGAATAAACCGATCTCAACCGCTAAATCGCGAACAACTCTCCCCAAATCGTACAGCAAAGAGAATGCGGTGTTTAATCTCTCTCACACGGCGGTGACGGTCGGAGCATTTTTTAATGAAGATTGGGAGATGCTCCGTCTCGCAACCCAAGACCGCTTTCACCAAAAAGTGCGGATGAAGATGTTGCCCGAACTCTTCGCCGTCCAAAAAATGGCATACGATAACGGGGCTCTGATGTCGACATTATCGGGGAGTGGATCGACCTTTTTCAATATGGTCTACGATCAAGATGCCCAAATGTTAGCCGATAAATTCAAATCGGAATTTACTGACTTCGAGATCAAAATTTTAGGCTTTGATAATGACGGGTTGGTTGTTGAACGCTAAATTGTTCTGTAAACTCCCTTATACGCTAAACAATGAAAATAAAAGAAAGTATTGGATATAATGGCGCAAAAGTTACATCAGCCTATACGCATGTGCGTAGTTTGTCGTGAGCGCTTCGCTCAAATTGCACTTTTACGCCTTCAGTGTCACAATGGGTTATTACAACCTTATGCTAATGAAGGGAGAAGTTTTTATATGTGCCGATCTTGCATCGATCATAAGAAAACTCCGGGGCAGTTATCCCGTCAATGTAAAAGCGGCGCTAGCATAGAGCTAATGAATCGGTTAAAGGAGATCATCGTTAATGATGGATAAAGTTAGAGTTCATGAAATTGCCAAAGAGCTTGGTATCAATTCAAAAGAGGTAGTGGATAAAGCAGCCGCAATGGGGCTCAATGTAAAAACTGCCTCGAGTTCGGTTTCGATCGAAGAAGCTGAGCAAATCATGAACTATATCATGAGCGGGGCGTCTACGGAAACGACAGCGTCCAAGTCTTCCCCTAAAACACCTATCTTGGAAGAAACACCGGTTGTTACAGCCGCAGTTGCCGAGAAAATTCAGCCCGTTGTTGTCGCTGAAGTAAAAGAAGAGATTACAGAGGTAGTCGTTCCCGAAGAGGAAGCACCGAAACGTTCAGGACTAAAAATCGTCAAGAAAAAACGTCCGCAAGAAGAAGAATTCGTTGCTCCTGTACGTCAAGAATCGGTAAACGTATCGAGTTATGGAAAATTAAGCGAGCAGGCACAGCGTGAGCTAGAAGCTAAGCGTGCCAAAAAGACGCAAGGAAATAATGCTCCGGTGCAGAAAAAAGATCAAGGTGTCCGTCTTGATATTTTCGGTGGCGGGATCTCTGATATTTCTATGGACTATGAAGAAGATCAAGTTGTATTGATGGATTTCAACGATTTGGGGGCTTCTTTGCCACCAGAAGAAGAGCAAAAACCAAAAGAGAAAAAACCGATCGGAAGAAATGCGGGTAAAAAGCAAGGTTCAAACCGTAACAAACCGCGTCAAGTCTCTCGTGAAGCGCGTAAACGTTATACGAAAGATGCAAAAGAGGATGAAGTTATCACTCATGTTGAGATTGCCGAAGATGTTCGTGTTTACGAATTTGCTGAAAAAGTAGGACAAAGTATCTCTGCGGTTATCAAAGTTCTTTTTGACCTCGGTATGATGGTTACCAAAAATGACTTTTTGGGCAAAGATGAGATCGAAATCTTGGCAAGCGAATTTGGTGTCGAAGTAACGACAATTGACCCTAAAGATGCGTTTAACCTCGAAACTGCTTATGATGAAGAACATGAAGACAGCGAAGGTTCCGTTGAACGTCCTCCGGTTATCACCATTATGGGGCACGTTGACCACGGTAAAACGTCACTCCTCGATGCTATCCGTAATGCAAAAGTGGCTCACGGTGAAGCAGGGGGGATTACTCAGCATATCGGTGCGTACTCGGTAGAGCAAAAAGGAAAATTGATCACCTTCTTGGATACTCCGGGTCACGAAGCATTTAGTGCGATGCGTTCACGCGGGGCACAGCTTACCGATATTATTGTTATCGTAGTAGCAGCAGATGACGGTGTTAAACCTCAAACCCGTGAATCGGTAAAACATGCACAAGATGCCAAAGTTCCGGTTATCGTTGCCGTGAATAAAATGGACAAACCAGGTGCTAACCCTGATATGGTAAAAGCACAAATGGCGGAACTCGGACTTAATCCTACAGAGTGGGGCGGAGATATCGAGTTTGTCGGAGTATCAGCTAAAGCGATGACCGGTATTGATGAGCTTTTAGAAGCGATCTTGCTCCAATCTGAAGTGATGGAGCTAAAAGCAAACCCTGATGTAATGGCAAAAGCAGTGGTTGTTGAGTCTACACTTGAAAAAGGGCGTGGACCGGTTGCAACCGTTATCGTTCAAAATGGAACCCTTCATGTTGGAGATAACATCGTGTGTGGCGGTGCTTATGGGCGTGTTCGTGCATTGATCAGTGACCGTAAAGCACAGCTTAGAGAGATCGGACCGAGCCAAACCGCTGTTGTAGTCGGACTTAGTGACGTACCGCCATCGGGTGAAGTGATGATGGCGATGGAGAGCGATCGTGAAGCGCGTGAAGTGGCTCAAAAACGTGCTGAATATGATCGTCACCGTGAACTTTCGCACAGTACGAAAACCACGTTGGATGAGCTTGGTTCATTGATTGCAGAAGGACGCTTGAAAGCTCTTAAAGTGGTTCTCAAAACCGACGTTCACGGATCACTCGAAGCGATCAAGTCGGCGCTTGCAGAGTTGCGAAATGAAGAGGTCAAAGTAGAAGTGATCTCCAGCGGTGTCGGTGGTATCACCGAAAATGACGTTGCACTGGTTAACAATAGTGAAAACTGTGCACTCCTTGGCTTTAACGTCCGTCCAACGGGTAATGTTAATGCTATGGCGAAACAAATGGGTGTAGAGATCAAAACCTACTCTATCATTTACCAGTTGATTGACGATGTCAAATTGTTGCTCGGCGGTATGATGGCTCCACAATTCCGTGAAGAGAATACTGGACAAGCGGAAGTTCGTGATACATTCCCAATGCCAAAAGGTGGCGGAACCATTGCAGGATGTGTGGTTGTTGACGGTAAACTCGTACGCGGTGGAATGGTTCGCGTTATCCGTGAGGGTGTTGTTATCCATGAAGGTGATCTCACCTCACTCCGTCGTTTCAAAGACGATGTGAAAGAGGTTAGTAAAGGGATGGATTGTGGTGTTGTTCTCAACGGCTACACCGATGTCAAAGTGGGTGACGTTATCGAAACCTTCAAAAAAATCGAGACTAAAGTATCCCTGTGACACCGGCACAAATCAAAGTCAAGCGTACGGAATCAATCCTCAAAGAATTGATCCCCGAAGCGATTTCACAACTCTCCGACGCACGTGTGCGTGAAGTGGATGTGATCGATGTTCACTGTTCACGCGGCCGCAGCGATGCGAAAGTTTATCTTGATCCGCATGATTACACGCCGCAAGAGCAATCAGCATTTTTGAAACTGCTTGAAAAAGCCCGCCCTATCATCGAAGAACACTGCATGAAAGATCAAGGGTGGTTTCGCAGTCCCCGTATGACGTTTGTATTTGACGATACTCTCAAACGAAGTCAAAATATCGAGGCACTATTTGCCAAAATTGCCAAGGAGAAAAAAGATGAGTCTTGAATCTGACATCAAAAAAATGGTCGAATCGATCGGCTTGTCTCTTTACGATACGGCTGTTTTAAACGAAAACGAAAACACGATTTATCGTGTCAGTGTTACCGCACCGGGTGGAGTTACGCTCGATCAATGTGTTGAAGCCACTCATCTGATATCTCCACTTCTCGACGTTACCTCTCCCGTTGGCGGTGAGTATCGTTTGGAAGTGAGCAGCCCTGGGATTGAACGTAAATTGAAAACCTTGGAACATTTTGCCCAATCGGTCGGTGAAAAAGCTTCTTTTAGTACTATTGCTAAAGAAAAATTTGAGGGTGAAGTCCTCGGTGTTGAAAACGACGAGGTGATCCTCAAAACCAAAGAAGATGGTGAAAAACGAATCCCTTTTCGCTCTATCAGCAAGGCTAAAACCTACTTCGAGTGGTGATGAATACCATCTCTACAACTCATGCTATGTCCCGTGCCCTTGATGCGGCGTGGGAATATCAACTTCTCACTTTTCCAAATCCCGCCGTCGGTGCTGTTTGTATCTCTGAAAATGGCTCTGTACTATCCGTTGGTGCCCATAAAAAAGCAGGCGGTCCTCATGCCGAAGTGTATGCTCTACGGGATGCTTACACAATCCTCTCAGGGGATAATGCTATTGTTGAGTGTGATGATGCTCATCAGATACACGATTATCTCCGAATCCATCATAAGGGGTTATTTAACACGGTTGCGATGGCAGTGACGCTGGAACCGTGTTCGCATAGCGGTAAAACACCATCCTGTGCATTACTAATCCGGGATTTGGGGATCAAAGAGCTTTTTATTGCGTGCAAAGACCCAAACCCAGTAGCTGCCAATGGGGGGAATATCCTCGAAAATGGAGGGATTAAATGTACTTTCAGTGTAATGGAATCAGAGGGGAAAAAATTGTTGGAGCCATTTTTAAAATGGCAAAACAGCCCCTTTGTTTTTTTCAAATGGGCACAGCGTTTAGATGGAACGATTGATAACGGTACAATCAGCTCCACAATGTCTCGAGAGCATGTACATGCTCTTCGTGATCGGTGTGATCTGATCGTCATCGGCGGCAATACGGTACGGCATGATCGTCCGACGCTTGATGCACGGTTGGTGAACGGCCAAGCCCCTGATATACTGATTTATTCACACAATAGGGAATTTGATACTACTATCCCGCTCTTTAGTGTTCCTGATCGTCAGGTATTTATAGCACCTGATTTAGAACGAATTAAAGAGTATAGTCTCGTGATGATCGAGGGGGGGCTCGGGATGTTTGAGGCAAGTCGTGATGTATGCGATTGGTATCTCAGTTACATCGCACCTAAAATCGGCGGTGGAACACAAAGTCTTGGAACGATACAAGAGGATTTTGAGGTACTGCACGCTAAAATCACCGATAATATTATCCTTTGGATGAAGAAAAAATAGGAATCTTTATGACCAAACAAGAAAAAATCGTCTCGATGTTCAATGATATTGCACCAACGTATGACCGTGCTAATCGGGTATTAAGTATGGGTGTTGATACCTTTTGGCGTCGTAAGGCATGTGATTTGGCATTTGGTTATTGCTCTACGAAAAGCATTGATTCGATTGTAGACGTTGCGTGCGGTACGGGCGACATGATGGGGTACTGGAAACGTCGCGCCGATAAAGCAGGAATAAGCGTGGCTGAAATCGTCGGTGTCGATCCTAGTGAGGGGATGGTCGGCGTCGGTCGAGAAAAATTTCCCCAGATGTCATTTCATATCGCACCTGCAACAGAACTTCCAAAGCCTGATAGCAGTGCCGATATTATCAGTATCTCGTATGGTATCCGCAACGTCGTGGAACGTGAAGCAGGATTGCGCGAATTTAACCGCGTCCTGAAAAGCGGCGGCTTGGTTGTCATCCTCGAATTTATGAAAAATGAAAATCCTTCCATGCTCGGAAAAGTACGCGATTGGTACATGAACAACGTCCTCCCTCGTATCGGCGGATTGATCTCTAACAACTACGAAGCGTACCGCTACCTCCCAGACTCTATCGAGGGATTTTTGACGGTGGCAAAAATGAGAGCCGAACTCGAAGCGGCAGGATTTGAGATGCTTTACACCAAAAGCTTTTCGATGGACATTTCGACCTTGATGATCGCCCGCAAACTATGAAAATAAAAAGTAGTGCACAAGTGCACTGGGCACTCTGCCGAAGAGAACTTAGCGTTAGCGTAGACATGCGGGCTTTGCTCGGATGTCGTGAATAATAATGTCAACAACACTTAGTGTCTCCTCGTTAAATGAGCAGATCAAGACACTTTTAGAGACCTCTTTTGAATTTGTCAGCGTCGAGGGGGAACTCTCCCGCGTCACCAAACACGGCAGCGGACACATCTACTTCACCCTGAAAGACAACGATTCCGCCATTAAATGTGTGATGTTCAAAGGCAATGCCGCACGGCTGAAGTTCTCTCTCGAAGAGGGGGCGCATATCATCTTGCACGGGGCATTGTCGCTCTACAAACCGCGAGGCGAATATCAGATCAACGCTTTTAGTGCCGAACCCTACGGTGCGGGTGCTTTGGCGGTGGCGTTCGAACAGCTCAAACTTCGTCTCGAAGCCAAAGGGTATTTTGATCCGACCCGCAAAAAAAGCTTTCCGAAATTCCCCCAAACCATCGTTTTGGTCACCTCCGCGACGGGGGCGGCGTTACAGGATATGCAGCGGGTTGCCTCACATCGATGGCCGATGGTGAAGCTCATCGTACTCGATGTATTGGTACAGGGGGAACGTGCGGCAGCACAAATCGCGGATGCTCTGAGATATGCCGATACGCTGAATGCGGATGCCGTCGTCGTCGGGCGTGGCGGCGGGAGTATCGAGGATCTGTGGGCGTTTAACGAAGAGATCGTCGCCGATGCGATTTTTGCGATGAA
>CAZKJU010000109.1:0-6590 GCA_964553185.1 uncultured Sulfuricurvum sp.
CTCCAATCCGTACTGCTCCATCGTCACCAATGCAGAACCCGAGCACATGGAGTACTACCACTACAATATCGATGAATTTCATAACGCCTATCGCCGTTTCGTCGAGATGGCTCCTGTGCGGGTCATCAACGCTGAGGATCCGTTTATGGCGACATTGACGTGCGATGCAATACGCCTTTACCCGAGTCAAGATATCACGAACATCAACTATATCCTCCTCGATGATGAACCTTACACCCGCTTTACCCTCAAAAATATGGGAGAATTTGAAGTGTGGGGATTTGGTGAACACATCGCGATGGATGCCTCTTTGGCGATTTTAGCGGCGGCTCAGACGATGAGCGTTGCGGCAATTCGTGCAAATCTCCTCCATTTCAAGGGAATTAAAAAACGGTTCGATGTGATTTTCAAAGGTTCGGATCGTGTCATCATCGACGATTACGCCCACCATCCGACCGAGATCAAAGCGACGATGGAATCACTCAAAATCTACGCGGAACTCAAAGGGTTTAAACGGATTATTGCTATCTGGCAACCGCATAAATACTCTCGCACTATCGATAATCTCGATGCGTTCGTAGCGTGTTTCGAGGGGTGTGATGAACTCGTTATCCTCCCTGTATGGGCGGCAAGTGAAGAGGCGCGTGAGATCGATTTCGTAGGTCGTTTCGGGCACTATAACCTGACAATGAGCGACAAACTCCACCGCGCGGGTGATACGATCGAAACGGTTATCGGTGATACCGTGGTTCAAACGTATGATCGTGATCTCATCGTCGGATTCGGAGCAGGGGATTTGACTTATCAGCTCAGAGGAACCAAGTAAATTATGGGCTATGCGTTATGGTTTGGACTTGTTGCCCTTGTGTTTGCGTTAATGCACTATTTTACGGAGCTTAGCGGAAAACAAAAAGGGGTCATTTCACTCATTGTTGCTATGATTATTGCAACAGCCATTGCCTATAATATTCAAAGTGACCGTGAGCGTGAAAAAGTAGTTTCTATCGAACAAAAATACCGCAGTGGCGAGACTCTGGTTTGTCATGGGATCGATGTTAATACGACAACGTTCGATTACAGTGTCGGAACGCAAAGTTTTGTTGGGTTGAAAGAGACTCCCCATTATCAGCAAATCATCAACGTCCGTGAGTGCGAATGAGCCGCCTCTCCGCTAACCTCGCCGAGCTTTTCGGTAAACTCGATCTTCTCCCTCATATCTCCTCTTTGGAGCACTTTTTCTCCCGTGAACAAAACATCGCGATACCGGGGGATCAGGAACGGCACTACCGCTATATCCAAGCCCTCGATGCATTGGAGTTCAAAGCACCGCCGAAGAGTATCCCTTTCGAGAGCATCATCAACCACCTCAAAAAGCAGGGGGTTTTACGCTTTGACGATATTTTCGAATTGCTCAAAGTCGTCCGTTATTTCAGACTCATGCGCAACCAAAACTTTGCGGGGATTATCGGCGAGTGGATGGGGACGATCATCATCCCCGAACCCTTTAACGAGATCGAAGAGTATTTCGACCATGAGGGGAACTTCATCGAATCGCGCGACGAGGAGTTACACAAAATCTCGATACGGATCAAAGCGATCAAAACCGAGATCAACGACTCAATCAAGCGCTTCTTTCACACCCAAAAACTGACCCCTTACCTCGTCGATACCCAGATTCACTACATCAACGACGAAGAGACCCTCTTGGTACGCGGCGGGTTCAACCATGTCCTCAAAGGCTCCGTCGTCGGACGGACGGGGGCGGGATTTTTCTATGTTGCCCCCGATTCGGTACTTCGCTCCAAAGAGCAGCTTCGCTATGTGATGCAAGAGCGTGAAACCAAGCTCTATGAATACGCGAAACGGTTTTCGGCGAAGCTCTCCAACCTCGTCCCGTTTATCGGTTTTATCGATCGTGAGTTTGAGCGCTACGACCACTATCAGGCGCGAGTATTGTTTGCCCGCGCACGTGATTTCGCGATCCTCAAACCCCAAAACAACGCCGATGTGATCCTCGAAGAGTTCTCCCATCCCGCCATCCATAAACCCAAACCGATCAGTGTCGATTTCCGCTCCAACCTCCTGATGATCACGGGGGTGAATGCGGGGGGTAAAACGATGCTTCTTAAATCGCTCCTTTCGGCGGCATTGATGGCGAAATATCTCATCCCGATGAAGATCAACGCTAACAAATCGCGCATCGGTAGTTTCAAGCGGATCGAAGCGGTGATCGACGATCCTCAGAGCGTGAGCAACGACATCTCCACCTTTGCGGGACGGATGGTGCAGTTTAGCCACCTCTTTGAACACAAAAGCGCCCTCGTCGGGGTTGATGAGATCGAACTGGGAACCGACAGCGACGAGGCGGCGGCACTCTTTGCCATTGTCCTCGATGAGCTGATTAAGAGGGGTCAAAAGATTATTGTCACCACCCACCATAAATGGCTCGCCGCATTGATGGCGGATCGCGACGATGTGGAGCTGATGGCGGCATTGTACGATGAAGAGAGACGTCTTCCGACCTATGAGTTTTTACAAGGGGTGATCGGGAAGAGTTACGCGTTCGAGACGGCGTCGCGCTATGGGATTAATCCCGCCATCATCACCCGTGCCAAAGCCCTCTATGGCGAAAACCACGAAAAACTGAGTGTCCTCATCGAGCGGGGGAGTGAACTGGAGCGGGAGCTAAAGCGGAAAAACCGTGCGGTCGATGAAAAACTCGATGCATTGGTTGCGCAAGAGCGTGATCTCAAAGAGGCGCGTGAGCATCTGCGAGCTGAATTGGACAAGGAAAAAAACCGTCTACACACCGAATACGACATCGCCATCCGCGAAGCCAAAGAGGCGGCGCGGGGTCATGATATGGCAGCCATCCACCGACAGCTCAACAAGGCGCAGGCAAAACTCCCCAAAGTCGAAGTTCCCAAAATCGCCGAACCGGAACCGATCAAATACGAAGTAGGGCAGGCGGTGAAATACCGCTCACAACGCGGTAGCATCGTGAGTGTGGGAGCCAAAGATGCGATGATCGAGGTAGAGGGGATGCGGTTGCGGGTGAAACTCACCGATCTCAAGCCGAGCGGTAATCTCCCGAAAAAGCCAAAAGTCACTGTTACGTCGCAAGTCGATCAAAAAAGCGGTCTCAAACTCGACCTCCACGGGTTGCGAGGCGAGGAGGCGTGCGAGCGGATGGACAAATTTCTCTCGGATGCATTGCTCCAAGGGTTCGATGAGGTGATTATCTATCACGGTATCGGGACGGGGAAACTCTCCTTCGCGGTCAAAGAGTTTCTAAAAGCTCATCCGAGTGTCAAGAGTTTCGCCGATGCTCCGCAACATTTGGGTGGATTTGGGGCGAAAGTGGTGAGGCTCTAAAAGCATGAAGATTACGGAATCACAACTAATTCGTGCAATATATTCTATGTGGGATTTTCAGCAAGCTTTATCTGCACTTACATTTCTTCTAGAAGATTGTGATTTTGATGAAAAATATGACAAAGTTTCATTACGTAGATTTCGCTGCTATGAATCTAATCTGATTATTTCATTGGCAAGACCATTTGAAACTACAAGGGGTAGTACAACAATAGGGTTAAATGCTCTTGGTATCAAGCTTTCAAATGATGAAAAATCATTAGTAGAAAAGATTTTAAATTTACGAAGAAAAATCGTTGCTCATTCGGATGAAGAAGAAATGCACTTTAGAGTGAGTACTTTTTCAATGGATGGTGGTTTTAATATTCCTCATTTTCAGTTCAATGAAGGGCTACATTTTGAACAAAACGAACTGAGAAGACTTGAAGAGTTTTTAAGACGTATAAAACATGAAATGGCAAATTTTTTCTTCAAAGTTGTGCAAGAAAACCCAGATATGCTCAATAAATATAAACAACCAGATTCTTTCAAATACATAGAATGAGGAAAAAGGGGACAGGCTACTTTATTTACTAGCAATGATAAGCACTATTTTGAAACTTTCTAAAAAACCTGTATAATATTCCGTAAGATTACACGGGAGATTACGATGGTTGCTTACAAACCCAACGAACTGATGAGTTCAACCGATGTTGCCAAAAACTTCGGAGCTGTCCTATCCAAACTCGCCAATCATGAAGTAGAAAAAATCGGTGTCCTCAAAAACAATAAACTCGATTTTGTTTTACTACGCAACGATGAACTCGAAAACCTGATTGAACAAGAGATTCAGCAAAGACAGTTTGAAGCGGATAAACGAATGGTTGCGCGTCAAGTTGAAGCGTTGCG
Organism: uncultured Sulfuricurvum sp.; assembly: GCA_964553185.1. Classification (GTDB taxonomy): domain Bacteria; phylum Campylobacterota; class Campylobacteria; order Campylobacterales; family Sulfurimonadaceae; genus Sulfuricurvum. Next base: position 4,264 of record CAZKJU010000109.1, read on the forward strand.
AAGCGGAAAAGTAAAAACTTACTCACTCGATGATGCAGAAAAAATGTTAGACGAAGCGTTAGCGCGTTATGAAGATTGAATTTGATCCTGAATTCATGGCTGCTTTGATCGAGCAGATCAGAACAATAGCCGAAGATAAACCCAGAGCGGCGCGAGAATTTAGACATGACCTGATAGCGCAATGTAAATCATTGGTCGATATGCCGTATCGATGTCGAAAATCGATCTATTACGATGATGAACAGGTACGTGATTTGGTTTTTCGAGGTTACGTTATCGTATACATGATTCAAGAAGAGAGTATTGTTATCACTTCTTTGATTAATCAACAAAATTTCATGCCTCTCAGGGTGAGTGAGAGCGAGAAAGAATTAAAATGAAAACAGCATATATCATAGGAAATATTACGGTTATCGATCAGGATAAATGGGCTGAATATCGTAGTAAAGTTCCTGCAACGTTAACTCCTTGGGAGGGAGAGCTTGTATTTCGCGGAAAACAATTACAAGTACTTGGCGGTAACTATCAGCATACCGATTGTGTAGTGATTCGTTTTCCAAACATGGATGCGTTAAACAATTGGTTCAATTCTGATGCGTATCAAGCATTAATTCCGATTCGTGAACAAGCAGCAAAGATGGACTTGATTAGTTATCAATCGGAATAAATCAAAAAGATCTCTCGTTCTGACTTTTCAAGTAGGAATACAACTGATATATAGACACTTCCTCTCAGGAGAGAGGGAGTGAGATAAAAGTTCATCCGAGTGTTAAAGCCTTTACCGATGCGCTGCAACATTTGGGTGGATTTGGGGCGAAAGTTGTTAAACTCTAATAAAGAGATTTTTGAGTTAAAATATAAAAATATTTGAGTGTTTAGGAGTATAAGATGTTTTCGAATCTTGTCCGTCCACTGCTGAATGTGTTGAATTTTAATAAAATGCTCAAAGACGCAGAACGAGGGGATGTAGAGGTACAGAACAAACTTGGCAGGATGTATGCATTAGGTTCGTACGTTGACCAAGATTATGAAAAAGCTCTCTTATGGTACAAAAGAGCTGCTGAAAACGGGTATGCTCCCTCCCAAGTTAGTTTAGGTGAAATGTACGAATATGGTGTAGGGATTGCGCAAGATGATGAACAAGCCTTTTATTGGTACCAAAAATCGGCAGCTCAGGGAAATCAAGATGCTCAAAATGCATTAGGTTGGATGTATGAAAAGGGTAAAGGGATAACCCAAAATTTTGTAGAAGCTACCCATTGGTATCATCGAGCTGCTATACAAGGTGATCCTGATGCCCAGTACAACCTAGGTGTAATGTACGATTTTGGGAAAGGGATAGAACAAGATTATTCTGAAGCATTAAAATGGTACATGAAATCGGCTGAACAAGATTTCGCCCCTGCACAAGCCGCTTTAGGAATGTTGTATTCCGAAGGATACGGAGTCGAAAGAAATACGAATGAAGCGTTGAAATGGTATATAAAATCGGCTGAGCAAGGGTATGCTCCTGCACAAACATGGCTAGGTAATTTGTATGAGGCTAAAAAAGATCCATTTAAAGCGATTCGCTGGTATTTTAAAGCTGCCCAGCAAAAAGAACCGCTAGCTTTGATGAATCTCGGATTAGTATTTGGAATCGCCCAAAATATTTCAAAGGACTCTATTGTTTCTTACGCATTGTTAAACATGGCGGTAGCGAGAGGCAATGATAATGCTAAAGAGATCCGTGATACCATCGCTAAAGAGTTAAATGCGTTTCAGATTAATGAAGCAAAAATTTTGCAAGAAGATGAGGCAAAACTTTGGCACCGTATTGAGAGTGCTATCAGTGAATTACCAGTAGAATATGATTAAAAGTTACGTACTAAAGATAAAAAATGACCCAAACTGAATACCAGAATTCTGTAAAAAAACTTCAAAAATACTCCTATCACTATTATGTTCTCGATGATCCTATCACGACGGATGAAGAGTATGATATCCTTTATCACAAAGTCGTAGCCTATGAAGCACAAAATCCTGGCCATATTCTCATCGATTCCCCGACACAGCGGGTAGGGGATATACCGCAGGATAAATTTGACAAAGCACAACATCTGAGCCGTATGTGGAGTTTAGAGGATCTCTTCAACCGCGACGAGTTGGAAACGTGGGTCAACCGCATCACCAAAGTCTATGGTGATGTCCGTTTTTACTGCGAACCCAAATTTGACGGGGCAAGTCTCAATCTGATTTATGAGAACGGTGTCATGGTGCAGGCGATCACCCGTGGGGACGGTGTGGAAGGGGAGGATGTCACCCAAAACGCCAAAACGATTCAATCA
>CAZKJU010000110.1:0-6426 GCA_964553185.1 uncultured Sulfuricurvum sp.
GATCACTTCTTAATTGAAAAACAAAATAGAATGTGCGATAATGCGCGCGAAATAATCAGTAAATTAGTAGAGGTGTAATTATGTGCGGTATTGTTGGATACATCGGAGTCAAGCCGGTTAAACAGATTTTGATCGACGGACTTCGTGAACTCGAATATCGCGGATACGATTCAGCAGGGATAGCCGTACTGCAACAAGGGAACTTTTCCCTTTTTAAAGCCGTCGGAAAACTGATCAATCTCGAAGAAAAAGCCCAAAATTTTGAGAGTACAGGGTTCTCAGTCGGTATCGGACACACCCGCTGGGCGACACACGGTAAACCGACCGAACTCAATGCCCACCCTCATTTGGGACAAAACTCCTATGTTGTCCACAACGGGATTATCGAAAACTACCAAGAGCTTAAAATGATGCTTACTTCACAGGGGATTCAGTTTTTAAGCCAAACTGATACCGAAGTGATTGTCCATCTTTTCGAATATCAGCTCAAAACTGCGGCTTCCCCTTTTGAAGCTTTCCAGCAAACCCTCTCTCAGCTCCACGGAGCATATGCGATTTTACTCGTTAATGCCGATGCGGAAGGGACTATTTTCTTTGCAAAACACGGCTCTCCTATGATCATCGGCCGTAATCGCGATAACGAAACACTTTTCGGATCTTCCGATGCCGCACTGATCGGCAAATGCCACGAAGTGATCTATCTCGAAGACGGCCATTACGGCTATGCATCTGCCGAATCGGTTGCACTGTTTGATGTACACAATACTCCGGTAACCCTTCGATTCACCCCCCTCTCAGAAAATAAACTCTCTGCCCAAAAAGAGGGTTTTCGTTTTTTTATGGAAAAAGAGATTTATGAGCAGAGTACCGTTCTTGCTGATACATTGTTGGGACGACTACGTGATGAGAGTGTCTATTTCGAAGAGTTAGAAAGCAGTTTATTCGAGGGGATCAACGAAATCAAACTGTGCGCCTGCGGCACCAGCTATCATGCCGCATTGGTTGCGAGTTATCTCTTTGAACGCCATGGTAAAATTAAAACTTCCGTCGAAATCGCCAGTGAATTTCGTTACCGTGAACCATTTCTCACTCCCGATACCCTTTTCGTCGTCATCAGCCAGAGCGGCGAGACAGCCGATACTCTAGAGAGTCTCAAAATGGCCAAAAAATTCGGTTTGAAAACTATGGTTATTTGTAACGTTGACAACTCCTCAATGGTTCGACTTGCCGATGCCTCCATCTTGACACGTGCGGGGATCGAAAAGGGGGTAGCCTCAACCAAAGCATTCGCAACCCAAGTATGTGTATTATGGATGCTCAGCCTCCATCTCGCAAGTGAGCGTAAAACACTCGAGACCTCTGAAATTCAACGCCAAATCAGCCTACTCCGTACTCTCCCCGCATCGGTAGCCGTGGATAATGCACTGCATGAGCAACTTCGCCGTCTAAGTAAACGCTATCTCCACGGGCATGGATTTTTCTTTATCGGCCGAGATGTCTTTTTCCCACTGGCACTTGAGGGTGCTTTAAAACTCAAAGAGATCAGTTATCTGCACGCGGAAGGATATCCGAGCGGAGAGATGAAACACGGCCCTATCGCCCTTGCCGACCCTGAGCTCTTTACGATTGCATTGTTGCCTGAACATAAACTTTATGACAAAACCAAAAGCAATATCGAAGAGCTAAGTGCACGTGACTCGACCATCTGTTCCATCAGTCCTCTTGATTTTGACAAAGCCGATGATCATATTCGGACAAAACATTCAGAAGATTATATGATTGAATTTTTTGAAATGATGGTTGTCTTACAACTTCTCTCTATGGAGATTGCTATCCGCTTAGGAAACGATGTTGATATGCCTCGAAATCTCGCCAAAAGTGTTACGGTCGAATAGACCTTAACACATCGCTCCACTTTCATCTAACTTTAAAAATTATTTAGCTATTGTAAGTACTTTCTTCTCCTGAAAATGTCTATTTATTTATAAGGTACCCTAATATGAATACCAACCGAAAAATCTTGTTTATCGTCGCCTTGATGCTTATCGGGCTCGCCGTTGCTACCATTACCAACGTTGCTCTCAACTTCCGCGATTACGGCTACAACAATGCCATTGAAAAATCAAAAATGACCGCTGAAATTGTCCGTGACGGTTTGACTGCCCATATGGTCAACGGGATCATGGATAAACGAGAATTTTTTCTTGGAAATATTGCGAACATTAAAGATGTACAAAAACTGTGGATCGTCCGATCTGAAAATGTTGTCAAGCAACATGGAGAAGGTCTACAAAACGAACATCCTCGTGATACTATCGATCAAAAGGTTCTCAAAGAAGGGATTATTATTCGTGAAATTCGAGAAGATGCTCAAAATGCTGTGTTAAGGGTAACTATCCCTTACATTGCAACAGCCTACGGAAATCCAAACTGTCTTAGCTGTCACAATGCTAAAGAGGGAGATGTTCTCGGGGCAATCAGTATGGAATTTAATATCAATGAGATCCGCCAAACTGGTGCTATGACAATTGCGAAAATTTTTGCAATCAATGTGGTGTTTATCATTATTGCACTCTGGGTGACCAATTATTATTTTAAACCTTATATGAAACTGTTTGAAAACCTTCAACAAGGGATCAAACGGGCACGTACAGGAGATTTTACCTTCCGTTTTACCACCACCCTCAAAGATGCAGGAAGCGAAGTCGCCGAACAAATGAATACCCTGTTTCAAAAAATGGAAGATACTTTTGGAGGAATCAAACACAATCTCAATACTTTTGCATCACGTTCCAATATCTCCTGCAGTGATCCGCTCAGTACTGCCGGTATCATTATCCAAGAGCTCTCCGATGTTTACAAATTCAAAAAAACGATCGAACTCGACAGTACCAAAGATGCTATTTATGAACGCTTTGTTTATGTCTTGAAAGAGAAATTCAATTTTACTCATTTTGCCCTCTACGAAGTGGATAAAAACTCTAAAGAGCGCAAACTGATTCATATTACCGACCACAAAAGCTTTTGTTTGCCAATTGCCGATAAAGATGCGATGGAGTGTCGTGCTTACCGAACCGCCAGTGATGTCTATTCAACTGATTTCCCAAATCTGTGCACCAATTGTGCGGAGGATAAAGAGTACTCGTGTATTCCCTTTAATATAAATGATGATTTGGCTCTGATTCTCTCATTCTCGGCAAAAAATGCCCAAGAGATCGAGCAAATGAATTTATCACTCCCAAGCATCAAAAACTACTTTGAATCCGCGAAAGCGGTCATTGAGAGTCGAACCCTCATGGATAAATTACGGGATTCATCCCTCCGCGATGGGGCTACACGCCTCTATAATCGCCGTTTTCTAGAAGAATTTATCGACAAAAGTTCAGAACAAGCACTACGATCCCATATAACATACGCTATTTTGATGATTGATATCGACTATTTTAAAATGATCAATGATACCTATGGCCATGATTCAGGAGATATTGTTATCAAAACTCTTTCCGATATCCTCCAAGATAGCATCCGAAAAGCAGATCTTGCTATCCGATATGGTGGGGAAGAGTTCTTGATCCTTCTTTACAACACAACCCCTGAGGGTGCTGTTCAAGTGGCAGAAAAAATCCGTACACGCTTTAATGAGAAAAAATTCCAGTTCGGTAATGATACGATTGAAAAAACTCTCAGTATCGGTATCGCCCATTTTCCATCTCAGGCCGATTCGATTTGGAAGGTGATCAAATTCGCCGACTTAGCACTCTATGAGGGTAAACACACTGGGCGTAACCGTGTTATTGAGTTTGAAGATCGAATGTTTAGCGGTGGAGATAAATTCTAAACCAAAGCAATTCCTGTGCAAAAGACACAGGAGACTTTAGACTGAATGTTTAGATAAGCATTGTTTTCGCATCATAAACAAGAGAGCAATTACCCCCCTCATGTTTAGCTTCCAGTAACGCCCGTTTCGCAAACTCAATCCCCTCAATCATATCGTGAGTTTGTTCAGGGAAAAAGACGATACCGATACTAACTGTTTTCAAAATAGCATACGTATTGACACGAATTTTCTTTTTAAAGAGAGTGTGAATTGTCTCTGCTGTCTCTTGAACTCTATGTGCCTCATAGTCATACAAAACCACAGCAAAGGTATCTCCGCCGTAACGGATGAGAATATCGCCTTGCAGAAGCGTCTCTTGAATGTTACGGGCCATCGCTTTTATCACTTCATCGGCGACATTGGTATCATACGAGTGATTAATGGCATCAAACCCATCCATATCCACCATCAATATCCCATAAGGGATCATAATACGTTTTGACTGAGCATTTATCAATTTACTTAACTCTTCGAGATAAGCACGATTGTATAGTCGTGTAAGGGGATCGATACGAACGGTATTTTGTAACTTTTTATTAATGATTTGCAGGCGTGAAGCATTGATATAATTTCCCAATTGTTCCAATACCAAACGAAATTTTCCGATATCACGCTCATCATAACTCACCAATGAGATCACTATATCAAGTTCATCGACGATAGGATAACTTCGACATATATAATGGGCACTTGGATCTATCATCTTCGGACACGCAGCTTCACATCCTGTTGAGTCTACAACATCCGTTGTCCGATCGGCGCGGCATCCGCTCGCAGCATCACACAAAAGTGTCTTTTCACTGTGTACCACATGGGTCGATTTATCCAGAGGATTTACTTCTAAAATATTAAAATCATTCAAATTCCATCGGGTTCGGAGCAACGCAATAATCCGTCCGTAAACCTCTTCAATATTTTGATCTTTCTCGATCGCTTTTCGGAAGCGTTCCACTTCATAGAGCTGATGGACTCCCATTTGCAGCGTATACATAGGATCGGTATTGGGCTTATCCAACTGAATTAATGAACCCATCTTCTCACTGCTTTCAATGAGGGTAGTCTCTAATTTTTCCATCAAAGAGTTGGTCCACATCGCGGCATGGTGTCCATCCGCATTCTCACTCTGTGTAACACGATGGGAATAATCGCCCCCTTCTGCCCTCTCCATCGTTACGGCAACATCATCAAGTGTCTCTTTGTACGATTTAATAAAGCGACGAACACTCTTGAGGAGATAAATACCCAAAGTGATTAAAAACATGATAGCGATGATAGCGGCAACTAAACCGCTTACTTTGAGATCATTAATCTCCATCTCTATCGATACAACGCCTAATACATCACCCACTTTAGCATCATGACAGCTCAAACAATCAATTTTGCCCTGTTCTGCTGTAGCGACATAGGGAATTGAGAGACGATAGAGGGTATCAGAAAACAATGTTCCTGAAACATTATTAACGGGTTTCCCGCTTCGCAGTACCGCATGATCTATATCATCGCGCGCTTCTTGTGGATGGATACCTTGTCCATATTGGCGAGTAAGCGATTCGGAACGTACCACCCAAGCGCCCCTTATCCCCTCTAATGCACCGATTTGTTTCAATAGTTTCTCTTGATAATCGGAACTCCCCGTAATCATATGAGACGTTAATGATTCGCGCACAATATTTCCGGCTAGTTCTGCTCTGCTATGCGCAGAATTCAATCCCATATAGCGAAACGTTGCAGCTAAAATTACAACAAACAAAATGATTATGGAGATGATAGAGAGGGAGAGGGTAAAAAATGTACTCTTTTTTTTCATTATTCCTGACTTCGTTACGTAATGTAGTCGATTATACTGAAAAAAAGATTAGAGTTATAAAAAAGATGAGTTTTCCCCTCAATTCAAGGGGAAAATAAAGAGGTTAGTGACAGCCACAACCGGTGCCGCAGCTTCCGCCGGAAGCAGGTGCTTCTTGTTTTGGAGCAGCAGCTGTTGAGCACGCAGATACGCCCGGAGGGGTATTCGGTTGGATTGCTTGATTATCGACACCGCCATCGGCATTGATTTGCTCAATCGTTGCCCATAAATCTTCGGCTGCTTTCATATAACGTTTTGCCGTTTCAGAGGTCGGTGCATAGTAGGTAACCGGTTTTCCTTCGTCTCCCCCTGTGCGGATAGAAGGTTCGATTGGAATCTCAGCAAGGATACAAGTTTCGAACTGATCTGCCATCGCTTTAGAGGTCCCTTTACCGAAAATATCGTACTCTACACCGGTATCGGGAGCGATAAATCCAGACATATTTTCAACCACTCCCGCGATAGGGATATTGAGTTTTTTGAACATATCAAGACTACGGCGTGAATCATCGAGAGATACCATCTGAGGAGTAGTTACTGTAACACCGACCGTTACCGGAACACTTTGTGCCAACGTGAGCTGTGCGTCACCGGTACCCGGAGGCATATCGATAACAAGACAATCCAAATCAGACCACATGATGTCACGCAAGAACTGCTCGATCGCTTTCATGATCATTGCACCGCGCCAGATAAGCGATTG
>CAZKJU010000111.1:0-6387 GCA_964553185.1 uncultured Sulfuricurvum sp.
GGGGGGGGGGGGGGGGGGGGGGGGGGGGGGGGGGGGGGGGGGGGGGGATGGTTTGTCCCTTGAAGCTATTTATAAAAGAGATTTGACTACAATATACTCTAAATTGAAAGCCCTTTCATTAAAATTGTAAAGATCTATTTTTACGCTTTCAGAAAATCACAATGGAGACTCTATTTTGCAAGAGTGGTATGACGCTATAAAATCGGCCGATACGATCGATAAAATCGAAGAGATCCGAATCTCAATTTTCGGAAAAAAAGGGATTATGAACGCTGAGTTCGCCCGTATGAAAGATATCCCTGATGCTGAAAAAGGGACATTCGCTAAAGAGCTAAATATCCACAAAGAGGGCTTAAATGCTCTGTTGTTGGATCGTAAACTCTTTTTGGCGATGGAGCATTTGCAAACGACAATGAAGGCGGAAGCTCTTGATGTCAGCCTTTTTTCACCAACATCACAGAGAGGATCGCTCCACCCGGTAATGGAGACGATGGATCGCATCGTCGAATATTTCACTGCGATGAATTTTTCGGTTCAAACCGGACCGATGGTCGAAGATGATTTTCATAATTTTGAAGCGTTGAATCTCCCTAAATACCATCCGGCACGTGATATGCAGGATACTTTTTACTTTAAAGATTCGATGTTATTGCGTACTCATACCTCTCCGGTACAAATTCGCACTATGCTTAGCACCCAGCCTCCGATCCGTATGATCGCACCTGGCGCGGTATTTCGTCGTGACTACGATATTACCCATACACCGATGTTTCATCAGGTTGAGGGTCTTGTTGTTGAAGAGGCTGGTAAAGTCTCCTTTGCTAATCTCAAATTTATCCTTGAAGACTTTTTGAAAACAATGTTTGGAGAGGTCGAAGTACGTTTCCGTCCAAGTTTCTTTCCGTTCACGGAGCCTTCTGCCGAAGTCGATATCAGCTGTATTTTTTGTGGCGGTGAGGGGTGTCGCGTATGTTCAAAAACCGGTTGGCTTGAAGTCCTCGGATGCGGTATCGTCGATCCGAATGTCTTTAAAGCGGTCGGATATGAAAATGTCAGCGGCTATGCGTTCGGTCTTGGGGTTGAGCGGTTTGCGATGTTGATTCACCGTATCGGTGATTTACGCTCATTGTTTGAGGGTGATACGAGATTATTGGAGCAGTTTAGATGATCGTTACAAAAAATTGGTTAAATGAGTGGATCGATCTAGACGGTATCAGCGCAGATACTTTGTGCAAAACGTTTAATGCAATCGGGTTAGAAGTTGATCGACATGAGGTTATTCGTGTTGCGGACGGTGTTGTTGTCGGGTTTGTTGAGAAGTGTGAAAAACATCCCGATGCCGATAAACTCAATGTGTGTCAGGTTAATGTCGGAAATGAGATACGCCAAATCGTATGCGGTGCGTCAAATGTTCGTGAGGGGATCCATATCGCATTAGCGACGGTGGGTGCAGAACTCCCCGGTGGGCTAAAAATTAAAGAGGCAAAGCTTCGCGGTGTTGATTCACACGGGATGATCTGCTCCTCCAAAGAGATCGGTTTACCATCCATGGGTGAGGGGATTATGATCCTCGATCCGAGTATCGGCGAGTTGGTATTGGGTAAAAATCTCAATGAATACAGTGCATTCAATGATGATGTTATTGAGATTGAACTCACCGCCAATCGCGGGGATTGTTTGAGTATCCATGGGATTGCTCGTGATTTGCGTGCGGCTCTCTCTAAACCTCTTAGAGAAATTAGTTATAAAGAAAAGCAAGATGGACGTTTAGGTATTGGGCGTATTCTACAGCTCCATCATACCGAAACATTTAATGCTGATTTGCTGTTCGGTGCCGTTGATATTAAAGAATTAAGTGTCCCTTTTGCCATTGGATTACGTCTGGCGATTATCGACGAAGTTTACACTACAGCGGTAGATGCATTATTGCTCTATACGACACACAGTACTGGTGTCGTGTTACGTGCCTATCCTTTTGACACATTTAATAATGTCGAGAACAAAGGGGTAATTACCCTTCAAAATGATGAAAATGGCTACGCTGCTCTCTATGGAAAAGCAAAAGTATCGGTTATAGGTGTTTCTCAAGAAAAAGAGGCACATTTTAGTGCTAATGAGGGGCTGGCCGTTATAGAAGCGAGTTACATTCCTCCTGAAATCATCGCGAAAAAGATGGGTGAGAAAAAAATCCCTAGCTGTCCTCATTATTATCGCTCATCTCGCGGAAGTGAACCTTCTATCGAGATGGGGATCCGTTATGCAGGAAATTTGTTTGAAAAATATTCAACATCTCAAGTGTATGGCGGACATATCGAATTGAGCACTTCGTATGAGCCACCTATTATCAGTATGTGTGAAGAAGAGTTTGAATCATTTATAGGGCTTAAAATCGACAAAACGCGTATCACCCAAATATTTAAAAATCTCGGGATGGATATCGGCAAACCGAAGGGATCAACATTCGCAATCACCGTCCCTAAATTTCGCCATGATATTGTTAATAAGCAAGATATTGTTGAAGAGGTGGTACGTATCGTTGGGATCGATAATATCCCTTCAAAACCGTTCGTATTTGCTGAAGCGAACAAAATGTCGGACGATTTGAGAGAGTATAAAAAAACAAGAGAATATCGACATCGTGCGGCGCAAAGCGGCTTTTACGAATCGGTTCATTTTGTATTTAACGAACGTGCTCAAGTGGAAAAATACGGGTTCGTTTGTACCGATCCTGATAAAGAGTTATTAAACCCGATTACCGCAACGTTTGATACATTGCGTCCAACATTGTTGGTAGGGCTGTTGAACTCAGCATCGGCGAATGTCAAGGTAAACCAAAAGAAAATTGCTCTGTTTGAAGCAGGAATGGTATTTGATACGGATCGTCATGAGTCAAAACGTATCGGATTTATCGTTTCGGGTGCAATGGAGGGTGAAAAAGTTGCTAATGCAGGAAAACCTTCCGTGATCGATTTTGCAACCTTTTCACAAATAATTTCCGATGTTGCGGGCACATTTGAATTAGTTGCTCATACTCCAAGCCATACTTTGGCTCATCCGTATATATGTGCCAAAGTAATGATCAATGGAGTAGAAGCAGGGGAACTTTTCCGACTTCATCCAACTATTGAAGAGGAGTTTGATCTTCCTCAGACATTTATGTGCGAATTAAAAACCGATTGTCTCCCATATGAGCTTGTTGAAGCACAACCGTATTCAAAATTTCAAGCTTCTTCGAGAGATTTGAGTATTTTGATCTCAAAAGAGGTGAGTTATGAACGTATAAAAGCGGTCATTGAAAAGCATCGTTCAGCTCAAATTCAACGCTTTTATCCAGTAGACCGTTACGTTTCGGAAGCTTTAGGTGATCAAATGAGTTTAACCCTCCGTTTTGTTCTCCAATCAGAGGAAAAGACACTTGAAGATGACGATATTACGATGGCAATGGAATCGATTTTGAACGGATTAAAAGAAGAACTTGGAGTGAATCTGCGATGATGTCTGCAAAGGTCTATCCTGCACAATCGTTTGGGTTTAAAAGTGATGCAATAGCACCTGACAAATCGATTTCACACCGCTGTGCGATGTTCGCCGTTTTAGCCGAGGGGGAGAGTAGAATCGAGAATTTTCTTCGTGCTGAAGATACCCTCAATACCCTAAAAATTGTCGGTCACTTAGGAGCTGAAATTCATGATGACGGCTCTCTCATCACAATTCGATCCAATGGGATACAAGAGACAGCCGAAATTCTCGATTGTGGTAACTCAGGGACTGGCATGCGGTTGTTTTGTGGACTTCTCAGCTCAGCCGAGGGGCATTTTATCCTCACGGGAGACGAATATCTCAAACGCCGTCCGATGAAGCGGGTAACTCAGCCGTTACGTTCTATCGGAGCGAAACTCGATGGGCGTAATCATGGGGATTTGGCACCTCTTTCGATTCGAGGAGCATCCCTCAAAGCGTTCGATTATGTTTCTCCGATTGCGTCGGCGCAGGTGAAAAGTGCGATGATGCTGGCGGCATTGCGTTCGGATGGCGTCTGTACATTCCGTGAACCGGAACTCAGTCGTGATCATACGGAGCGGATGCTTCGAGGTATGGGTGCACGGGTTGAGATTAATGGTTTGGAGACGAAAATTTGGCCTCTTGAAAAACTGCTAAAACCGCTTGATATCCGTGTTCCGGCTGATCCTTCAAGCGCCTTTTTCTTTGCGGTAGCTGCTGCGATTATTCCAAATTCTTTTGCGATTATTGAAGGAGTTACTCTCAACCCAACCCGTATCGAAGCCTTTAAAGTGTTGGAACGTATGGGAGCTAAAATCACCTATACCCTCACGGATGAACGGTATGAGCCGATTGGAACAATTCGTGTCGAGTATGCTCCGCTTCATGCCGTTACAGTGGAAGAGAATATTGCATGGTTGATCGATGAGCTTCCTGCCCTTTCAATAGCAATGGCGTGTGCTGAGGGGAAAAGTGTCATCAAAAATGCCGAAGAACTGCGGGTCAAAGAGTCTGACCGTATTAAAACGGTAGTGGATAATCTAAACCTTTGCGGTATCGAAACGGAAGAGTACCCTGATGGTTATGCCGTTGTCGGCGGTGAACTCAAAAGCGGATCGGTTAATAGTTATGGAGATCACCGGATTGCGATGAGTTTTTGTGTTGCAGGGCTCAAATGCGGCATGGAAGTGGATGATATCGAGTGTATTAACACCTCTTTTCCCAACTTTTTTGACCTTTTAGGTAAATGCAGTAAAGTAGAGCGATGAAGATCGAATTAGCGGAGAGTTACGGTTTTTGCTTCGGAGTCAAACGGGCGATTAAAATTGCTGAAGAGAATCGAAATTCTGCAACCTATGGGCCACTCATTCATAATGCAAATGAGATTGATCGCCTTAAAAACGATTTTAATGTTGCACTAAGTGAAAATTTAGATAGCTTTAAATTCGGTGATACCGCAGTTATCCGTACCCATGGAATACCAAAACAAGAACTTTCTTTACTCCATGAACGCAACGTCAACGTAATCGATGCAACGTGCCCGTACGTTACCAAGCCACAGCAAATTTGTGAAGAGATGAGCTCACAAGGGTATGATATTGTTATATTCGGAGACGAAGGACATCCTGAAATTAAAGGGGTAAAGAGCTATGCAATCGGCAATGTTTATGTTGTTAATAGCCCCGATGAAATTGATACGCTGAAGCTTCGTGAAAAAGTCGCAACCGTTGCCCAAACTACCCGAAAAATCGAGGAGTATCAACAAATCGTCGGAAAATTGATGGGATCGCATAAAGAAGTACGTGTCTTCAATACGATTTGTAATGCTACGTTTGATAATCAAGATGCGGTTCGTGCATTGGCACAAAAAGCTGATGTTATGATTATTATTGGAGGCAAGAATTCTTCTAATACCAAACAGCTTCATTCCATTTCACAAGAATTTTGTCATGACAGCTACCATATTGAGAGTCAAGAAGATTTACGTCACGAGTGGTTTTTAAATAAAAATTTTTGTGGTGTCAGTGCCGGAGCTTCCACTCCTGATTGGATTATCGATGACGTTTTAGCTAAAATCAAGAGTTTGACCCCCCCATAAATTCTCCTCTCTTATCTAAAAACAAGCATTTTTTCGCTATAATCAGCCAATTTTTAGTTACAAGGGAATAGGCATGGCTTTCGATAACGAATCGTTCGAAGAAGAAAATTTTGCTGAGATGTTAGAGGCATCTTTCAAAGAGCAAGAATCTACACGCATTACAGAAGGTGAAATCGTAGAGATCCAAGAGGGAGACAACCGCGCGTTGGTAGGCGTCGGTGAGAAGCTTGAGGGGATCATTTCATTGGATGAGATCCGTGATGCAGAGGGCAAACTTTTGTTCAATGTCGGCGATAAAATTATGGTAATGGTAATGGGGCACTACAACGAGCGCCCGAAAATCTCCTACAAAAAAGTGCTTGAGCAAGAGAAAACGCTCGCGTTTATCAATGAGCACAAAGAAGATTTCGAGTCAGTTGTGATCGAAGCGTTGGTGACAAAGAAAAATAAAGGTGGATACCTTTTGGAAGCGGACGATGTCCATTTCTTTCTTCCTCGTTCACTTGCAGCGTTCAAAGAGACCGATCAAGTGGTTGGTAAAACAATCAAAGCGCAAGTGGTTAAAGTTGACCCAGCTGAAGCATCGATCGTGGTTTCTCGCCGCAAACTTTTCAACGATGAGCGCAAACGCAAAAAAGAAGTGATCGATGCATTGATGGAAGAGGATAAAGTTATCCAAGGTACCGTCAAAAAAATCACTAGCTATGGTATGTTCGTTGATGTCGGCGGAATTGACGGGTTGGTACACTACAATGAAATCAGCTACAAAGGTCCGGTTAACCCATCAA
>CAZKJU010000112.1:0-6375 GCA_964553185.1 uncultured Sulfuricurvum sp.
TAAGTTTAAAATGGCGGATCAAACCGACACTCGGCAAATGCGGTCCACGGCAAAGATCTTCGAAGTCACCTTGCTTATAGATCGACACCATATCGGACGGGATACGATCCATAACCGCTTGTTTCAAATGATCGTTAGCAAATTTTGCGCGCGCTTCATCTTTGGTGATCTCGTAACGTTCGATCTTCTCTTTGCCTTTGGCAATATCGAGCATTTTTTTCTCGATGGTTTTGAGATCCTCTTCACCGATCGTTTCGTTCACTTTAAAATCGTAATAAAAGCCCTCTTTAACGGTTGGTCCGACGAAGAATTTTGCGTCCGTATAAAGTGCTTTGATCGCCTCGGCCATCAAGTGAGCACAGGAATGTCGAATTACTTCGAGAGAGTCGGGAGAGTTGTCATAAACAATCTCTTCGCCCGTAATTCCAAGTGCCCCAGCGGTTTGTAAATCGATAATTTGATCATCATGCTTGATTGCAATAATATCCATTAGGGGGCCTCGTATGAGAAAATATCGCGGATTATACGTAAATGTTGATTGTTTTACGATTAAAAATAAAAAAATGGGGAAAATTTAAGAAGAATGGTGGTCCCAACAGGACTCGAACCTGTGACCACTACCTTGTCGAGGTAGTGCTCTACCAACTGAGCTATAAGACCATCCTAGTTAATGCAAGGGTGAAATTATATCCGTCTTGAAGTTAAAAGTGACTTAACTTTTACAGCTCTGTGGGCGAAAGTTTAAAATCAACAGCCACAGCACCGCAAAATCGATCATCACATCCGCCGCATTAAAGACAGCAAAATCAAATCCGTAATGCCAATAGACATAATCAACGACCCCGCCATGAATAAAACGATCCACAACATTGGAAAACCCTGAACCCACCAAAATGCCAACAGGGATGAGATAGCAAGTTCGTTTTAGCCAGAGAGTATATCCGATAACCCCAGCCAACAGCGCGAGCTGAATCCATTTTAATGCACCCTCTAAAAAAGCGAACATTGAAAAGGCAACCCCTTTGTTAAACACCAAGATCAAATCAATATAGGGAGAATAGAGACGAAACCCCTCTAGAAAAATCGTTTTTATCGCCTGATCGATGAGCAAAGCACTGCTCATGACCAATAATAAAAGAACTATCGATCTAAGCATTCAATGCCTTCTCAAAAAACGATACCAATTTCTCCATTGCCTTCTCCATCACTTTGGCATCTTTCCCTTCTAAAAGAATACGCAGTTTATTCTCTGTCCCTGAGTAGCGGATTAAATGGCGCATATGGAGTGATTCCACCGCTTCAAGTTCTTCACTAAGCCCTTTGATTTGATCAAGCGGTTTTTTGGTTTTTACTTTGATATTGACCAGCTTTTGGGGATAAAGTTTAAACGGACGAAGCACTTTACTCGCTTTTTCACCGGAGGTAAGAAGAAGCGCTAAAATCTGAAGCGCACTCACTAAACCGTCTCCCGTTTTCGCATAATCGTGCAAGATAATATGACCGCTTTGTTCACCGCCGAAGTTGATCCCATTTTCACGCATCACTTCCAAGACATATTTGTCGCCGACATTAGAGCGAAAAAGTTTCAATCCATTCTCAGACATCGTATCCTCTAACGCTTGATTACTCATAACAGTAGAAACGATTCCACCCCCTTTGAGCTGGCCGTTTCGGTGCAAAAACAATCCAAGCGCTCCGAGGATCTGATCCCCGTCAACCTCGTCCCCTTTTTCATCTACAACGATAAGACGATCCGCATCCCCATCAAGCGCTAGCCCGATGTCAGCACGGTACTGTTTTACCGCTTCACGTAAATCTTTCGTATGGAGTGCTCCGCACCCCTCATTAATATTAAATCCGTTTGGTTTATCGTGCAACACGATCACTTCGGCACCCAACTCTTCGAGGACGGTCGGTCCCACTTTGTACCCCGCACCGTTGGCCGTGTCTAACACAATACGAAGCCCTTGGAGGGTTAAATCACGGCTGAAAGAGTTTTTGAGCTGAACAATGTAGCGACCGATGACGTCATCGATCCGTTTCGCGGCACCAATTTTTTTACCGGTAACATGCCCCTCTTCAAGACGTGCTTTATCATGTGCAATTGCTTCAATCTGCGCTTCAATCTCTTCGGAGAGTTTATTCCCTTGGGCATCGAAAAATTTAATCCCGTTGTCTTCAAAAGGGTTATGGCTCGCCGAGATCATGATCCCCGCATCGCACCGCATATTCAAAGTCAAAAAAGCGATAGCAGGGGTAGGCATAGGTCCGATTTGGACGACATCGTATCCTACCGCTGTCAAACCGCTGACAATGGCATTTTCGATCATGTAGCCACTTTTTCGGGTATCTTTACCAAGCAATATTTTTTTGGTTCGGGCATGTTCACTAAAATAGATACCCGCCGCCATCGCTACCCGCATCGCCAACTCTGCCGTTAAAAATGAACCCGCTTCACCGCGAACCCCATCGGTTCCAAAAAGTTTCATAAAAAATTCCTTCCATTTAAAAACTAATTTTTCTTTTTTATTTCTATTTCTATAAATTTTAACTTAAATTTAATTTTCTTTAAGGTAATATTTCACCCTAAATTAAACCTCGACAAGGATAAATGCCATGGCAAACCATAAGTCAGCATTGAAACGTATCCGTCAAACGGAAAAACGTACTGAACGTAACAGATTTTACCGTACACGTATTAAAAATATCGTTAAAGCGGTTCGTACTGCTGTTGAAGCAGGAGACAAAGATGCTGCACGTGCCGCTCTTGTTATCGCTAACGCTAACTTGCACAAATATGTTAGCAAAGGTGTCTTGAAAAAAGAGACTGCTGCTCGTAAAGTTAGCCGTCTTCACCTCGCTGTTAACAAAATCGCAGCCTAATTTTTGCCCTCAGGGCAAAATTCCTTCTATAAATATTATTTTCTCAAAACGCCTCTTTTAGGACGCACCTATGTTATCCGAAAAACTCACCCCTTTTATCAACCGTTACAACGAATTGACCGAACTGCTTAGTTCTCCCGATATTGGCAATGACATCAAACGGATGACAGAACTCTCCAAAGAGCAGTCTTCTATCCAAACGATCGTTACCAAAGCGACCGAGTACAAAAAACTCCTTGATGATATTGAAGAGAACAAAGCTCTCGCATTTGACAGTGAACTCGGTGAATTGGCAAAAGAAGAACTTCGCGAGCTTGAGCCGATGGTTTCACCGCTTGAAGATGAGATCAGAAAACTCCTCATCCCTGCCGATCCGAACGATAAGCGTAACATTTATATCGAGCTTCGTGCGGGAACGGGCGGAGATGAAGCGGCAATTTTCGTCGGTGATTTGTTCAATGCATACGTCCGTTACGCGGATCTCAGGGGGTGGAAAATCGAGTTGATGAGTACGAGTCCGAGTGATGCCGGTGGATTTAAAGAGATCATTGCCCTTATCAAAGGGGAACAAGTCTACTCTCGTCTCAAATACGAAGCGGGAGTTCATCGTGTTCAACGTGTCCCTGCTACAGAGTCCCAAGGGCGTGTTCATACCTCCGCAATTACTGTTGCCGTAATGCCCGAAGTCGATGATGTTGAAGTTATCATTAACGAAAATGATCTCAAAATCGACGTAATGCGCTCATCCGGCTCAGGCGGTCAAAGTGTCAATACCACTGACTCTGCCGTGCGAATCACCCATATCCCGACGGGAATCGTCGTCACGAACCAAGATCAAAAATCGCAGCATAAAAATAAAGACAAAGCGATGCAAATCCTCAAAGCGCGCATTTATGATATGCAGATGCAAGAGGCAAAAGAAAAAGAGATGTCTGATCGTAAAGAGCAGGTAGGAAGCGGTGACCGCTCAGCGCGTATCCGTACCTATAACTACCCTCAAAATCGGATCTCCGATCACCGTATCACACTCACCCTTTATCGTCTCGAAGAGATAATGCAGGGGGGATTAATGGATGATATTATCGAACCTCTCATCGCCGATACGCAGGCGCAGATTATGGAGAGAGCGGGATTATAATTTTCTCTATGTACTTTTCTGTTTAGTCAGAAAAGTACCAAAAGATCATACCGCAATCCAAGAACGCTACGTTCCTCTCGGCACTACTGCCTTCGGAACAGCTCTATGTGTTGGATTGCGGGGATTTAAACTCGCCAAAGGGTCTCAAAAACCCCTTTGACTTCCCCTTTGAACGTAATCGTCCCCTCATCAAACCCCAAATACAATGTCTCGCCGCTTTTCGGAAAAACACGTGCATTATCGGCAACAGCATTTTCAATCGACGCACGATAAAAACAGGCCGCCATCCCTGTTCCGCACGCTAACGTCTCATCTTCGACACCGCGCTCGTAGGTACGCACACGGATCGATCCGTTACTCTCTACATGGGCAATGTTCACATTGGCATTGTATTTGTGACGCAGTTCTCTCGCCATCGCGATATTAAAACTTCCCATATCCGCATCAAACGTCACCAAATGAGGAACACCCGTATCGATCAGCCACCATCGCATCTCATGCTCCACGATGGCATCGTTAATCACCATTGGAGGGGTCAGATCACTCTGCACCATATCTCCCTCGACGCTCGCTTTGATCACCCCAGCACCCGTTAGAAATTCCATTTTTTCACCCGCCAACCCAAAACGATGGGCATAATGGGCGCACGCACGGCTTCCGTTTCCGCACATCGAAGCGGTGGAACCGTCAGCATTGTAAAACTCCCACTCAAAATCGTGACTCTCATGGGGAATCAGAACGATTAAACCATCCGCACCGATACCGTTTTGACGGTCACATAGGGTTTGAGCGAGACCGGAACGATCCGCACCGCTAAACGCATGAAAAATGACAAAGTCGTTGCCGCTGGCGCAATATTTGGCGATTTGGAGCATGAAATTTCCTTTTAGCTGGATTCCCGCCTTCGCGGGAATGACGTTGTGAAATTATACCTTAGGTGCAGGATAGAGTAATTTAATCGTATCGACAAACTGTTCGCATTCTCGTTGTAAATGTTTGAGGTTGGAGGAGTTATCGATCACCCATGTCGCACGCGCTTTTTTCTCCTCGATGTCCATCTGGCTCTCTATGCGGCGCAATGACTCCTCCTCAGAGAAACCGTTGCGTTTCATAAACCGCTCTAACTGCAACGCTTTTGGGGTATAAACAACGACCGAATTTTTGATCGGATACGACGATGTTTCAAAAAAGAGGGGGATGTCGATCAAATAGGGATATCTGAGGCGGTCTTGTTTTTCACTTTGTTCTTCTATCGCGGCACGGATTTTCGGATGTAAAAAAACCTCTAACTCTTTTTTGGTTTCGGGATCGGCAAAAACGATTTTTCCGAGAGCCGGACGGTCCACCTTGCCGTTTTTAACAAACTCATTCCCAAATCGTTCGACAACCCACACAGAGTTTTCATCCAAAATACGGTGCGCTATCGTATCGGCATCAATAATACGAAGACCATTGAGACCCAAAAGGGATGCAACCGTACTTTTCCCCGTAGCTATCCCTCCCGTCAGTGCAATCGCATATTCAAAGGCCATTAGTTACGGATAATCCCGAGGTAGTTTTTGCGGATATATTGCGGCATTGCGAATACCCCGATGTGAACATCGCAGTTATAGAACTGATGCCCTTCGAGCAAATCACTGCGCTGCAAAATCAAATCAGCAGTCGGATGGTACTCTTTGGAACACAAAAGCAATGTCTCACCTGCTCCATTGTAATAGGGCATAATGATCTTAAAATAATTCCCTAAAATTTGCATAAGTTTTGTATTGGCAGCCACATCATCAAGATCAGGGTGTTTACACACCATCAAGCCATCATCTTTTAAAAGACGATTGACATGAGCGAATACCGCACTATCATCACTGAGCGTATCTAAAAGTAACACATCCATACTTTTATCGGCACCATTGCGTAACACACCGAGAAGATCGTTGGTACCCGCATAGGTAACATCGATATCACGGTAACGTCCCATCTCCTCATTCAAAAGAGGGACATGATCTGTTAATACCATGACAGAACGGGGATTTTTATGGGTACACATCGCAACGTGTGTCATCATTTCAGGGGCTATAAATGTTTTCATTAAGTGCTTCTTTTCTTTAGAATCGGGAATTTTTCAGCGATTGTAACACGCGGAGATTAAAAAGGTTTGAATATTCCATTTATACTCAGGGGTTAAAGGTTAACCTATCCTCTTTAGCTATAATTTTAACAAATTATTTCTATAAATTGAGGAGCAACCTATGTGTGCTGAAAAAATTCAACGCTTTTTAATGGCCATCGTCTTGACTGCAGCGATGCTTTTGTTTGCGAGTAACCAAATGTTATACGCTATGATTCTCCAAACACTG
>CAZKJU010000113.1:0-6319 GCA_964553185.1 uncultured Sulfuricurvum sp.
CATCTCTTTGAAACGGTTTTGAACTTCATGCTGAGCTTCTACCCGTTCTTGATTGACAGAAGGCATTTCTGCAGTTGCAATAGTGGAGATTAAAGCTGCCCCAGAGACAATGGTTAATAATGCTTTCATAAGATACTCCTTGAATAATTTAGACTATTGTACGACACAATTGTTATAAAACTATTAATAAGATATATACTTTAATCGGCTTTCACTTCGATTTTAAACTTGTCATCCATAAACTTTTTCGCCGCTTCTTCACTCATACTCGAAGATTGCTGCAATGCATTCTGAATTTTGACCATCGTTAAATCGTTTTGATTTTTACCTTCAAGTATGATCGTATCGGTTTCTCCTTTGAGCATTTTCACCATGGCACGAATCAACTCTTTTTCAACTACTCCAGGAGTCATTGGCAAATCGGCTTCAAACCGTTTAGCAATCGCATTGTTGATAGCGACAGAAGCTTTTTGTCGATTGTTCATATCTGTCGGAGTGAGGGCGAATTCTTTTAAAAAAATCCCTTTCTCGTCCTCTTTTAAAGAATCAACAAAACTTTTTACCGATTCGTATGTGACATCTCCGATTGAGCGGTTTTCGATACTCAAAGCAAATTCGTCTAAAATCATCGAATCGGGTGCACTACTCGAAACTTCTCGTGCACTCATCGAAAACTCTATCGGCATAATAGTATTATCAAGTCTCAATTGATCGATTTCGAGATGCTTTAAATGCATTTGCGTCCCCTCCACTTCCCCTTTGAAAGCGAGATTAATAGAGCTTAATTTACTAAGGGTGTTTTGCTGAAAGGCATTACTCACATTTTGAGTAATCATTTGAGCAATGATCGGTTGAGGGAGTGCCACTTCATCAGCTTCGATATCGAACGAGGCTTTAACATTCTCCCCTTTTGAAAACGCTTTAAATTCCGATAATGATTCCATATCACCTAAACGGAGTGAGCCGATAGAGAGCTGCTCTTGTCCGAGCATGGAAAATTTCAATGCTTTGATTTCACAGTCGGTATAGAGGATACCACTGCAATCTACCAAGTTATATTTCATCTCACCACCCATTAAAACAAGACTTTCTTGATATTCACTCAGTGATTTAACCAGTTCTTCTTTTATCTTCTCATTTTTATAGTGGCTCAATGCACTCACACTGACAACGGCTATTGCAGTTATTACAGAGAAATGAATTTTATATTTTTTATAAAATGGTTCATTGCTTTTTACTTCAACTTCTACTGCTTCGTTCACGAATTTCCTTATTTTGTGTAATGATTTAATTGTTTCGAGCCAAGAGAGAAAAATCGATTATTCCATTTTTCTCTTCAGCCATCTCTTTATCTTTTTCGTAATTTCCCGAGGAAAATACAACTTCGGCTCCCTTATTGATTGTACACCCTTTAATTCCCGGCTGACAAAGAACTTTCAAAAGTTTGCAAAACCCTTTATCATCATGCTGACATGTCCATCCGCTCATGGTAAAACCGTTATTTAAGGTAATCGACCACTTTAGAGAGGGTCGTTACCTCTTTGATAACACTTACTACCTCTTGATGAGCACTATGAGGCGCATACGCATCCAATCCCGCTTGATCATCAAAATGGGACACCAATACCATATCAAATGATCGATCGCTTCGGCTGATATCGATCCCCACTTCCATTGAACGCAATGTGTCGATCTTAGCAGGCAAAGCTTCCAGCATCCCCTTCACCCGTTGCAAATTTTCTTGTTTGTTCTCTTCTTTGAACTCGAACATGACGATATGTACTAACATTCCTATCTCCTTATCTCTCTATCAAATCTTTTAAACTCTGTTTCGGGGATTTCCCCTCCAAAATAGCGTACACTTCCGCTGCGATCGGGAGATACACTCCACGTGCTTGCGCGATCTCATGGAGCGCATACGCCGTTCCGATCCCCTCGCTCACCTCACCGATCTCTTGACACACTACTTCTTTGGTTTTTCCGCTTGCTAACCCGAGACCGACACGATAATTACGCGACATCGATGAACTCGCCGTCAAAAACAGATCTCCCGCTCCACTGAGCCCTAAGAAACTCTCATCTTTCGCACCGTATGCTTTCCCGAATCGCTGCATCTCGACCAACCCGCGCGCGATCAGACTTGCTGCCGCATTATGCCCAAGACCTAGCCCCTCGCATATCCCCGCTGCGATGGCGATCACATTTTTATACGCCCCAGTAATCTCGGCACCGATCACATCATCACTGACATAGGTACGGATAAATCGGGGGAAAAGAGAAGCAAACTCTTTTGCCGTAGCTTCTGAGACCGAGTTAATCACCAATGCGGTAGGCAGGGAGCGAATCACCTCTGCAGCAAACGATGGACCCGATAAAAAGGCGAGATTTTCTTCCGGGATAAACTCAGCATAGATTTCGTTTAAAAAACGTCCTGAGGATGCTTCTATCCCTTTGGCCGCCACCAAAACCTTTTGTCCGTTAAAGATAAAATTCTCTTCCAGCCATTTTCCGATCTGTTGGGCTGGGACGGTAATAATGAGATACTCACACCTAAGAACCTCTTCAAGTGATTTAAAATTCAACCATTCTCGCGGTGTACGAGAGGTGATTATCACCTCATTTTTCTCACTCATGGCAAAAGCTAACGCTTCACCCCATTTACCTGCACCGATTACCCCAACGCTCATCACTTATCCTCTCGCCCATTGTTTAAACAATGCTAGCTTTTGTTTATCACCCATCAGCACCAAAACATCATCCGCATCAATATGGTGGTTATGCCCCTCAACGGCAAAACTAAAACTATTTTCCCGTTCATGATCCACCATCGCCAGTAAAATCAAATCGAATTGGGTGTTAAAATCGGTATCGTACAGATAGGTACCGACCAAAGGTGAAGTGTGCTCAATCTTCACCTCCATGACACCTAATCCCTCATCCTCATACAATATATCATGCAATACATGGGTGACGTTAGGTTTTGTGATCATGTCCCCGATCACATTAGCGGCGATTTGGAGTACCGGCATTACCTTGTCGGCTCCGGCGCTTTTCATCTTGAGCATACTCTCATGATTCTGTGCCAATGCGATGATAAACACCGACTCAAAAGAGGAGCGCAGAGAAATCGTTAAAAAAACATTTTCGGCATCATTCCCCAATGCACAAAAAACACTGAGGGTACGAACATCAAAACGCTTTTCGATTGTCCCCCAATCATCTCCCAAATCAAACAATTCAGCTGATAATCCATCATTTGCGGCGGCATTCATCTCTTCAGAATTAGCAACAAAAAGAGTTATCTCCCGATAGATATTTATAATTTGCTTGAGAATTTGTTTCGAGTACTCGTTATATCCAAAAATAGCGGCATGGGTACGCTTCATCCGACACTCCTACGGTGGAGTTTGGTTTTAAACTCACTGATCAAGACAGGATTTGCCAACACAATCGCGACATCCCCCTCTCTAAACGTTTCGCTATGGCGAGGGTTAAACCGAAAATCCTTCTCTGATTCATGAAAAATTCCTAATACACTCAATCGACGGAGAAATAACGGCTCCTGCAACAGGTCAAAAAATACTTTTTCCATCCCTTTTTTCACCACAATCTCATCAATCACCGTCGAGGTATGTTCAGATCGGAGCGTATGTATCGCTTCAAATGCTACAGGTTGTGTGGAGAGGATTTTTCCCAACAACCCAATCAATTCTTGGGGGTTAATGATCACATCGATCCCTGCCATTTGTAGTTTACGACGATGCTCGATATTATGGAGAATCGCATACAAAGGGACATGTTTGTTCATCTCTCTTATCGTCAATGCGGTGAAGACATTGGCGACATCACTCTCTTGGAGCAATAAAATCGCTTCGATTTGATGGGTAAAATTGATTTTTAGATGGGTATAGGTCTCCATCGATGCCGAGTCGTATTCGAGGGCTAAAAAGCCGTGCGAACGTGCTTGAGCCAAGAGTATCGGATCTTTCTCAAAAATGACAATCGGAATTGACCCTTTATGAAGCTTTTTGATCACTTCGAGACTCAAGATCGAAAATCCGCATATCAGGTAAAATCGCTTTAGGCGGCTAACGTCATCGATCAATTTATCCTCTTTGATCTCATCGAGTTTCTCGGTAAATGCCGATACGACGATCGATGTCGCAAAAGAGATAACGGCAATCCCTAACATAATGACCACCATCGCCACCACACGCCCCTCAGAGGTGACGGGGATAATATCGCCATACCCGACGGTAAAAATCGTCACCACCGACCAATAGAGGGCATCAAAGAGTGTATTAACCGGAGAGTCCGGATTATTGGCCTCCATCACGTAAATCAAAACCGATGCGATGAAAATAACGATCGCCGTAAAAACGATCAATGTAATAAATTCAAACTTTTTCGACGAAAGGATCGAGAGGAGACGGCGCAAACTTTTCGCATAACGAAACAGTTTAAGGACGCGAAACAAGATAAAAACCCGCAGCATCCGCAACTCATGGAAAAACGGCAAAATTGCCAATAAATCGATAATCGCCGCAGGAGATCGGATAAACTCAAATTTTTTCAATAACGCTTGATTCAGTGCTTTTGAGAGTGAAAACGGTCTATGGAGAAAAAGGTCGTGTTCATACTGTTCAATCACTACTTTGGAGGTATCGCTATGCACCCACAAACGCATAAGATATTCAGTTAAAAAAATAAATGAAATAACATAGGTATTAAAAAAAATCCACTCGTAGGAGAGTTCATGTTTTACTTGACGGATCAAAATGAATACGCTTAAAAAAATCAATACGATCATAAAAAAGTCAAAGATTTTTTTGTAGTGGTAATGATTATTTTCTAAGAGATTATAAACGCTGTTTTTGACTTTTCGATAGGGATGTGAGGCTTGGAGAAAATACGATGCATCAACAACCCATTTCCCCAACATCGGCTTACTTATTGTGCTAATTTGGCTTGGAGAATGTCGTTAAGCGTATTCGGATTTGCTGAACCTTTGGAGGCTTTCATCGCTTGCCCGACGAAGAAGCCAAAAAGTTTGTCTTTACCCGATTTATACTCCGCTACTTTATCAGCATTGGCACTCAAAATCTCGTCGATCAACGCTTCGAGTGCACCCGTATCACTCACTTGTTTAAGCCCAAGCTTTTCGATAACCGCATCGATATCCCCACCGTGTTCTAAAAGATAATCGAGAACTTCTTTTGCCGCTTTCCCACTGATAACAGACTCTTCGATCCGCTTGACCAATGTTCCGAGCATCATAGCATTGATCGGTGAGGTCGATGGGGTAACACCGCCGCTTAAACGTCCTTGGAGCTCGACGATAAGCCATGTAACGGCATTTTTAGGGGTGATCCCCTGCTCCAACATCGCTTCAAAATAGTGCGCATTTTCCAAATCAGCAGTGATGAGCGACGCATGGTACTCGCTGATCCCAAAATCATTAACAAAACGCTCTTTTTTAGCATCAGGGAGTTCAGGGATAGCACACACATCGTCATACATCGCATCATCGACGATCACTTTGAGCAAATCAGGTTCAGGGAAATAGCGATAATCAGCCGCTTCCTCTTTTCCCCGCATTGAACGTGTCTCTTGTTTGACTTGGTCAAACAACCGTGTCTCTTGAACAATCTCCTGATCGTAGACACCATCTTCCCAAGCTTCACGTTGACGTGCTACTTCGAGCTCGATAGCCCGCTGGATAAAGCGGAAGCTGTTGATATTTTTAATCTCGACACGGGTGTAGAGTTTCTCGTCTCCACGCGGGCGGATAGAAACGTTGACATCAACACGAAACGATCCCTCTTGCATGTTGGCATCGCTGATGTCGATGTAGCGAACGATAGAGTGGAGCTTTTTGAGATACAAAATTGCCTCATCCGCAGAGCGCATGTCGGGTTCAGAGACGATTTCCAGCAGAGGAGTCCCAGCACGGTTCAAATCCACTTTTGAGATAGCGCCGTCATGGATATTTTTCCCCGCATCGGCTTCGATATGAGCGCGGTTGATACGGATAGTTTTGTTGCTTCCGTCTTCGAAATCGATAACGAGTTTTCCGTGTTCAACGATAGGGGTATAGAGCTGAGTGATTTGGTACGCACTTGGGCTGTCAGGATAAAAATAACTCTTACGATCAAAGAATGACGTTCGGTTGATTGTCGCCCCTACTGCCGTACCAAACATTCCCGCTTTACGCACCGCCTCTTTGTTTAAAACAGGCAATGCTCCCGGCAATGCCAGACACGTCGGACACGTGTTGGTGTTTTGAGTGTGATTAAAACTGGTAGGGCATGAGCAAAAA
>CAZKJU010000114.1:0-5523 GCA_964553185.1 uncultured Sulfuricurvum sp.
ACTCATCCCAAAATTCGACACCTTCACGGAAAGCTTGTTCATAAATGGTTTGAAGGAGGGTAAGCCCTGTACGGTCTTTTGCAAAACAGGCGCGTGGAGAGGATTGACCGCCGAATGGGCGCTGTGCAATCGTGCCGTCTTCGTTACGGCTGAATGCCGCACCCATACGTTCTACCCAACGGATCGTTTCAGGTGCTTTTTCACACATAAATTGGACAACATCTTGGTCTGCAAGATAATCAGAACCTTTAACGGTATCGAATTCATGAAGCTCAACGCTGTCTGCATCACTGAACGCTGCATTAATACCACCTTGTGCAGCACCGGAGTGACTACGCAATGGGTGTAATTTTGTGACGACGGCAACTTTTTTGCCGGCTTTTTGCAACTCGCGAGCTGCCGCACATCCGGCTAGTCCTGCTCCGACAATAACCGCATCATAAGTATAAATGGGAATACTCATACGCCTTCCTTGTGTAAAATCTGTAAACGATTATAGCGCGCCGCTCCTTGCACAAGATTAAAAAGGGTTATAGAGGAGAATGAAGAATAAAAGAATCTAATCTTGTCCAAAATAGTAACAAATAGTGGAAAACTTTCATGAAAAATGTGTGGAATAGTTACACATGAATGTATTGAAATAGGGATTGTAGAGTGCAAGGGAGATTTGTCCCTGCCATTCAAACGGGTAATTTCGTTCTATGTGTGTAATATCAATTAAACGAATCGTTGCGGTTACGATGCTGAATTACCCTATTTCCACCGTTTTCTTTTGCTTTTTCAATTAATTTTTGAGCATCTTCTATCGCTTCATCAATCGATTTTGCAGGTGGTTTAAGTAAAAAACCTGCACTCAAGGTGATTTTTAAAGGACCTTGAACGGTACTAAAAGTCGATTCTTCAACTGTGTGGACTATCTTTTCTGCCTCTTGTAATGCAAGTTGTTTACTGCTTCGGGACATAAGAAAAACCAAATGATTGTCTTCCATATGGGCGATAACATCCAACGGTTGCTCATACATATTCAAAATATCACCGAGTTTTTTCAATAGAGTTCCCATATCTTCTTTCGAAAGGGAGTTTACCAAAGAGGTGTAGTGATCAATTTCAAACAAAGAGAGGAAAACAGTGTTGCCAGATTTTCCCGCTTTTTTCGCATTAAAAGTGCTCATAAGACCTTTTTCATTGTTTAAACCGCTCATTGGATTGATTAGGTTTGGGTTCAGAGACGTCTGGGAAGATTTCCGTACCAATCGTTTAAGTAGAAAGTCGATTTCTTGAGAGGATATCTGTTTCGCCGATCCATCAATATCGATTGAACATGCTTTATCAATATCGCTATAGATTTGATTGAGACGATATCGATAGAGGAGAAAAATGATTAAGCCGGTAAAAAAGAGTAAAATAGCTACCATTTTAGCGGTTGCTATCGACTCTTGAATAATATGAATTTGATAATCGATCATACGGTCAATGTCAGCTAAAAAAGCGCTGCGTGCCGTCATCATTCGTTCATGTGAAGAGTTTTGTGAGATAGTTAGAGCTTCCGACCAGAGTAGTGCGTTATCCTGAAAAGCTTTTGAAGATATTTCCAAAGAGCGCAGAAGTGAAGCCTGCTCTTCATTAGAATTGATATATGAGTCCAAAAGAGCTTGTTCACCTGAGAGTTTAACGGAAAGAGAAATCTCAGATATGGCTCCATCAATAAGGATTTTGGCCATTTTAGGATCGCTTAAATCGGTATTGATGATTTTATCGATCAAAAGATGCTGATTTTTAAGAGCCCCTAAACGTTCTGAATATTGGGCAATGTGAAAAATCTGAGCGGTGAGAATCGTAACACCGATTCCTAGAATCAAAAGAGCTGTTTTGAGATTGAAAAAGACTTTTCGAATTGAAATGAGCATTAAGCCTCCTTGCTAAGCAATAATTATTGTTCATAAAGATTAATTAAACACATTCTATCACAAAAATAGTATTTTTAACAATTTTAACACAACCATAATGGTATTTAGCCTATAATAATACCATTTTAATAACAGTTAGGAAACGGATAGCGGGCGTGAACGGAGAAAACTATTTTATTTCTACTTTTCAAACACAGAAGAGCCATATCGGAGATGATGGGGCATGTGTCGGAGAGTGGGTCTACAGTAAAGATGTTTTCTTTGAAAATATTCATTTTAAACGGACGTGGCTTACTCCCTATCAGATTGGATATAAAGCGATGGTGGTCAATATATCGGACGCTATTGCGATGAATGCGACCCCTAAATATGCGTTGCTCGGTGTTGCGATGCCGAAATCCATGACTCTTCATCAGATGGATGACCTCTCAGAGGGAATTCGTGCCGCAGCAATGGAGTACAATATCGAGATTATCGGGGGAGACACGATTAGTAATACTAAATTAGATATCTCCATTACAATCATCTCCAAAGCAACACATCCTCTCTTGCGTCGGGGACTTAAAAAGGGGGATATAATCGCCTATACCGGAGAGATTGGACGATCGGTGAGAGAGTTGCACTATTTGCTCAGTGGGGGAAAAGTACATGCAAAAAGCCGTTTTGTCTCCCCGCAATTGCGTCAATCGTTCGTAACTCATGCACGACGCTATTTACGTTGCGGTATGGATATATCCGATGGGCTTTTTAGCGATATCGAAAAACTCTCTCATGCAAATCGTATGGGAGTTCGATTTACCAAAAAAATTCCTAAAAGGATCGGATGCAGTGGTGAAGAGTATGAGATGCTGATTGCTTTTTCTCCTGCTCAACTCAAAACCATTCGTTGTATCGGAAAACGGACCCGAACCAAAATCACACCTGTGGGCCGTGCCGTGGGTGGAAGTTATACCAATCGCTGTAAGCGTCATCATTTTTAGGAGTTTCATGGAACGTCAATATTATCTGCCTCATAGCTCTATCGAATTTCATTTTCGTCAGTCCCCGCGTGATTTCGTGGTCGATGAAATCCCACTTTACCCTTTTAGCGGAGAAG
Source organism: uncultured Sulfuricurvum sp. (assembly GCA_964553185.1). Classification (GTDB taxonomy): domain Bacteria; phylum Campylobacterota; class Campylobacteria; order Campylobacterales; family Sulfurimonadaceae; genus Sulfuricurvum. The sequence continues at coordinate 3,004 of CAZKJU010000114.1, forward strand.
GGGAACATCTTGTCTTGCATGTCCGAAAGAAAAATCTCTCCACATGGCAGATGATCGATATTTTTAGCAACCATTTAGGGATTAAAGGGCGTGATATCGGTTACGCCGGGCTCAAAGACAAAAATGCCCAAACCAAGCAGTATATTTCTATCCCACGTAAATATGAGAGTGTACTGGAGAATTTTGAACATGAGGGGATTAAAATCCTCGAAAAAATCTATCATAACAACAAAATCCGGGTAGGGCATCTCAAAGGAAATCGTTTTTTTATCCGTCTGAAAAAAGTGAATCCAACCGCAGCGGTGAAAATAAAAGAAGCACTGAAAATGATCAAACAGCAAGGGATGCCCAATTATTTTGGATTCCAACGCTTTGGGATTGACGGAGAGAATTACAAAAAAGGTCAAGCGATTTTATCGGGGGAGTTGAAGGAACGTAATAAAAAATTGGCGCAGTTTTACGTTAATTCCTATCAAAGTTATCTCTTTAACGATTGGCTCAGCCGTCGAATTCAAATATCCAAACTCGTTGAGAGTTTCAGTGTTGATGAATTGTCCTCTGTTTTGCCGCTTCCAAAAGATGAAATCGTTCTTATGAAAGCTCAAAAACATCCGTTTAAATTGATTCATGGGGATGTGATGATGCACTATCCATACGGAAAAATTTTTCATTATGAAAGTGATGAAGAAGTAGAACGATTTGCGAAAAGGGATATTTCGGTAAGCGGTTTGCTCAGTGGAAAGCGTGCAACTCGTGCAGCAGGTTTCGCAGAAACAATTGAAAAAGAGTATGACACCATCACCAGCGGGATCGACGGAGCACGTCGTTACGGATGGATTTTCCCCGAAGAGATAGAGGGGGAATACAAAGAGAATGATGCCTGGTTTGAACTCCATTTTACCCTTCCAAAAGGGTGTTATGCGACCGTATTGATCGAAGAGATTGCTAAACGTCCTATCCAAACCGATGAAACTCAGGAGTAACTATGAAACAACACTTCACCTCTGCCATTTCCCAAAGTTTTGGGCGTTTTGCCTCTAAAGAGCATGGGAAAACAGTTCAAAAGATGATCAACCGCACCTATGTCAGTGCTATGGGACTGGATATGTCTGATTTCGAATCGCCTGAAACTTATCCTAGTCTTAATGCCCTTTTTACGAGAAAGTTTACTCATAAAAGAACTTTTTCTTCTGATCCACTAGATATGATCAGCCCGTGTGATTCATTGATTACCGAGTGTGGAGCTATTAATGAAGATTTGGCTCTACAGATTAAAGGGATGAGCTACAGTGTTGATGGGGTTTTGGGTGATGGGATAACATCTGATTCGAAGAAAAGTGTTCATAATGGTCTATTTGTCAATTTCTACCTTTCACCTCGTGATTATCACCGTTATCACGCTCCGATCGATATGCAGGTGCTTCATGCGGTTCATATCCCTGGGAAACTTTATCCGGTTAATATCCCCTCTCTTAAAAAACAGGTTAATCTTTTTATTGAAAACGAACGGGTCATTTTGGAATGTTTGAGTGCGGAAGGGAAACGATTTTTCTTGATTTTAGTCGGAGCATTGAACGTAGGTGAGATGGAAGTCAGTTTTGAACCTCGTATCCGAACGAATACGACACTCTCCCCGAGTCAATACAGTTATAAAGATCTTTACTTGAGTAAAGGGGATGATTTCGGATGTTTCCGAATGGGTTCAACTATCGTTATGCTATGTGAAAAAGATATGGTAGAACTAGGAGTATCGAGTGGACACAATGTCCGTTTCGCCCAAACAATTGGGCGCCTCAGCTTTTAGAACGTATCTCTAAGCGGACATGGAGATGTCCATCGTGCTCATGAATATCGATATTACTATCAACTGGGGGATGGAGTTTACTTAATGCTCCTTGGATAGAGTGGAAAACATGTAAAAATTTTGGAAACATGGGTGCATTAATGTAGTCGATGTGGCCGTTTTTGATTTCATTTGCAATAATATTAATACCGGCGTAATAAACGGTTTTATTGATGGCTCGATTGATTTGATAGTTGCGAAGAAGTTCAATATTGCGGATCAGAACATCACGCTCTTCTTGACATAAGACTTTATTTTCATGTGCTCGCTGTAATTCATCGGTAATTTCATTTTCTACCAGTAATCGTCGCTCTTCCATTTCTGAGAGGAGATTTTCATCTTTGCTTTTAATGAGATCGAGTATAGTATCCGATTTGAGTGGTTCGGCTTTAGCCAAGTAGGTGTAGCGCTCATCGGCTTGATAGTTATGATCCAATGCTTGAATCAGTTCCGCGACAATACTGAGGTAAGCAAACTTATCTTCTTTATTTTGATCAAATGTGATTCCATGAGCGGAGATGAGAGGTTTTGGACCGGCATATCTAAGAGGCATAAATTACTCCTTGGTATAGTATGCCTCAAATATCGAGGCAACTCATTTAACTATTATACATTAAATCTAAAATGCATAACATCACCATCTTGCACAATATACTCTTTACCTTCCAAACGCATTT
>CAZKJU010000114.1:5533-6312 GCA_964553185.1 uncultured Sulfuricurvum sp.
ACTTCCTCATCGTTTGCTGCAGCGGTGATTGTGATTTTCCCAGCCTCTTTCGATTTTGCTTCACCGCCGCAAGCGATAAAGTCTTCATATCCGATCACTTCAGCACGGATGAATCCTTTTTCAAAGTCGTTGTGGATAACGGCAGCCGCTTTTGGAGCTGTGGTGTTTTTACGGATCGTCCATGCGCGAACCTCTTTGACTCCCGCGGTAAAATAACTCATAAGTCCGAGTTTATCGAACCCTTTACGGATGATTTGCTCTAGACCTGACTCTTCGACACCCATATCGCGGAGGAACTCGTCGCGCTCATCATCTTCCATTCCGACAAGTTCTTCTTCGATTTTTGCGCAAAGTTTGATCACTTCGCATCCGTTTTTCGCCGCATGCGCTACGAGGGCTTTAACGTGATCGTTGTCCTCTGTAAGACCGTCTTCATCGACGTTGGCACCATACATGATCTCTTTGGCACTCAAAAGACGTACTTCATTGTTCAATTTCTCGAACATTTCGGCATCGGCTTTTGGAAAATTTCGTGCGAGATTGCCTTCCGCCAAATACTCCGCCAACTCTTCGGCAAACTCTGCCATAACGGCGGCTTCTTTATCATTTTTCGCCTGTTTTTTGAGACGTTCGATGCGGTTAGTGAGTACCTCGACATCGGCAAAAATGAGTTCGTTTTCGATAATCTCGACATCATCGAGAGGATTGATACGCCCCTCGGTATGGACGATGTTATCATCTTCGAAACAACGGACGATTTGGAGGATTACTTCGGTTTC
>CAZKJU010000115.1:0-6131 GCA_964553185.1 uncultured Sulfuricurvum sp.
TGAGGCGGCTACAACGCTCCAAGGCCTCGAAGATATCTACCGACCGTATAAAGAAAAAAAGAATACCCGTGCCGCACTCGCAATAGCCTCAGGGCTCGATCCTTTAGCCGATATCCTCGCATCGGGAAGATATGAAACAGTAGAACTTATGGACAAAGCAAAAGCCTTTGTCAAAGGGAATATTAACTCAGCAGATGAAGCGATCAAAGGGGCTCAAGATATCTTGGCGGAGCGTTACAGTGATGATCCGCGTGAACGTGATTACTGGCGTAAACAGATGCTGGAGTATTCCTCATTCGAGATTAAAGGATCTAAAACTCTCAAAGAAGATGGATTGTATAGTAAACTCGCCGGTAAGTCTGAGCGTATCAGTTCTATCCCTTCTCACCGATATTTAGCGATGATGCGGGGAGTTGAGGAGAAAGAGCTTTCAGTGAAAATAACGATGGATATGGAGCGGGTAGAAAACGCTATCACCAGAGCCAAGTTGCCGCGAGAGGTCAAAAGCAGTCGTCCTCTGATATTGGAAGCTTATTTGGATGGATTTAAACGTTTGCTATTTCCCTCGTTGGAAAGAGAAATTCATACTTTCATAAAAGAGCGTTCCGATACACAGGCAATTGCGACATTCGGCAAAAACCTCACACAGCTCCTCAGTGCTCCACCGGTTACTAAACGTGTCCTGCTAGGGGTAGATCCAGCGTATCGCACTGGGTGCAAACTCGCCGTTGTTGACGAGAACGGTACCTATATCGACCATGCAGTGATTTATCCCACACCGCCTCAGAGCGATTATGCCAAGAGCGCGCAAACGATAAAATCGTTGGTAGAGAGATACCACATTAGCGCCGCTGCAATCGGTAATGGTACAGGTTCGCGCGAAACACAGGAGTTTTTCGCAAAGTTGAACCAAGAGGAGGGGATGTTCCTAAGCTATACCGTCGTCTCTGAAGCAGGGGCATCAGTCTACTCTGCATCTAAAATTGCTCAAGAGGAATATCCGAATCTCGATGTCACCATCCGAGGAGCTATATCGATTGCTCAGCGGCTACGTGATCCGATGGCAGCACTGGTAAAGATCGATCCGAAGTCATTAGGTGTAGGTCAGTATCAGCATGATGTGAATCAAAAACAGCTGGAGAAAAAGCTCCATGAAGTAACCGAAGATCTGGTAAACCGTATCGGTGTCGATCCTAACAGTGCCTCCGCATCGCTTTTATCTTACGTTGCTGGAGTAGGGGTGAAACTTGCCAAGACGATCATCACCCATCGTGAAACTCACGGGGCGTTTAAAAGCAAACAAGAATTCCTCAAAATAAAAGGGTTGGGAGCAAAAGCGTATGAACAGTGTGCAGGGTTTTTTCGTATCCGAGAGGGCAAAAATGTGTTAGATAACACCGGAATCCATCCAGAGAGTTATGCTGCTGCTAAAGTATTGATGGATAACTATCCCCTCGCTAACATTACCAAAGAGCAAATACCGCAAATCGCACAAGAATTGGGGATAGGGGAGATGACTCTAAGTGATATTCTCACAGAATTGCGCAAGCCCGGATTTGACCCCAGAGAAGAGTTGCCACCTATCGTGTTTCGAGCTGGTCTCACCGATATCAAAGAACTACGCCCTGGGACAATCGTCTCAGGTGTGGTGCGTAATATCGCTGATTTCGGTGCATTCGTTGATATTGGTCTGAAAAATGACGGATTGATACATATCTCCCAAATGTCGGAAAAGAGGATTTCTCATCCATTGGAAGTCGTCAGTGTCAATCAGCAACTTTCCCATATCAAGGTTCTGGAAGTGGATACTGCAAAGGGAAAAGTATCGCTTAGTTTAAAAGAATAACACTATACTTTGCATACTATAAATACGAGGATCCACTATGACGTTTGAGCAATTTCCACTTTTATCTCCTATCATGAAAGCTGTGAGTGAGAGTGGCTACGTACAGCCCACACCAATCCAAGCAAAAGTGATTCCGCTCGTGTTAGAACGTCGTGATATCCTCGCTCAGGCACAGACGGGAAGCGGTAAGAGTGCAAGTTTTGTCCTCCCTGTTTTACACCTTTGGTCATCGAATCGAGGGGAGGGAAAAGGGAAAATCAAAGCCCTTATCCTCACACCTACCCGCGAACTAACCCTCCAAGTGGCACAGACGTTTGAGACGATGGGAAAATATTTGCCTAAACCCCCGAAAGTGGTGAGCCTTATCGGGGGGGAGGGGATCGGCGATCAGCTTTATGCGATCCAGCAGGGATGTGATATTCTCGTTGCAACCTCAGGGCGATTTCTCGATGTTTTGAGAAAAAAACAGATGAACCTCTCACACCTGGAATTTTTTGTCCTCGATGAAGCGGATAAAATGCTTGATCTCGGATTTGCCGAAGAGTTGGAACTGATTTTGGACTCCATCCCATCAAAGCGTCAAAATCTCCTTTTCTCCGCAACCTATCCTCCAAAGATGGAGGCTATAGCCGCCAAAATCACCCACAATCCAATCCAAATCTCCATCGAGGCTCAAACCCCTACCGTGGAGTCTATTCATCAGCGCGTTATCGAGGTAAATCCCGAAAACCGAGGTCCTTTGCTGCGCCACCTCCTTACTACTGAGAAATGGGAACAAGTACTAGTCTTTATGGCGAACAAAAGAGCCTCAGACAACATCGCAGCGAAGTTTCGAAAATACGGATTTTCAGCCGACTCGTTTAACGGCGATCTTTTACAAGATGATCGCATCTATGTGTTGGAGCAGTTCAAAGCGAAAAAAATCCGCATCCTCTTCGCCACCGACATCGCTTCACGGGGACTCGACATCGACGATATCACCTGTGTTATCAATTTCGATCTTCCCCGCTCCCCAGCCGATTATATCCATCGCATTGGGCGGACGGGTCGTGCTGGGAAATCGGGTCTTGCTATATCGTTTATCGGATTTGGAGAGAGAGATCACTTTAGAGTGATCGAAAAACGTTCGAAAATAAAATTACCGCGTGAGCAGATCGAGGGGTTTGAACTGATAGGGACTCCACCGCCGAAAGTTAAAGGGCCAGAACCTGTAAAAGGGAAAGGGAAAAGTAAAAAAGACAAAGCACGCGAACTAGCGGCAAAAAGTTAGCTCTTTTTTAATCATTGTGGAGTTAGAATAGAGCAAATCAGCAGGAGGTCATTTATGGCATCTTTAGCATGGCTCTCATCAAAACTCTCAGACGGACGAATTGCGTGTGAAGCGTGCTCTCAGCACTGCAAACTCTCAGAGGGGGAGTATGGTATTTGCGGTATCCGTAAAGTAGAAAACGGAGAACTTTACCTTCTCACTTACGGTCTTGCGGCGGCAGTCAATGTTGATCCGATAGAGAAAAAACCGATGTTTCATTTTTTACCCGAATCACAGGTCTTTTCATTCGGAACGGTCGGATGTAATTTTAGTTGTAAATTTTGCCAAAATGCCGATATCTCTCAATATCCTAAAGAACATCATCATGAGATCATCGGACATCCACTCTCACCCAAAGATGCTGTAGCATTGGCCCTCGAATACGGCTGTAAAAGTGTCGCCTACACCTATAACGAGCCTGTTGTCTTTTTTGAGTACACTTATGATACCGCTAAACTCGCGCACGAAGCGGGGTTGAAAAATATCTACGTCACCAGCGGCTATGAAACACACAAAGCGATTGATACAATAGCCCCCTATTTGGATGGGATGAATATTGATATTAAATCATATAGCCAGTCGTTTTACAAAGATATATGTGGCGGATCGCTTAAACCTGTGTTAGATACAATCGAATATGCTTATAAAAAAGGGATATGGATTGAAACGACAACCCTCCTGATCCCCGGATTAAACGATTCGGACGACGAGATTCGCTCCATAGCTGAGTTTCAAGCTTCTCTTGACACCTCTATGCCGTGGCACATCAGTGCTTTTCATCCGATGTATAAGATGACCGATCGCCCCCGAACTTCTTCTTCAACGCTCCGCCGTGCGTATGAGATCGGTAAAGAATCAGGATTGAAATACGTTTATGTGGGAAATATAGACGATGAGACGAGGGAATCCACGTACTGTTCGAACTGCCATAAAATGGTTATTGAGCGTCATGGTCATATTGGACAGTTCGTTACCAACCATTTGGTCAATGGGAACCATTGTCCCATTTGCACTACACGAATCGAGGGAATTTGGCATTAATTTTGAATCATCAAGGTGTTTTAGATACACTAAAGAACTTTAATAGAGCGGATAAAACAAATGAAACAAATGATGCAGATATACCGTGAAAACCGTGAGTCGGTAGAGGGCTTTCTACTAACGACTATCAGCGATACTCCTCAGCATGATTTCGATGATGAGCAAGTGCAACAATTTTTTAAGCGCCTCCCTTGTCTCACTGATATGTATCTGATGGATGATCGGGGAGAACAGATTACTCCGACTTGGCGTAGAAACAGCCATGATGTTAGTTTAAAAGGTACCGATAAAGGCTATTTCATCAATCGTATCCAGTTTGACGATAAAGGCAACTATATTTCTAACCCTTATATCTGCGCCAACAGTGGTCAGCCAAAAGTCTCGGTCGCCCATAAATACACTGATGGTAAAATCGCCGTATTTGATCTCGATCTTGTTGCAGTGCTGGGTAAAATGCATCTAATTGAAAGTACACGCTTTATTTCCAAACTATCAATGTGGGTTTACGGATTACTTGGGGGTGGGCTTGTATTGTTAGCGATGTTCTTGGGAGGATATGGATTACTTGGATTTGCCAAAGCACTTATGAGCAGCGGTGATGAAACACTTCAATACGTCTTTAAATCGATCATCGGCATTACGTTAGCGATTGCGATTTATGATTTGGCAAAAACGATTTTGGAGCAGGAAGTTTTTTACCGTTCTCTAACCATAGAAGAGGGAAATGAGTACAAAACTCTAACGAAATTTTTGACCTCCATTATTATCGCCCTCTCCATCGAATCACTGATGGTTGTCTTTAAAGTTGCTATTAACGATATCCGTAATATGCATTTTGCTTTTTATCTTATCAGCGGAGTCGGTATTTTGATTGCATCAATGGCAATACTAAATTATGTCAGCCGTAAAAAACAAGGACATGATTAATTGCCAAACAGATCGATTTTTTAGCTATTATTTTAGTGTTTATATGAGAGGAATTTATGACAGAACGTTTTAATCAAGCTGCACAGAGTTGGGATAAGGGAGATATGCGTCAAAGTATCGCCCACAGCGTCTTTCAAACCATTAGCAGCCGAATTTCACTATTAAATAATATGAATATTTTAGATTTTGGCGCAGGGACAGGATTGCTTAGTTTTAAAATAGCCCCTTTGGTCAAAAGTGTCGTCGGTGTCGATCTCTCTGAAAAAATGTTGGAGCAGCTGGAGTGTAAAAATTCTGACACTATATCGGTCAAAGCGATTTGTCAAAATATCTGTGAAGAGCCCCTTAATCAACAGTTCCACGGTATCATCAGTTCGATGGCTATGCATCATGTCGAGGACACGGCAGATTTATTCAGAGCTTTCCATCTACATTTAAAACGAGATGGATTTATTGCGATTGCAGATTTGGAAGCGGAAGATGGAACATTTCACTCTCACGGCAATGATGGAGTACACCATTTTGGTTTTGAACGGGATCTATTACGTCAAACGATTGAAAATGCGGGATTTGAGCATGTACGATTTCATCATGCCTATACAGTAGAAAAAGAGACTCAAAACTATCCGATTTTTCTCGTTACGGCAACTAAAAAATCATAATTATCAGACTAAAGTGGCTATATAGGGTTCTTTTAACGTAATTTATAGCTATTTTCTTTTATAATTCCCTAATTTTTTTCCGTTATATTCCTAAGTCAATAAATTATCTGCCTCATTTATGAGGCAAGCTTTAGTACCATAGCGGTTAGCGTAGCTGAAGGGATTTTATTCCTTCGGCGTTTAAATTTAATAATAAAGGAGACGACATGCAAATCAGTGGTGCACAGATGGTTATCGAAGCACTCATCGCCGAGGAAGTTGAAGTAGTATTCGGCTATCCAGGCGGTGCGATCATGAACGTCTATGATGAGATTTACAAACAACGATCATTTCAACATGTTTTGAC
>CAZKJU010000116.1:0-6027 GCA_964553185.1 uncultured Sulfuricurvum sp.
CCCTTTTGCTTCCGCTTTGCCCCATGAACTTCCCTCTTTGCGAAGACCGATAACCACTTCTACACCGCTATCGCGTAGGTTTTCTGCGTGTGCGTGACCTTGTGATCCAAATCCGATCATTGCCACTTTTTTGCTTTTGATGAGTTCGATATTACAATCTTTATCGTAGTAAACGCTTAATGCCATAAAGGTATCCTTGAGTAAGCTCATAGGCTTAAAATTTGGCGAATTATACCCCACTTTTGCATAAAAAAATATTAGTGCACCCTTATACCATTGTGCTAAATCGTAGTCTCAGGATGATGCAACGATCCCGTGCTACAATTCATCCAAAATTACAGGGGATTTTCATGAAAAAATTCAACCTTTTTAAAGAGATTGTTGTTGTTGCTAAAAACGATTTTTTAAATGCCGTAAACTCCGCAAAAACGTTTGCCATTACACTCAGCGGAGAGATTCGGTATGCACCGTTTTCTGAGGATACCATCTCAATATTCGAAGGACAAATTCCCCCTATTTCCCCTCTCTCGACAACCCTTTCACGCCCGATATCCGAAATGTTGGGAAAAGAGTATCGTGTCGTAGAGGATGACGATCGCATTTTGATTAAAGCCGCCGGTGCTTGGCAAAAGATCATTCAGATGAATCGGCTTCGTGCATTGTACGACGATACCACAGCCGATGGCATCGATAAATTTGCCGATAAAGAGCTAGAGCAAATCGGGTGGCATGCAACAGAGTTCAACATCACGTACCGTGAGATAGTTGAGACGTTTGAGAGCCAAGCAGAAGGAGTTGTTCTGTGCATTGAACAAGATGAACCCTATCAATTTAGCGGTTTAGGATTTGTTTCGGATATTGAGCAAACACGTAAAGCAGCCTTTGACTTTTGTATTTCAACGATCAAAGAAAAATTAGCCAATGATCCCGACTATGCAACACTGAGCGATGATGAAGAAGAAGCGGCAGAGTTTTTTAAAATTATTTAGTTTCACGCCATCAGAGCTAAGTTCCGATTGGCTGCGCTAACGCTAAGTTCTCTTCGGCAGAGTGCCGTGCACACTAGTGTGCTTGAAGATACCGCTCTAAAATAATCTTCGCCGAGAGGGAGTCAATCCGTCCGTCACGTTTGTAACGGATTTCACCCTTCATCAGATCTTCCGCCTCTTTGGAGCTGTGGGATTCGTCTTGATAAGCGATCTCTCCGCTAAATTCGACAAGATTCATAAAGTGAGCGACACGGCGGCGCATTTCGTCTTCGGTAGTACTTCCCATCGGAATACCGATCACCACCTTGGTCGCTTCATATTCGTCCAATACTTTTTTCACATCGCGGGCGGCTTGGTCTCGATTGCGGCGTTCTATTGCGGGAAGTGGGGTCACAAGAGTGTTACCATAGCTAAGCGCTAATCCGATCCGTTTCAGCCCTAAATCAATCGCAATAATAGCTCCCATCATTTCCCCAAACAAAACTGGCCGAACATTTTGTCGAACATCTCATCGAGTTCGTACGGACGGCTGATAGAAGCAACGGCACGAATAGCGGCATTAATATGAAATGAAAAGAACTCCAATTCACCATCCTGCAACGGCTCATACGCTTCATCGATAGCACGAACAGCATTTTCGGTAGCACTGATTTGACGCTGTGAAATCAGCATCATCTCCTCACTGTCGTTTTCATGATCCATCAACGCACTCAACGCATCAACGAGTAGTTGGGTATCTTGCTTGCAGCTCAGGCGGATCGGAGCGTATTGCCCAATCGCGGAAACGTCAAACACTTCTGTCAAATCGGATTTGTTGAGGATAGAGATAAACGGTTTTTCATTCCGATACCGCTCGATTAGATCGATGATGGCGCGATCTTCATCGTCCATCTCTCGACTTGAATCAAACAGCGAAATAACGACATCGGCATTTTCAATAGCGGATATAGAACGCTCAATTCCTATACGCTCAATCTCATCGTGCGCGTTCCGTATCCCTGCCGTATCAACGAGACGGATCAAATGGGTACCGATACGCACTTGCTCTTCGATCGTGTCGCGGGTCGTCCCTGCGATGTCACTGACGATGGCTCGTTCATAATCGAGAAGCGCGTTGAGAAGTGAACTTTTCCCGACATTGGGTTTGCCAATGATGGCGACCCTAAATCCCTGCATCAACCCGCTTCGACGTCGGCTCGATTCAAGAGTTCGAGAAAGGGTATGTTTAATACGTTCCAACTTCACTACAATCTGTTCTACAACATCCTGCGGTAAATCCTCTTCCGCGTAATCGATGACGACTTCGGAGTAGGCTAGGATTTCAAGAAGCGAATCACGAATCTGCTCGATGTATCCACGCAGTTCACCCTTCATTTGACGGGCTAATATTCGCGCGGCATCATCGCTTTTGGCTTCGATCAATGCGGCAGTTGCTTCGGCTTGGGTGAGATCAAGACGACCATTTAAAAAGGCTCGTTTGCTAAACTCCCCCGGTTCTGCCAATCGAGCACCCATCGATAAAACAGCACGCAACATTGACTCCGCAACGATAGTACCGCCGTGGCATTGAAATTCAATAATTTCTTCACCCGTAAAACTACGCGGTGCTTGAAAATAGATCACAACCGCTTCATCAATCAAGGTACCGTCATTATGGTGCAAAGCGCTGAGGGTAGCATGACGCGGTTGAAGATGAGTTTTTTGGGTAAGTTGTAATGCGATAGAGAGTGATCGATCTCCGCTAAGACGGAGAATCGAAATAGAACCTACGCCATTAGCCGTGGCGATAGCGGCAATGGTGTCGTTCATCAATATTCGTGATAACTGTTGATGATGATAAATTTACCGCCATCACGGGTAGAGCGAATCGCCACATAGCGATCAGGATAGCGATCACGAAGCTGTTTGAGGGCGATTTGAACCAATACGCCATCGAGTACTTTGGTTTGAGCACGCCCCTCTTGATCGATGATTTCACACACATTAATCAAATAGCGAGAGATTGACTCTTCTTGATTTTTCAAGAATTCCGCGATTTCGAGACGCAATTGCATCCCATAAACAGCATTGATCCAGTTGAAAAGCATATACGAGAGCGCTTTATAACGATATCCCTCTTTACCGATCATCAGCGCCGCATCAGCACCGGTAAATTCAACGAGCAACGTATTCTCATCGTAGACACTAACATCCACTGCATTGATATCAAAACAAATATCTTTAAAAAGGATATTGATCTGTTCTTTGACTTCATCAGCACACTCTTGGGCAGAGAGCTGGTAATAATCGCCTTCAACCTCACCTATCTCTTCAAAATCATCGGCTTGTTCGTAAAACTCATCCCCAAGAACCAACTCTTCAGGCTCAGAATATTGAGCTTCATCAAAGATCACATCATCATGTTCTTCGAGGATCTCTTCAACTTCTGGCGATGCAATATGTGGCAGGTTGGCAATAATGATCGCCGATTTTTTAAAAAGTCCTAATACCCCTTTGGATGGGAACTGAACGATCTCAACTTGCAGCGCAGTAACGGAGCATCCGAACTCTGCGGCTGCTTGTGCGTACGCTTGTTCTAATGTTGGTGCTTCAATCTTTTTCATGATGCTTTTCCGCAAGATGAGCTTCGTGACGGGCTGCACGTGCCGCTTCGAATTGTTTATTGACTAAATATTGCTGTGCGATCGAGAAAAGGTTATTAACGAACCAGTACAACACTAGACCTGCCGGGAACGTGATGAAAAAGAACATAAAAATCAATGGTAAAAATTTAAAGATTTTTTCCTGCAACGGATCAGTAAAGTTACTCGGAGTAATCTTTTGCTGATAGTACATCGTTGCACCCATCAAAATAGGGAGGATGTAATATGGATCCATACGTGATAGATCGGTTACCCACATGATCCAAGGAGCCCCTTGAAGTTCAACGGCATTCAAGAGAACACGATAGATAGCGAAGAATACAGGGATCTGAAGAATCAGCGGTAAACATCCACCAAGCGGGTTGGCACCGTGTTTTTTATACATCTCCATCACTGCCGCATTCATACGTGCAGGATCCCCTTTGTATTTCTCTTGAACCTCTTTGATACGTGGAGCGATATCTTTGATTTTTTGCATCGATACCATCCCTTTGTGGGTCAAAGGGTATAAGAAAATACGGATAAGAACGGTAAGGCCGATAATCGCCCAACCCCAGTTTCCGAGTAAACCGTGTAGCCACATCAATACTTTAAAAATCGGAGTCGCTACAAACGTAAACCATCCAAACTCGATTGCATTGACCAGTACTGGATTGATCGATTCAAGTGTTTTGTACTCTTTTGGCCCAATGTATCCGTTAAACGCAAAGTTATTGGTCCCTTCCAAAAACATTACCGGATTATTGTTCATATCGCGTTCCACGGTTACTTCCGTAGATTTATCAAATCCGTAAAAGATGGTCGCATAGTATTGGTCAAACGCCGATACCAAATGGACATCACTAAAGATTGATCGCCCTTCGACATCCCCATCTTCGAAAATTGTCGTAAGGTTATCACCAGAGTAAATCATCCCTCCAACAACCGTCATCATCTGTTCAATAATCTCTGGATGTTGGCCCAAATAGAGAGAATAGCGCTTTTCGCTCGAAAGAGATACTTTCGCATCATAGTGACCGTCAGCGTAAAATGTTAATGTTTTAGTTACCGTCAATTCAGGAAGGTTTTGACTAAGTACTAGCGTTGATTTACCGTTTTCACCCAAAGCTATGTTGGTAGCATCTGTCGTATACGGAGTTTTTGCCGCTACATCATTGAGTGCTGCATCGGCAAAACGGATTTGGAGCGGTTTTGCACCGGTTGAAGCGATAAGTTCTGAGAGCTTCCCATCTTTACCATTATGTTTTGCATTACTCAAAACAACCGAAGAAACACGCCCGAGTGTATCTATTTTGAGAGTAAACTCTTTTGCCGTAATAGTGGTTAACGTATCGGTGCTTACAGTTTTAATATCTGAAACAGTTGAACTATTCATCTCTTGCGTTGCAGTCGGTTTAAGTGCAACCTCTTTGGCTGCGCTCACTTCGGTCGTATTACTTTCACTGTTCGGTGCTTGTGGAGGAAAGAGCGTGGTATAGCCTAAAAAAAAGACAAAAGATAAAGCGACGGCAACGATTAGTCGCTGATTGGGAGTAAACTTTTCTAACACTGTGACCCTTTAAACTTAAAATTTTTAATCAGAAAATAATTCTGTTTGTATGGAACGAACCAGTATTTTATCGTATTTATGGAGAGTTCGGAGGGATTTAACACTGGTTTGTTGATAATTGGGTAATCTATACCGCCTGCAAAAAGCTGATTGCACCGTATAATTCGTAAAAACGTGGAGGTAAATGCACGAGGAAGAGTGTTACGTTCAAACTGCCACAGGGCATATTCGGAGCATGAAGGATAGTGGCGGCACGCACCGCGTGTCACCAAAGAGAAAGAGTGCCGATAGAGCCAAAGGAGCTTAAGAAAGAAGCTTCTTATCATCACCTGCTCCACCCATGGCACCCGTCCGTTTTAAAACATATTTGCAGTCGCGTTGCACTGTATCAAAAGGGTTGTCAAATAACCCTCTCTTGGCAACGAAAACGTACCATCCGTCTTGTGCATTGGGTGAGAACTCATCGAAAAGAGCCCTTAGACGTCTTTTACACCGATTTCTCACTACTGCATTTCCGACTTTTTTACTGGCCGTATATCCGACTTTTTTTTCTCCCGAAACCGGAAGATAAAACAACGCGATAGTCGTGCTATGGGCATTTTTCCCGCGTTGATAAACACGTTGAAACTCGCTGTGTAGCTTCAACATCGAAAAGCTATTTAAACAGCCAATCGTTTTCTACCTTTAGCACGACGTGCGTTCAATACACGGCGGCCGTTTTTTGTCGCCATACGAGCACGAAAACCGTGTGTACGTTTACGTGGCGTATTATGCGGTTGGTATGTTCTTTTCATAGCCATTCCCTTTAGAAATTTTTAGCACGCAATAATAGACAAATCTTACTTAA
>CAZKJU010000117.1:0-5946 GCA_964553185.1 uncultured Sulfuricurvum sp.
CACTTATACACTATAATTAATACTTACATTTTAATCACTTTTTGATAGTATGACGATTATTTTTATCACAATAAATATGAAAGGAAATAATTATGGCTGTTACAGCTCTTCACAATGCAATTGCATCATCTGATACCGCAACCTTAATTGAACTGCTTGAAGATAAAACCCTTCCGATCGAAGATGTCCAATCTATCTATAACGCTTTTAAAACCGACAAACAACTCGTAGGACAAGTAGCAATGAACCTCTCTTTGCGTACCTCTGTCTATGAACGCGAAAAAGAGTACAGCCCCATTATGGTGGAACTTCTGATTGATATTGCCAGCAATCCTGTCGATATGGGAGCGCGCTGGGCAGTCGCTAAAAATCCTCATACTCCCGTAGAAGTCCTTCGCCACCTCTCAACCGATTCTATCAATCTCGTTCGTGCACTGGTTGCATCTAACCCTTCTACGCCAAGTGATGTTTTGGAAAAATTCTTCAGCGATGAAAAAATCGTCCGTGACGGCCTCTCAGGCAATCCTAATACTCCTCCTAAACTTCTCAAAATTCTCTGTGATGATAACGACAAAATGGTCCGCATGCGTCTAGCCGAAAACCGCGCCGCCCCTAAAGAAATTATCACATTATTGTTAAATGATACCGATCCCGATGTTATTAAAGCCGCTCAGGCAAATCTGGGAGAGAGAGAATGAAAAAACGTCATTTTGAGGAGCGAAGTCAATTTATGACTCTCGAAAATCATTTTTTAAACACTTTTTTCTCCGGCCTTTATCTCAGTGCGAGTGATTTCATAGCCATCGGCAACACTAATGGATTGGAGCTTAAAATGCATTCGCGTGAGATGCTGATTAAAGATTTACTGAATGAATCCAACAAAATCGGAACTCTGCAGGGTGTAATTGCATCACTCAATGCTCTCATTGATGAGCGGATTAACACGTGTCACCGTCTAAGTCTCGAATATCCATCGGCGCGAGCTCCTTTGGCAAAGCTAGCACAAAAAGCCAATGGAACCAAAGCACTTTTAGCACGCGAAGTGAGAGGAAATCCGTATGAACACTAAAGAGCTTACCGATGCACTCCATGCACTCCCTTATCCCGGGCTTAGCCGAACCCTCGGTGAACTCAAACTCCTATCCGAAGTAAAAGTAACCGACAACAACGCTAAAATTGAGCTTCTTACCGTTAGTGACGACTCCTATCTGACCGTAAAAGCAGCCATCGAAGCAGCCTTTGGAAACCAATTTACTTCTCTAAATATCACCAAAAAAGCACAAGTTCAAAAAGACACCAACTACGGTAACAGTGCTAACCCTAACAACCGTGCCCCTTATGCTGCCAACGTTATCGCAGTGACCAGCGGCAAAGGGGGAGTGGGGAAAAGTACCGTGAGCGTCAACCTCGCCATAGCTCTCGCCCAAAAAGGGTACCGCGTAGGGATTTTAGATGCCGACGTGTATGGCCCGAATGTTCCTCGTCTCACCAACACCGATCTGGAAAAAATCCGTTGGAGCGATGACAATAAAATCATCCCAAGCGAAAATTACGGACTCAAAATCATGAGTGTTGCCCTTACAACGCCAACTTCCGATACTCCCCTAGTCTGGCGCTCATCAGTTGCCGTCTCGGCACTCATCCAGTTTCTCGAAGACGTCGAATGGGGTGAACTCGATTTTATGGTGATCGATATGCCTCCCGGGACCGGAGATATTCAACTCACCATGGCACAAGAACTCCCTATCACCGCAGGGGTGATCGTTACCACTCCTCAGCTCGTAGCGAGTGATGACGTCAGCCGCGCGATCCGCATGTTCCAAGATATCCATGTCCCGATGGCCGGATTGGTCGAAAACATGAGTTATTTTGTCGCCCCTGATACCGGAACACGGTATGACATTTTTGGAAGCGGCGGCGGAGAGCGATTAGCAATGCGCTATAACATCCCGTTATTGGGTCAAATCCCCCTCAACATGGATATTCGACAAGGGTCTGATAACGGAGAACCGCCCGTTGTTTTAGGAAGCGATGAATTGAAACATTATTATCGTGAGATTGTAGAGAATATGCTAAAAGCGGTGAAGTTTAGAGTGTGAGATTCTCCCGCATCCGAAAGATGTGGGTAGCTTTAGGGGGTTGCAAGGGACAACTTTGTCCCTGCCACTTTGGGTGCTTTGCTCCCAAAGTGTATCCTATCAAAATCTTTTATTTAAAGATCTTCTTCAAATCATTTTCAATCGCACCCGGTACGGTTGCAATCGTCATAAATTCTGTCATCGTCAATGCAGGGTAGCTGATAGCGATAAAATATTTTGCGCTAAGCGCTTTTGCTTGTCCACCCTCAATCAACACTGCCCATGGAAGAACCTCTCCATTTTGAGTCCCGATTTTTTTAACGAATCCATTGGTACGGCGATCCATCTCAACGAATGCTACATAGCGGTCATCTGATAATTTAACCACTGCGGTTGTCCCTTTAGCTTTTTGTGCTTTGGCTACCAAATCAGCGGTTGAGCCCTCACCCACAATACTCATGTCTTCATAATACGGCATTCCGACCATAAAGTGATATCCAGCCAATCCGTCAAATTCCCATTTGTCCGCAGAATCTTTCAAAGGTCCGAACGCTTTTTCAAGAGAAGTCAATTCAGCTGATGCTACCGAATGGCTATACTCTTTTTGCATAAACGCTTTTCCGAAATAGACCGGATTAGCAATACTGATTTGTTTACGCTCATCATCCACCAATAAGCGACCTACTGCCGCAAGTCCGCGTGTCGGTTTGTTAGCCATAGCTTTCATTTGGGCATTGGTAAAAAGAACCGTTGTTCCCGCATCGCTTTTGTAGGTTCCGACTACGTCAAAGCCATTAGCTGAAAGCTTTGCTTTTGCTTCATCTACACTTGTGTGCGAAGCAATTTTATACGTTGCAACAACTTTCTCTACTTTAACACCCGCTTCAGCCTCAGGAGCCGTTCCGGCACATCCGCAAAACCCGATAACGAGCGCACTCATAATTAGTGTATAGAATTTTTTCATTGCTCTTTAGCTCCCAATTCTGTCATGATTTTTACGATCTCTTTATCCAATGCTGCGATCGAATCGTTCATTTTTTGATCTTTAATTCCCATAACCGCCGTCCAAGTAGCAAGACGAGGCATACCGATCATCAACTTGTTAGATCCTTTTTCGACATACATGTACATTGAACACGGTGCTAGTGCACCCGCATCCGGGCGACCTTGGTTAAAAATCCCCTCAGAGAATTTAAAGTGACACAATGAATAGACCCAGTAGGCATCAAAGCGACCGAACTCGATATTTGCATCAGTCATAGAACCTTTGATATCTTTATATCCGGCAATGATATATTGGTTTGCTTCAAATGCTTCTTCGAATTTCCCTTGGAAATCACTGATAAAAGCATCCAAACTAGCCCCACGCTCAAACGGCAGTTCAAATGTCATCATAGGTTTTGCAGGCAATGCAGAGTACTCAACGATTTGAACTTTGTTTCCGATCTCTTTTTCGATCATCGCATCAAGTTCAGGGAAGGTTGCAATAAATTTAGCACGTACATCCGCATCTTTTACGCCGGTGATATCGAGCATCGTTTCGGGTGTAATGTGCCCTACATAGGTTTTATCTTCACTTTGTTTTTTATACACATGAAGATTAAATGGGCTGAATCCACCTAATGACGGCTCTTTTAAAAGTAACGGTCCAACTGCCGCATCTTTGGTAACCGAGAAGAATCCGAGATTATCGAGATTGGTTCCGCCGTATTTAGTTTTATACGCATCATTAATACGCTCATGCGGATCAGAGAGGACAAAGCCGATAGTGGTGATCTTGTTGTTGACCATATCCATATACGCTTTTTCTTTATCGCCGTCACCGATATAAAATTTTGCCCCTTGGGCACCAAACGCCATTGACGCTGCTAGCGATAAAGCCGCTGCACCTAGTAATAGTCTGTTAAACATAAGATTCTCCTCCAAATAATCGCTTTTGAGCCGTAATCAACCCCTTACGAATGTAAGGGTAATTTTATCACAAAGCCATCAAAAAAACGATAATGACAATTCAATATTGTTGAACTCTTATTATCGCTGAAAAAAGTGAATGGATTGTGAATCCCTCCCGAAGGGAGAGAATAATAATTTAGAATGCGAAGTTAAGTTGGAAGCTCAAAGCATCTTGACTATGTTTTGTTTCAATTGAACTTACCGCTGACATATTACCAGTCATTGCTTGAGTCATAGCAGAAGTATCATATTCTTCTTTAGTTTCAGGAACATACACATAAGCAACATCTACAGATACCGCCTTACTAAATGCATATGTAGCACCGATTGTATAATGATCTTCTACAATAGCAGGGAAGCCAAGAAGATTCAACATATTCAATGCAGCGCCATCATATTGCCCAGCCGCTGCACTTGCTCCAGCTTGTTCCTTGATCGGATTTGATGCATGATTGTATCCTGCTCGTAATGCCCAATTGTCTTGTGCATATTGATAACCAAGAATAATCACATTTTGGTCGTCCCAACCGAAGTCTTGGTATCCTTTTGCATCAGACCATTTAATTTGTTTGTAATCAACTGCAAATGTATGTCCACCCATCGCATATGATGCACCAATGCCAATTTCTGCAGGCTGTTCAAGGTTATCTCCAAGACCGGCACCACCATTTAATCCAAACTGTGTACTAGCTTCAGATAATTGACCTTTATATTCCATATCAATTGCTGATTTATAAGAGGCACCTACAGTTAATCCATCCATTTCATAGGCAGCACCAAAGTTATAACCAAAACCGAAATCTTGCGCAACACCTTGAGTTGTACTCTCAGCACCTAGTGGAGTGACATAATTAATATCCAATGAACCGTACTGAAGAACAGGCGCGAAACCAATGCTGAAACCGTTTGATTTATATGCTACAGGAACACCAAATTGCATCAACTGAAGGTTTGTAACCATATTCATTTGTGTTGCAAAATCTCTGTAATCAGTACCCATCCCAGCAGTTCCCCACATACCGACACCGATCCACACATTATCAGATACTTTACTAGCCAATGACACTTCAGGAATTACTGATAGATCAGCATCACTTTTTTCTGATCCACCACCAATATCAGCTGCAACATCTGGCATAAAAATAGTTCCACCGAAAGATACTTCAGAACCTTTGACCGAAGTGATCAAAGCTGGATTCGCAAGAGCTGATTCAGCACCATGGCTCATACCGATACCAACACCACCCATACCGCGTGCTTTTGCACCTAAACCGATCAAATGGTCTCCATTCGTTGCGAATGCCGATGTTGCACTGAGTGCCATTGCGGCAGCTACCGCGATTTTGATTGAACGTTTCATTAACTCTCCTCGATAAGTTTATAGATTGAACCGATAAACGATTCCCTTACAACACTATTATAGGGGCGTTAAAATTAATCGAAACTTAACACGAAAGTATCACTCTATAGTATTTTCTTATAATAGAGATCATATCTGTAATATGACGTAATATATCATTTAGTTATCACTAATTAAACGTCAAATTTGAGATAAATCATCTATTTTTGCACTATTAACTCAAAGTTATGGCTTTCATCTAAGTAAATGAATGAATAACGAATTTGTCACATTGTGTAATAAAGTAACAATCATCGTGACATTTTTGTGATACATGGTCTGTCTTTCCCGTGAATGAGGGAATCCATCCCATAGAAAATAAGCTAGATCCACGCCTTCGCGGGAATGACGAAATAGTAATGACAAAGTAGTGATGTTTTAAAGAATGTGTGTTTAGTGGGATATTAAATGAAAAATATGATATTTATGATTGGATTGTAATTAAAAAAGAAAAGGGACGTTAAATCTGAGGCCAGGCGGCGACCTACGTTTCCACACCTGAAAGATGCAGTATTA
>CAZKJU010000118.1:0-5864 GCA_964553185.1 uncultured Sulfuricurvum sp.
TGTAGTCAGCTGGGACTCGATCGTCTGAACTTTCACCCGGGGAGCCATCTGAAACAAATCAGTGAGGAAGAGTGTATCGATCGCATCGCTTCGAGTATGAATGAAACATTGAGTGTTACAAATGGTGTCACATTGGTTATCGAGAATACGGCGGGTCAAGGATCGAATTTGGGATGGAGATTTGAGCATCTTGCCGCCATTATAGAGCGTATAGAGGACAAATCGCGGGTCGGCGTTTGTATCGATACGTGCCATATGTTTACCGCAGGTTACGATATCCGAACCCGCGCGGCTTATGATACAACTTGGAGTGAATTCGATAGAATAGTAGGGTTTAACTATCTCAAAGGGATGCACATCAACGATTCAAAACCTGATTTAGGGAGCCATGTCGATCGGCATGATTCACTGGGCAAAGGAAAAATCGGTTTGGATGCGTTTGGATTTATCATGAACGATCCTCGTATGGATGATATCCCTCTGGTACTTGAGACGATTGATGAGACTATTTGGGCTCAGGAGATCGAGCTACTTTATTCACTACAGGAGAAATAATGCGATACATAGGTTTATTATCGGCTGCAGCAGCCGTAGCGATGGCTGGGGGATACAAAATCCCGGAGAGTTCGATCAACGGTACGGCACTGAGCGCGGCGTATGTAGCCAATGCACATGGAGCCGACGCGGCGTATTATAACCCTGCGGCGATGGTCTATAACGAGGATGCGAATCTCTTTGAAGCGGATATGACCTATATCGGGTTAAGTGAAATTAATTATAAAGGAGAATATACATCTCCTTTTCCACCATACTCTACTCAAATTATTGATACAAATTCAAAGAAAGAGAATTTTTTAGTTCCGACGCTTCATTTTACCTCTAAAAAATTGGGGGATAACGGTGCACGCGTGGGATTAAGCGTAATAGTCCCGGCAGGTTTATCGAAAAGATGGGAAAATGCTGCACCAAAACAAACTGCTGAAGAATTTACATTGGAAACAGTGGAAATAAATCCTACATTTGCAATTCCATTGAATGATTCATGGAGTTTTGGAGTTGGATTTCGAATTATTCATAGCAGTGGAGTTGTAAAAAGTACGGCATTACTATCACGTGATCTCGAAGGAGATGCAATTGATTATGGATATAACTTAGCGTTGATGTATAGACCGAGTAAAGAGTTCTCTTTAGCGGCAACCTATCGATCAAATGTAGATTTGAGTGTAGAAGGAAATGCAAAAATTTACATAGGTCTTCCTACTGGTACACCATTTTATAATGGAGATGCTAGTGTTTCTGTCCCAGTTCCAGCTGCATTAAATCTAGCGGCTGCTTACTCTTTTGGTCATGGTACGACAGTAGAAGCTGTCTTTGAACGTACTTTCTGGTCATCATATAAAAATTTAGATTTTGATTACTCCATAGCTTTACCGGGGGGATTAGGCACAGCGTTTGATAATCCTAAAGCTAAAAACTACGAAGATACCAACACCTACCGTCTAGGACTTACGCAAAAATACGATAAATGGACCGCAATGGCTGGGGTAGCCTACGATGAATCTCCGGTGCCGGAAAAAACGCTTGGGTTTGAGCTTCCCGATTCGGATGCATGGATGGTATCAATGGGTGGACGCTATCAACTGAATGATCAGTGGAATATTGGTTTAGCCGGTTTGGTGGATTTGAAAAAATCACGAACCGTTACGAATAACGATAATGGAATCAATGGTGAATTCTCTAATGCACGAGCCTATTTGGTTACTGCCGGAATCGAGTATCGCTTTTGATTTCGTATCCGTATGAAAATTTCTATGGGATGCTCTCAGCTGTCGCAGGGGAAAGCCCGTCGAAAAAAGTAATTTTTATCGAGGATGAGAGTTACAGTTACCAACAATTTTTAGAGCGTGTTGATCGGATGGCTCGTGCATTGGAACTACTCGGGATAGGGAAAGGAGATCGGATTGCTCTGATTTGCCCTAATAGTCTCGAGTTCGTACAAAGCGTTTTCGCCATTAGCAAACTCGGTGCGGTTACGGTGCCGATCAACACGATGCTCAAAAATGAGGAGTATCGCTACATTCTGAGTGATTGCGGTGCTAAAACACTCATCACATCGCATAAATTTGTCAAAGAAGTGGGTGATCTATGTGATTCGGTCAAAAGTATCGAACATACGATTTGGATTGATAAAGCCCCTGCAGAAGATTCAAAGCATTTGGTATTGGATGAGATAGTAAGTGATCATTTGCACACCCATACTTCATCGCCCTCATCTCTCGATGATACGGCAGTGATTTTCTATACCTCAGGGACAACGGGCCATCCCAAGGGGGCGATGATTAGCAATCGCAACCTTTTTTCCAACCTCGTCGGAGCAAAAGAGCGGTTTGATTTGCGTCCGAGTGACCGTTTTATTGTTTATCTTCCGATGTTTCACTCATTTACCTTTTCGATTATGGTTATTTTGCCGTTTTTTACCCGCTCATCGTTTGTCATTATCCCCTCTATTTTGCCTTTTAGCAATATTATCAAACAGACACTTCTCAAGCGGGTCACGGTTTTTATGGGGGTTCCTGATATTTATAACGCCCTTATCCGTGCAAAATTGCCATGGTATTTTCTCTGGTTTAACTCCATCCGCTGTTTTATCTCCGGCGGTTCGGCGCTCAGCGAAGATACCCTTAACCGATTTCGCGCCACCTTTAAACGTGCCACGATGTTGGAGGGGTACGGGTTAAGCGAATGTTCTCCTGCGGTAATCATCAATCCGATGGAGAAACAAAAAACTCTCTCGGTTGGCTTACCGTTGTATGGATACGAGGTAAAAATCGTCAATGATGAGATGGTAGAACTCCCTGTCGGGGAAGCAGGGGAGCTTATTATTCGGGGTGATTGCGTGATGCAGGGGTATTTGAATAATCCGAGTGCTACCTCAGAGACGATCCAAAACGGCTGGCTTCGAACTGGCGATATTGCCAAGGTGGATGAAGAGGGGTATGTGTATATCGTTGATCGGATCAAGGATTTGATTATCTCAAAGGGGATAAACATCTACCCGCGTCAGATCGAAGAGCAGATGATGCTTTTACCTTCCATCAAACTGGCCGCCGTTATCGGTATCAACGACCCGCACAGCGGTGAGGTTCCGATCGCTTTTGTGGAACTCGAAGAGGGGTATGAAAATACGACCCAAGCTCAGATAAAATCACAGCTCAAAGAACATTTAGCGGCATTTAAAATCCCTAAAACCATAACCGTGGTAGAATCTCTCCCTAAGACAGCTACAGGCAAAGTCCTCAAAAGAGTATTGAAACAACAAGGAACCCATTGAAATTTTTAGTTGATTTTTTAGAAAATAAAACGATTGAAAAAACGCATATTTTTTCGCAGCTCAAATGTACGGTGGAAGAAGCGAAAATATTACAGCTTTTAACCCGTAAATTTTTACAGTCTCAAGAAGATGTCATTGTTGCAGAATTGCTCCAAGAGCTTTACGGTGCCGATGACTATACCTATTTGGAACATTTCGGAGAGGTGAAAACCCTGTTGGAATTGGGATGGATGACCCATCACTCCTTTACTCCGCTTAAAATCAGTGAGCTTTCTCACCTCGAACTTTATAACACCCCGGTTGCTCTTACGTCGATTTTTATGAAGCTCCTCGAAGAGGGCTCACTAGAGATGACGCTGCCTGATATTAAACCCTACGCCGATCATCTGGAGTATCTCCAAGATCAGTTTTTCCGCATTGAACTCTATCAAAAGATGTCGATTATCCGCCATAACGGCAATGAACACTCACTCGGAATCAACCGTATTCAAAACAAGCTTGACCTTCTCGAAAAACGGATCGATGAACGGATTGCCCAAACTTCACTCGATGTGGTGCTGGATCGCTTTTTCAAACAAAAGAAGTTAGAGCCAAAAGAACAGGTGATTTTTCTCGCCCTTTTAAAAGAGGAGTACAGTGCAACCGAGGGGAATTTACGTGAGATGAATACCCTCATCGATCTGATCAGTTTTGATGATTACGAACGGATTAAAAACCGTGCCCTCCTAGAAGACGGTGCGCGCCTCATAAATGAGGAAGTGATCGATTATGAGGAGATGCTCAACCCTTTCGGCGGAATCAGCCGCGCTTTTTACATCGTCGATGAGGTGCTGCAAAGCATCATGCATCCGCAGAAAAAGAAAAAAGTGCGAAAACTCAAACTCGATATGTTGATCAAAGAGCAGGAAATTTTTGAGTTGATCGAACCGACAACGTCATTGGAAAATGTGGTTCTTAACCCTTCTACGGAGCAAACACTTAAAAACTTGATGCGTCAACTCGACCGTGAAGTAATCGCACGCTTACATGAGTGGGGGGTCAAAGATAAAAAGGCAGGAATTGATGCGCGGATTATTTTCTATGGACCTCCTGGGACGGGGAAAACACTTACGGCCCATTCACTCTCTCGCTCACTCAAACGTCAAGTGCTGAGTTTTGACTGTTCAAAAATCCTTTCGATGTACGTCGGCGAATCGGAAAAAAACGTCCGAAAAATTTTCGATACCTACGCCGATCTCACAAAGCAGACGAAAACAGAGCCAATCTTGCTCCTCAATGAAGCCGATCAGTTTCTCTCCGCCCGATCCGCTGGAGCAGGGACATCCGCCGATCAGATGCACAACCAGATGCAAAATATCTTTTTGGAGCAGATCGAGAAATTTCAGGGGATTTTGATCGCCACGACCAATCTCCTCGAAAACATCGATCAGGCATTTTCGCGCCGATTTAACTACAAGATCGAATTCAAAAAACCGGATCAAAAACAGCGCCTCACTCTGTGGAAAATGATGCTTCCGAAAAATGCACCGTATGAGAGTGGTTTTGATGTCGAAAAGCTCGCTTCGTATCCACTAACCGGGGGGCAAATCAATCTGATCGTCAAAAACACCGCTTATCAAGTTGCGGCACGTAAAGAGGGGACATTTAAACTGGATGATTTCATCGCTGAAATCCAAAAAGAGCGCTCCGGTAGTTTCGAAGGGGAAAAATCGATGGGGTTCATCAATCGATAACTCCTGATAAGTTACATTGCTTCAAAATGTAGCAAGATGGAGGTAAAATTCTTTTTCTTTCCATTGCTATGATTCCTCAAGATTGTTCCGATTTGCTACGAAATGGGAATATCCTCCTCTAGGTGTTACTTTTTTTAACATTTATCTCCAAAACCCAATAGAGCGTTGTTTCTTATAGTGACAGGTAGATAGAAATATACGATTGATAAGGGTTTGTTTAATTCTCTTTTTGTTATAGTGCAATAACTGTTTTTATAAAAACCGTATATCGTGGCGGAGAGTTCCTTTGCTGCGGGATATGCCATCAACCACAAGAAGGTCGGAACTATGGAGCATTACAACGTAGCAAATCCCTATTTTGGGGTATTTGTACTGTTTGTGTTAACGTTTGGTGCATTTTATGCCACAACAGTCATCGCACGCTTAGCGAGTCGCGCTTTAGCGGCTAAAGATACTGAAAAAATTAAACTCTCGGTTTACGAATGTGGACCGGAAGTAACGAAGCAACCGAACCGTATTTCAACGCAGTTTTATCTCTTCGCTTTGTTGTTTTTACTGTTCGATGTTGAAATCGTTTTCATGTTTCCATGGGCGATCGATTTCAAATTGCTGGGATGGTTCGGATTTGTTGAGATGATGATGTTCATCTTATTACTGGCAATCGGATTTGTTTATGCGTGGAAGAAAGGGGCTCTAGAATGGCACAACATCAAGTAAATTATCTAAAAGACGGCGGTCTTCCCGTTGCTTTGACGACGATCGACAAAGTGGTCAACTGGGGTCGCTCAAACTCCCTTTGG
>CAZKJU010000119.1:0-5486 GCA_964553185.1 uncultured Sulfuricurvum sp.
CCTTTGTTATCGGTCAAACGGCCATCATCAAGCACCTGAAGCAGAACGTTAAAGACATCGGGATGCGCTTTTTCGACCTCATCGAACAAGATAACGCTATAAGGCTTACGACGTACCGCTTCAGTCAGCTGTCCACCCTCATCAAATCCGACGTACCCCGGAGGGGCACCGACTAGGCGCGATACCGCATGTTTCTCCATATACTCCGACATATCGATACGGATCATCGACTCACTGCTGTCAAAGAGGAATTTTGCCAATGTTTTTGCCGTTTGTGTTTTACCGACTCCTGTAGGACCGAGGAACAGGAACGATCCGATCGGACGGCTTTTGTCCGAGAGTCCCGCTTTATTCCGTTTGATCGCACGGGCTACGGCATGGGTCGCTTTGTCCTGTCCCACGACATCACGGTTAAGCTCATCTTCGATGTGGAGAATTTTCTCCTTTTCGCTTTGGAGCATTTTGTTGACAGGAATTTTCGTCCAACGGCTCACAATCCCCGCGATAGAAGCTTCATCGACACTGTTTTTGAGCAGTGTCCCCTCAGCCATCATCCCTTTCCACTTTTCTTGTACAGCACTCTCTTCTTCAAAGAGTTTCGGAATTTCACCGTATTCGATCTCACCCGCACGTTTGTAATCGGCATTTTGTTTCGCGTTTTCCGCTTCACGGCGTTTGGATTCAATCTCCGCTTTGATCTTCGCGAGTTTGTTAAATTCCTCTTTTTCATGGGCGAATTGGGCTTCAAGCTGACGCTTCTCTTCGCTTACATCGGCGAGCTCACGCTCAATCTCTTCGAGTCGTTTGGTATTCGCAACCGACTCTTCCATCTTCAACGCTTCTTTTTCGACTTGAAGCTGAGTCAGTTCACGTTTCACTTTTGCGAGAGCATTCGGCTCCGATTCGATCTGCATTTTCAGCTCAGCCGCCGCTTCATCGATCAAATCGATCGCTTTGTCCGGTAAAAACCGATCATTGATATAACGATCCGAGAGTTTCGCCGCCGCTACCAACGCCGAATCAGTGATTGTTACATTATGGTGTGATTCAAGGCGCTCTTTTAATCCGCGAAGGATTTGAAGCGATTGGTTGACACTCGGTTCATCGACATTGACCGGTTGGAAACGGCGTTGTAACGCTGCGTCTTTTTCGAAATATTTGCGATACTCTTTGAGCGTCGTTGCCCCTATCGTGTGTAATTCTCCACGTGCCAATGCCGGTTTGAGGATATTTGCCGCATCCATTGACCCCTCGGATGCCCCCGCACCGACGATGGTATGGATTTCGTCGATAAAGAGAATGATATTTCCGCTCTTTTTGACCTCATCGATGACCGCTTTGAGGCGATCTTCAAACTCACCGCGATATTTTGCCCCTGCAATCAAAGCACTCATATCAAGGGCTACGACTCTTTTATTTTGGAGTGATAGCGGAACCTCTTTGTTATAGATGCGTTGTGCCAGCCCCTCGACTAGCGCCGTTTTACCGACCCCAGGTTCTCCGAGGAGAATCGGATTGTTTTTCGTTTTACGGATCAGAATCTGCATCATCCGACCGATCTCTTCGTCCCGTCCGATCACAGGAGAGAGTTTCCCCTCAGCGGCTTCACGGGTCAAATCAATTCCGTATTTGGAGAGCGATTCAAGATTTTCATCGGCCGTTTGCGATTCGATCTTTTGCCCTGCACGGGATGCTTCGAACGTTTTAGCCAATTCGCGCAGATCGACGTATTTTCCCAAAATTGCTTTAAACGGGTCATTTTGAAGATTGGCGATGATATAGGTATCGATTGCCAAAAAGCTGTCGCCGTTTTTCGCCATCTCTCCGCTGCTCACTTCGAGCGAATGGGCAAAGTTTCGTGAGAGGCGGATACTCTCTTTCGTAACATGAGAAGCGCTTGGAAGTTTGGAGGCAGCACTTTTCACATCAAGTTCGATAGCGGTTTTATCGATGCTCATTTTGTTGAGCATTTGATTGAGAGGCGAGTTGCTGTTGGCGAGCAATGCCCATAAAAAATGGATCGGTTCTACTTCGCTGTTTTTATTATGTAACGCAAGAGAGATCGACGATTCAATCATCTCGGTCATTTGGTGGGTAAGTTTTTCAAAAATATTAGATGCCATAAAATTCTCCTAAATTGAGTTACAAGAATTATAATACTTTGAGTCTATCATTGTCAAGTCTTTTAAATAATTTTATTTAGATTATAAAAACACTCACTAATCCAATGACTCCACCAAACACTCCGCCCCATACTACAAGCCATCCCAAATGTTCTTTCATCAGTGTGTGCAGCATCTCTTTCACCATCACAGGTGTAAGCTCGGCTAGTCTGGATTCCACAATTTGCTCAATCGATTCACTCAGATGCCCGCCCCCTTGATGAAGATGGGTATTCAATGCATTCATAAACGATTCACTTTGAGAGATCTCGATGGTAGAAGCTTTGATTTTTTCCAAAAACGGTTCTTTGAGTTTAGCGATGATCGCTTCCCCTCCGAACATTCCCAACATTCCTCCCAAACTTGACTCCATAACACTTTTTACCAATGCATTATATGCTGGACTAAAATCAGTTTCTTCGATGATCGGGGTTAAATCGATAGAGCGTTCTTGAGAGTGTACAAAATTCTCGATTTTTTCAGGGGTAAAAAACTGCTCCATAATGAGATTTTTCAACGCTTCGCGTATCGATTCGAATCGATCGATGATAATCCCCGAACCGTAAAGATAGGGGACTTTTTCGAAAAGCATATGGATCGCGAGCTGATTGGTCACAGCCCCTGATAGGGCGAACAATCCTGCACTGCGCAGTGCTGAACCTGCCATTCCTTCAAGAGAGTACGATAGTCCAACTACCCCTAATGCAATAAAATTTGTGATCCATCCTTTATCCATTTTTAAAACTCCTATCGTTAATACGTGTATTATACTAAAAAGGTTAAAGTTACACCCAAAAAAGGAGGATTAGATGGTTTTACATACGATGGAGACACTACTAAAATCAGGTAAATCGTCTGCACTGTTAGGGGCTGTATCCACAGCGTTAGAGCGAAGCGATGAAGCTCCCTTTTGGCGGGAAAAAAGTGTACCGTTGTGTGAAGCGATTTTAAGTGTTCTCATCCCTCTTCGTGAACAAAATTTACTTTTTAATCCAGAAGGAAATCACTGCACAGAATTAACCTCTGAACTTTTTTTACGATGGTGCGATCTTTACAGCCTTAAAACTCTCGCTTTTACCCTCGCCAAAAGCAACCAAGAGGGAAAACTCGTCCGAACAAAGATAACAACCGATTCCTATCAACCGATTGACTTGGAGATACTGGGAAAATATCTCAGCAGTTACAGTGTTAATCTCGAAAACGAGATGGTAGATTTTCCCACCACCAATTATAATCTTCACATCGGTATGACCACACTACTCACTAAAATACTCAAAGGAAACTAATGCAAGAGATGAAACCGCTTGAAATTCGCAGTTACCTATCACACGCTGAGATTGTAAAACTACTCGAAGGCATTGAATACATTATGATGGCAGCCCCTTCTATGGTGCGCGATGCTCTCCCTATCCATTTTACTATTATTCTCAACACGGCTGATGTGATCCCCGAAGAGATCAAACCCCTCATTTTGGAAAAATTTTGTCGTGAACACAATATCACCGCGACGAGTCACGTCCTCAGCAACCGTGAGCGGATCGCCTTTGCCATGACGACACAAGAGACACCCATGCCCAAACATATCGTCGATGATGCCGAAGCCAATACTATTCCGTGGACACTATTGCATATTATCGATTTTTTAGGGGATTCAGAGGGGTTTAAAGAGGCAAAAGAGGGATTCAGCGGATGGAGTTATAGCTATAACAATTAATTGCATACCGCTTCAATTTCCTCCACACTCTTTGCAATCATCGCAGAGAGGTTCTCATACCCCTCTTCTGTGACGAGGATATTGTCCTCGATGCGAATACCGATTCCACGATAACGCTCAGGTACTGACTCATCATCCGCGCGAAAATACAGCCCCGGCTCAATCGTCATCACCATCCCTTCCTGAAAAGCTAACGACTCTCCCGTCTCATCCACATACGGACACGGATCGTGAACGTCCAGCCCCATCCAGTGTCCTATCCCATGCGGAGCGTATTTTTTGTGCTCTTTGGTTTCCATCAGCACTTCTCGCTCACCGCTCAATATCCCCAAAGAGATCAACGCATCACACAACAGCTCTTCGCTATAGATTTGGAGCCAGTCTCGTTTGACCCCCGGTTTGATCGCATCGATCACTTGTAACTGCACCGCCAAAACGGCGCTATACACTTCCCTCTGAGCCTCGCTAAATTTTCCGTTGATGGGAAAAGTGCGGGTAATGTCACTGGCGTAAAGTTCCCACTCGCACGCGGCATCGATAAGGACTAAATCGCCATCACGAAGTTCATCACGGTTATCGACATAATGAAGGGTGTTGGCATTGTTCCCACCCGCGACAATAGCACCATACGCTTCTGCACTCGCTCCGCTGTTCAGAAACACGTAACTCATCGAAGCTTGAAGCTGATACTCTCTCATACCTGCTTGACATATACGCATCGCTTCATGGTGCGCCTCGGCAGTGATTTCAATCGCTCGACGTATTACATCGATCTCTTCGGGAGTTTTGATAAGGCGTAGGGAACGAATCAGATAGGTCACATCGAGTATGGAGCGGATATGGCGTTTTACGCCGCGCGTGCTATGGAGCGATTGTGCGGCTAATTTGGCTTCGTTGAGTCGTGCCGAATCGCTGTAAAGATCGATATAGAGATTGACGTGTTCTCGCAAAAGCTCTTTGATTTTATCGCCGTATATAGCGACATCATGTATTTCATCAACCCTAAATCGCTCCCGTGCCCCATCAACGCCCAAACGTGCACCGTTCCACAGAGCATGCTCGGCATTATGCGCTTCGACAAAAAGGATCGTTTTGGTCGATTCAGGTGTTTTGATCAACACCAATATGGCATTGTCTTCGTTAAATCCGCACAGATAATAAAAATCGCTGTTTTGGCGGTAAGGGTATTCAGTATCGTTGGAACGGGTTTGAATGGGTGCAGAGGTAATTATAGCTACCCCCTCTTCCATAAGGTCGAGGAGTTTAGCACGGCGATTGTAAAAGTGTGTTTCATTCATGGCGTTATTGTGCCATAAAATCAAAAAAATACTAAATAAAGCTGGATTCCCGCATAGGCGGGAATGACGAATGGTTAGAAGTTTCTCTCTAAAAGTTTATGTACTTTAAGGATGGTGATAATACGATCCGATTGTTTACCGACACCGTCAATCATACTCTCCTCTTCATTAACCGTATCCGGTGCGGGACCTACATCACGCTTTGGAAGACGAATCGCTTCGGTAAGACGATCAATCACAAATCCTGCAACATCATCGCCATTTTTCATAACGATAAAAGCCTATAAGCCAATGCGGTTTATTGTTCATAAT
>CAZKJU010000120.1:0-5405 GCA_964553185.1 uncultured Sulfuricurvum sp.
CGTACAAATCGTAGACGGTAACGCGAACGTTCAATCAGTATCAGCAGCAGCTCCGGTTGCGGCACCGGTTGCAGTAGCACCTGTGGCAAGCGCAAACACGATTTGTGCCGAACTTCCAGGTTCAGTATTTAAACTTGTTGCCGCTGTAGGCGACACTGTCAATGCAGGGGATAAAATCATGATTCTTGAGGCGATGAAAATGGAGATCGATGTTGTTGCTCCACACTCTGGAAAAGTAACCTCAATCAGTGTTAACGTAAACGATAAAATCGAAGCTGGTCAAGTCTTGGCGGTTGTTGAATAATTTTAATACACGATCCCGCTTCCCCCGCCGTTGGCCGCATGAAATACAATCGTCTGATTTTTACGGGCATAAAACCGTATTAAAAGCTTTTGTACTGTCGGCTCGATAGAGGGTTTGAACCATCCGTTATTACTCACCGCAATCATATAGCGGACTTCAGGGGTGTAGAGCTCTTTACGTGTTGCTTCATAACAGACAGCATTACGAAAGTTCACCCCTTTGATAGTGAAATCGGTTGGTTTTTCAGCCGTAACGAAATCAGCCCCTCCACCAAAAATTTCCCGATTCACCCATCCTCGTAAAAACTCTGGTAGCGGTATGTACTCGCCGAACGGGACAAGGATCGTTTTTTTAGCGACGGTAATATTTCCCTGATCAAAAAGATAGGAGACGTTGTAGTTTAAGCCATCTTCTTTATGGAGTGTGCCTGTGAGTATGGCAATAT
The DNA here is from genome assembly GCA_964553185.1 of uncultured Sulfuricurvum sp. Taxonomy (GTDB): domain Bacteria; phylum Campylobacterota; class Campylobacteria; order Campylobacterales; family Sulfurimonadaceae; genus Sulfuricurvum. The sequence continues at coordinate 750 of CAZKJU010000120.1, forward strand.
GCTGTGATCGCTTGGCCAGTGCTTCGGAAATAACGTCATATTCATTCATGTAGAGGGGAAATGCCGATTCAGGGAGGACGACTAGATCGTACCCTTTTGCAATCGCATCATCGATGGCATCAAAGTTTTCTTGGATCGTTTGATCCAACCGTTCACTTTGCCATTTAAAATCCTGAGAAATATCGGTCGAAATGAGTTTGATTTTAAGATTAGGAAGGGGTGGAGTCTCATATGAGGTTTGGATGGCACCGATCAGCAGCAGTAAAGGAAATGTTTTTTTGAAACCCTCAAACCAGCCTGAGAGTGCAAGGGTAAACAAGACGAGGGCAAACTGCCATTTCTCAAATCCGAGATAGCTCTCCACGAAGATGAGTTCAGGTTGCATCCAGTTGAAATCCATCGGCCATACAAAGGTTAGACCAAAGAGGATAAAAGCACGAAGAAACGGGTTGGTAGTGAGTGCCATTGTCCCATAATATAAAGCGTAGACGATTCCAAACCCCAGAGCAACCAGCCATGTCGCCCATCCCAAACCGTAATACTGGAAACTAAATCCGATCCAATAGCACCATAGCAGTCCGATCCAAAATCCGCTGATAACTACAGTACGCTTAGGGGCATGCAAAAGAGCATAGAGAGCAATTAATCCTGAAATAGTATTCAATGTTTTTGAGGTAAGAGCGAAATGTTCCCAATAGATATAGGCTGAAAAAAAGAGGGCGATAAGCAAAGGGGCGGCAAAGAGTTCAATAAGGGGTGTTGCTCGATATTTCATAGAGCAATTATACCGTTGTTAGCCACATTTGAGTATAATGCCCCAATTTCACATTACCCAAGGATATCCATGGAAATTGTTTCTCAAATTCTCCCTTTTGTCTTTTTGATCGCTATTATGTATTTTGTGATCATTCGTCCCCAAAACCAACAGGCCAAAAAACACAAAGAGATGGTTGAAGCCCTTACTAAAGGGGATAAAATCATTACAACTGGCGGTTTAATCGTTGAGATTAAAAAAGTCGAAGATACCTATTTTACGATTAAAATGAACAACGAAACCGAAGTGCGCCTCGTTAAAGATGCGGTTGCAAGAAAGTACGAGGATGAAGCTTAATTATCGTGTTGTTATACTGATTATCGCGACTGTTTTCGGTCTTGTATTTTCGATTCCTTCGTTTACCCAAAGTAATGAAGGGAAGAAGATTACATTAGGGCTTGATTTGCAGGGTGGATTGCATATGCTCTTGGGGGTTAAAACCGAAGAAGCGGTTAATTCTCAAATAAAATCGATTGCTTCGGGAATTAAACATTTTACGGAGCGTAATGATATCCTCATTGAGGGGTTGAGTGCGGAAGAAGACAAGGTTGTATTTGAACTGCTAGACGGTGATGATGCAAAGGTTATGGATGAACAGCTCAAAACGATTGAAGGGGCTGTCGTTCACGCCTCTGAGGGGAAATACACTATTTCTCTTGCCCCAGAAGCAGTTGAAAAACTTAAACTTCAAGCGGTTGATCAGGCAATCGAAACCATTCGTAATCGTCTAGATCAATTCGGCCTTGCGGAACCTACGGTGGCGAAACAGGGTATTGATAAAATCCTAGTGGAGCTCCCTGGGATTAAAACTCCAGAAGAAGAACAGCGTGCGCGTGAGCTGATCTCTCGTGCAGCTAAACTCGAGCTTATGGCAGTGGATGAAGAGCGTGCAATGCGTGTCAATGAGATGAGTGAAGGCGAAGCATTAAGCTTCGGGGATAAAATCCTCGAAGATGCATTGCAGCCAAACGTTAAGCATTTGGTCAATGAGATTCCGATTCTCGATGGAACGATGCTGACCGATGCACAGGTAGGGTATGATCAGAATAACCGTCCGGTGATCAATTTTTCACTCAATTCTGCCGGTGCACAGGTTTTCGGTGATTTTACCGGCAAAAGCGTCGGTAAGCGTCTCGCGATTGTCCTCGATGGAAAAGTTTATTCAGCTCCGGTCATCAACGAGCGTATTGGAGGCGGAAGCGGTCAGATTAGTGGAAACTATACGACGGCGGAAGCAAACGATTTGGCGATTGCACTTCGCTCCGGTGCATTGCTCGCTCCGATTTATATGATGGAAAAACGCTCCGTCGGTCCAAGCCTCGGAGCGGACAGTATTAAAGCGAGTATGGTTGCCCTTTTATCCGGTTTTGGGCTTGTAGTATTGTTTATGATGGTGTATTACCGGCGTGCAGGAGTGATTGCTAATATCGCCCTATTAGTCAATATTTTACTTATTGTTGCAGTTATGGCACTCTTCGGAGCAACACTGACGCTTCCGGGTATGGCAGGGATTGTCCTCACTGTCGGTATGGCGGTCGATTCGAACGTTATTATCAATGAACGGATACGTGAAATCTTGGCAGAGGGTTCTTCGGTAAAACGTGCGATTGAGGTGGGGTATGAAAATGCGATGCGCGCGATTACCGATTCAAATGTAACAACACTGATTGCTGCGGTTGCTCTGTATGTATATGGAACCGGTGCGATTAAAGGGTTCGCGATTACTATCAGTATCGGGATTTTAGCCTCTATGTTGACGGCTATTTTAGGTACACACGGAATTTATCTGATGTTACAAGATCGGATCGAAAAATCTAAAGATACTGCCAAATGGTTTGGCGTGAAACGGAGTAAGTGATGGAACTGTTTCGATATAGCAAACCTATGCCTCTCATGGGAAAATCAAAACTGGCAATGGGGATTTCATCGTTACTCGTAATCGCTTCGTTATTTCTAATCTTTACCAAAGGGCTTAATTTCGGAATCGATTTCGCCGGTGGTACGATTATTCAAGTGAAATACGAAGGGGCTGCACCCATCGATATGATGCGTCAAAAGCTTTCTCAAACCCCTATTTTTGAAGGTTCGAGTATTAATGAATTCGGTTCACCCGATGAGGTTGTAATACGTTTAAAAAACAGCTCAGAGAGTGTTACTAAAGATATCGGCGATATTACCCGTGAGCAGCTTTCAGGAACAGGAAAATTTGAGATACGCCGTGTGGATATTGTCGGAGCGAAAGTAGGGAGTGAACTTCGCGAAAAAGGGATTATGGCATTGACTCTTGCAATCGCCGGAATCTTAATTTACGTTGCATTTCGATTTGAATGGCGTTTCGCAGTTGCTTCCGTTATGGCTTTAGCGCATGATTTGACTATTGCTATAGGAGCTATTTCACTCGCAGGGTTGGATGTGAATCTCGATGTTATTGCAGCATTGCTTACGATTTTAGGGTATTCAATCAACGATACCATTATTGTATTTGACCGTATTCGTGAAGAGATTAGCGACTCTTCGGCTAAAACTGTCAACGATATTATTGATGATTCGGTTACGCGTACTCTTTCTCGAACGGTTTTGACATCTTTGACCGTTTTTATTGTACTGATTACTCTTTTTGTATTTGGCGGAGAAATCATTCATACTTTTGCGTATACGTTGCTTGTAGGGGTTATCGTAGGGACTTATAGTTCTATTTTCGTCGCATCACCGCTATTGGAAATGTTAGGCTTTAATCTTAAAACGTATCGTGCTAAACTAGCAGAGAAAGCAGCACGTACAATAGAAAAAGAAAAAATGCGTGCTCAATTTGAACAGGGTGTAGTCTAAAGGAGTCAAAAATGGATTGGGGCAAAGTAATTTATGTTTTTTTTACGCTAATGAGTTTAACCTCAGTAGCGGGGTTTTTATACGATCATACATCGATTATGTTGTTTGTTGCAGCCAGTTTGAATTTGATTTCAACGATATTGAAATTAGGTGTTCGTAACCTGTTGGCTGCGGAACTGTTAGCTGCTTCATTGGTTGCTGATTTACATCTTATTCCAGCTTTCATCTATATGGAAGTGGTCGGAAATGTAAGTTGGGCTGTCTCACTGGCTATCGGTGCGTTGATTGCTAATCTTTTTTCAATTATTATGGTATTTATTGAGAGTGCTAAAGCTAAAGAGAATTATGAATAATAGGAGTTTTGTTTGAATTACACCCCCGCATCGATTGAAGCTAAATGGCAAAAAACGTGGAGTACAACCAAAGCGTATGAACCATCATCAGATTTTTCTAAACCAAAAAAATATGTTTTAAGTATGTTCCCATATCCATCGGGACGTATCCATATGGGACACGTCCGCAACTACACCATCGGCGACGCTTTTGCTCGTTATTACCGTCAGCAGGGATTTAACGTCCTTCACCCGATCGGATGGGATAGTTTCGGTATGCCGGCCGAAAATGCCGCGATCAAACACGGTGTCCATCCAAAAAAATGGACCTATGAGAACATCGCGACGATGCGTGGCGAGTTGGCAGGTTTAGGACTATCTTTTTCTGAAGAGCGTGAATTTGCTACGTCCAACCCTGAGTACACGGCGTTCGAGCAGGGGTTCATCATCGATATGTTTAACAAAGGGTTACTCTATCGCAAGCAGGGATTTCTCAACTGGTGCCCGCACGATTTGACCGTTTTGGCGAACGAGCAGGTGGTTGACGGCGGTTGCTGGAGATGTGGAACGCCGATCGTTCAAAAAGAGATGTATCAGTATTACCTCAAAATCAGTGATTACGCCGAAGAGCTTCTCGAATCGCTCAAAACACTAGAGGGGAAATGGCCGAAGCAGGTTTTG
>CAZKJU010000121.1:0-5381 GCA_964553185.1 uncultured Sulfuricurvum sp.
GAAGCGAGTGCAGGTTTAAGCTGGTTTGATGCATCCATACTTCCACCACTCACAGCCCCAGCACCCACAATCGTGTGAATTTCATCAATAAACAAAATTGCATTTCGATGTTCGGCGGCCTCATCCATTACCGCTTTGAGCCGCTTTTCGAAATCGCCCCGATATTTGGTTCCCGCCAGCATTGCCCCTAAATCAAGGGCAAAAATCTCAGCATCTTCGAGTAACGGCGGGACATCACCTGAGAGAATTCGCAATGCCAACCCCTCTGCAATCGCTGTTTTACCGACACCCGGCTCACCGATGAGGAGAGGATTATTCTTTTTACGACGACACAGCGTCTGGATGGAACGTTCGATCTCATTGATCCGTCCGATCACGGGATCAATTTTCCCTTTACGAGCTTGTTCGATCAAATTAATCGCATACTTTTGAAGTGCTCCCTCGCTGTGAGAGTTGTCCGCTACACTCTCTATGTCACGATGAGAAATCGCTTCGAGGACATCCACGCGGCTGATTCCGTACTCCTCTAAAAGCATACAGGCATAAGTGTGACGCTCCTCATACACTGCTGCAATCAAATCTCCCACATCGGCTGATTCTTTTTGAGCGCTTCGCACATGCTGCATCATCCCATCGATCATACGAGCAAGCGCAACCGTCTCAAATGGTTCTTGCTCTGTATCATCCGGTAACGGCTCCATCGTCTGCATCAAATATGCGCCCAATGCTTCTCGAATCAGTTCAACATCCGCACCACAAGAGCGGATAATAGCATCTCCATCAGGCGAATTTAACAAAGAGAGCATCACGTGTTCAATCGTCAGATACTCATGGCGCTGATGTCGTGCAAACGCTATCGCTTTTTGGAAAATCGCATTCAATTCTGTACTTACCATATTTATGCCTCCTCCATTACCGCTTTAAGGGGAAATCCGTTTTCACGTGCCAAAGATGAAACTTGGTGTACTTTAGTTTCCGCCACTTCAAAAGGATAAGCACCGCATAAACCGCGACCTCTCTGGTGTACTTCAATCATAATACGGTGTGCATCCTGAAAATTTTTACGAAATAGCTTCATTAAAATATCAACCACAAAATCCATCGAGGTGTAATCATCATTGAGCAAAAAAACATTATACTGCTTTGGATGCTCTACTAGATTATCAAGTTGTGTCGAGTGCTCGTGTTTTGTCGCCATGATTGAACTATACCAAATCTTTTTAAATTTTTGCCGCGCTTACAAAATCATCGATAATGGCTTCAGCGCTTTCCAAGCCAATCGAAATACGAATCAATCCTGCCGTTATTCCTAAAAACGCTTTGGTTTCGTCATCAAAATCACGATAAATGGTTGATGCCATATGGAGTCCAAGAGTACGACTGTCTCCAATATTGGCCGTGATGGTAATGAGTTTTGAACGGTTCAAAAATTCAAAAGCCTTCTCTTTTGTTCCCATATCTATAGTTAAAATCGTTCCGCACCCATTTGAAAATTGATTGAGATAACGTTCATGGTGAGGGTGATGAGGCAAAGAGGGATGATTGACATCAAATCCTTTTTCGTATAACGTTTTTGCAATGGTCTCAATAGAGGTAACGATACGATCCAGACGCAACGGGAGCGTTTCTAATCCCAACATCGTCATGTAACTTCCAAAGCCGTTTGCAGACATACCAAAATCACGCAATGCCCGTTTTTTAGCAACACCGATCAGCGCCATTGAACCCATTTTTTTGATAAACGGATGAAGATCACAGTAGCGATCTTCTTTGAACTTATCTTCACCCTCGCCAATCGCGCGATAAATGACAGCTCCACCCAAAGCAGAGGCATTGCCAGTGATAATTTTTGTTGTCGAATAGACAACGATATCGGCACCCAATGCTAATGGTGCTATGCTAAGAGGGGTGCAGGTGTTATCCACCATCAACACAACTCCATAACGATTTGCAATCTCCACAATTTTAGAAATATCAGGTAAGCGCATATTAGGATTGCCGACACTCTCTAAAAAAATGATTTTTGTCGCCGTATTGACCGCCTCTTCGATAGAAGCAAACTCATCCACATCAAAAAAATGGGTTTTGATCCCAAATCGGGTTAACGTTTCGGTAAAATAGGAATAGGTCCCCCCAAAGAGTCCCCCAATACTGATAATCTCATCTCCTGATTTCAACAAACTCAGTGTTGCCATTGCAATAGCACCCATACCGGTGGAAGCGGCAACTGCACCAATACCACCATCCATAGAGGCCAAAATCTGCTCCAGCTGTGCCGATGTCGGATTGCCGACACGCGCATACAACGGTTTTTTTACCGATCCCTCAAAAATTCCCTCACCCGTCTCACTCGTACCGTATCCAAACGATGCGGAATTCACCATAACCGGGCTAATAGGTCCCTCTTTTTTTCCCACTTGCTGAACAATGCGGGTACTAAACTCTTCAAAGCGATTCATCATCAAACCTGTATTAAAATAAGACAATTATAACCTAAAAGGGCAGTCCGTTGAGTAAACGTATTTTTGTTACCGCTACCAATACGAATATTGGAAAAACGTATGCTTCAAAACTGCTGATTCAAGCCTTTAGCGCATTGGGATTACGAGTCGGTGTCTACAAACCGATTGAAACGGGTGTAACCGATTTCCCAAGTGATGGAAAAGAGCTTTTGGAGACCGCATCTCTTTACAATCCAGCCCTTCAATCATTAAGTCTCAATGATATCGTACCGCTTCAATTTGCTCTTCCCTCAGCACCTTTTGTCGCCAATGGAGGGAGGAACATAGATTTATCTACATTTGACACCCCGCTAGAGAAAATCGAAGCACTCTGCGATATCGTCATTATTGAAGGGGCGGGCGGATTGATGGTTCCGATAGATGGAGAGAGTATGATGATCGATCTTCCCCGCTATTTTAATGCTGCTACTTTATTAGTCACCCATTGCAATCTCGGCTGTATCAACGATACCTTACTAAGCACAAAAACTCTCGAAGATGCAAGCATCCCTTTCATTATTGGCTTTAACTGTCGAGCTGAAGATCACTCTTTTGAAACCACCTCTCTCCCTTATCTCAATCATCGATTCAAGTCGATTTACCGAATTGACAATGAGATTGATACCATTGCCAAAGCACTTTTGGATACAATATCATCATAAATATGAGGACAATATAATGAAACATCTACTCCGTACAGACGATTTTACTACCGAGCAAATTCTTCACGTTTTACAGGATGCAGAACACTATTTGAATGGACAGTTTGATCCTATCCTCAAAGAAAAAATCATTATTACCCTCTTTTTTGAAAACTCTACCCGGACAAAAAGCTCCTTTGAAATCGCTGCCAAACGACTCGGTGCCGAAGTCGTTCATCTGGATGTCCAAAAAAGTTCAACCCAAAAAGGGGAGAGTCTCGTCGATACTGCGGCAAATCTCGATGCAATGGGACCGCATGCGATGATCGTCCGCCATGCTCACGCCGGGGTACCTAACATCCTCGCTCAACACACCCGCGCATCAATCATTAACGCCGGAGATGGCGCACATGCTCACCCGACTCAAGCGCTCCTCGATCTTTTTACCCTCCGCCGCCACTTTGGTGATCTCAAGGGGAAAAAAATCGCGATTGTCGGGGATATCAAAAACTCACGCGTTGCTAACAGCAATATTGAACTATTGACCCGTTTTGGAATGGAAATTACACTCGTTGCCCCACCCCATTTTCTCCCTGAAACCTCTCTTCGCACAACTCACAATATACGAGATGTGATCGATGATGTTGATGCAATTATGTCTCTGCGGACTCAAACAGAACGCCACTCACACCAAACCTATGGTTCACTCAAGGATTACGGTTCGGACTTTTGCATTACGCATGAGCTTGTTGGAGATCGTGATCTCATTCTCCTTCATCCAGGGCCGGTACACCGCAACATAGATATCGATGATATGATGCTTCGTGATCCTCGATGCAAAGTTTTAGAGCAAGTGCGCAACGGCGTTGCCATCCGTATGGCTGTCCTAAAAGCACTTATCGCCTAATGGCTCAACGCTTAAGTTCCCTTATCTCTGCGGGAACCCCTTGTTTTTTTTATACTGACTTTACCGGAGAACATTTTCACTCTTTCGCTCTAGAAGACCTCGCAAACGAAGATATCGAATTTGCATTTAATACAGACTCTTCTAGTAATAATTTGCCACACAAACCTCTTTTTTATCCTATAACGCTTGAGGAATATCGCCAAAAATTCGAAGCGGTACAAGAACATATTCGTCGCGGAAACACTTACCTGCTGAATTTAACGCAGCCTACCCCCATCAAATCGCCTTACACACTCAAAGAGATCTATACCATGGCACATGCTCCCTATAAACTACGAGTCAGAGATCACTTTGTCTGCTTCTCTCCAGAACCGTTCATCACTATTGAGAATCATACAATTCACACCTATCCGATGAAAGGAACCATTGATGCCTCACTCCCGGATGCTGTTCAAACCATATTCAACGATCCAAAAGAGTTTGCCGAGCATACAATGATCGTTGATCTGCTCCGTAATGATTTGGGAATGGTCGCCAAAGAGATAAAAGTTGAAAAATTTCGCTATATCACTACAATAGATACAGGAAAGAAAAAACTACATCAAGTGAGTTCTCATATCTCAGGTTCATTAAAAGACAACTGGAAAGAGAATGCAGGAGAGATCATTTCATCCCTACTTCCTGCAGGGAGTATCAGCGGTACACCAAAACGAAAAACAGTTGAAATAGTACAGGAAATTGAAGGATACGATAGAGGATATTTTACTGGGGTATTCGGGTATTTTGACGGGACGAACCTCTATAGTGCCGTAGCCATACGATTCATTGAAAAAATTGAAGATAACCTGGTCTATAAAAGCGGTGGTGGAATCACCTCAGAGAGTCGTTGTGAAAACGAATATCAAGAGATGATTGACAAGGTTTACATCCCTTAACGGATACTTATCTGCGATTTTAATTTTTGAACTGTTTTCGGTCCAATACCTTTGACATTCACCAGTTCATCTGCACTTTTAAATCCTCCGTGAGATTTACGGTATTTCAGTATTTCCTGAGCCTTAGTCGGTCCAATGCCATTGAGCGTTTGCAGTTGTGCCGAGTTTGCTTTGTTAATATTAATAGCTCCGAAACTAAGAGAAAAAAAGAGTAAAAACAGTGTAATAATCTTAACCATATCTAACCTCAAAAAATAAAGTATTAGATTTTAGCGTGTATAATACTATTTGTCAATTTTTGTGATAGTAGATGCTTATGACTGATAAAAAAAGATGTTGTAAGTTGTGATTGGGTTGTAGTTAAAAAGAAGAAATGAGTATAAATCTGAGGCCAGGC
>CAZKJU010000122.1:0-5111 GCA_964553185.1 uncultured Sulfuricurvum sp.
TACCTTTGGTATCGACAACGTGAACCGCACAGGCGATACAAGGGTCAAAACTGTGAATCGTACGGATGATTTCCAACGGTTGTTCAGGATTAGCCACTTTTGTACCGATCAAACTCGCTTCGTATGCACCTAGACGGTTTTTGTGATCGCGTGGTGCCGCATTCCATGTAGATGGAACGATTGCTTGGTAATTGGCTACTTTCCCCTCTTCAATACGTACCCAGTGACCGAGTGCTCCACGAGGAGCTTCCGCCATACCGCGACCTTTTGCATTTACACTGACGGCATCAAAATCAAACTCTGTCCATGTACTTTTGTCACCTGAAAGAACATTTTTAGTAAGTTCATCAATCCACTCAACCATCACATCCGACATTAAGTCCGTTTCAATAGCGCGTGCTGCTGTACGTCCAACAGTACTAAACAAAACGCTCACCGGAAGATTTCCACGTGTCAAGAAGTTGGTAACGTATTTCGTAATACGCTCATCTTTTGCCGCTACACCGATCACCATACGTGCCAACGGCCCTACTTCGACACGAGCATCATTGTAAATCGGAGATTTGATCCAACTGTATTTCTCTTTGGTTTTTAGATAAGCGTCCCCATTTTCACGACGATCCAGTCCTGTATATTCAGGAATCGTTTGACCCTCATACGGATGGAGAGGTTTGTCACCTTTGTACCATGAGTGGGTAACGTCTTCAGCGATTTTTTCTTCATCCAACGGAAGGACTTTAGAAATATCTCCACCCATAACTACCCCTTTTGGGAAAAGGAGTGCTGATTTATAAAATCCGGTATCATCCAAACGGAAATCCCCGTAACTCATATAATTGAGCAATCCGCCGCCGGTTCCACCGACCCCTTTTCCTGCCATTAGTTCTGTAAAGGTTGCTTTAGAATCGGTCGCTTCACCCGCATACATGGTTCCCGCCATATACACATCAGGCAAATACGCTTGCTTAACAAATTTACGCCCTTCAAGCAATAATGATTTAAAGAGTGCCAAACGTGCCGGATTTTGAATATCTTGAACACATGTTACCCCGCCGACAACTATACTTTGAGGATGTGGATTTTTACCGCCAAAAATTGCCTGCATTTTTGCCATATCGCGTTGGATATCAAGCGCTAATAAATAGTGAGCAACACCGATTAGGTTTTGTTCTGGAGTCAATTTATAGTGTGGATTGCCCCAGTAACCGTTTCCGAAAATTCCTAAACGTCCTTGTTTAACGAATTTAGCAACACGATCTTGAATCGCTTTAAATTCGCTCTCACCGTCAATAAACGGAGAATCACCTGCAACGCTCGCCCATTTACGTGCTTCTGCCGCCGTTTTAGCCGGATCGGCCGAAAGAGCAGAAACAACGTCAACGAAATCAAGTGCATGAAGGTGGTAGAAATGGACCACATGGTCATGAATATACAATGCACCCTGAATCAAGTTACGAACGATACGGGCATTTTTAGGGATTGTAATATTAAACGCATCCTCTACCGCTTCGATGGAACGTTGATAGTGAGTACCGGTACAAACACCACAAATACGCATTGCCAACAACCCGCAGTCGCGCGGGTCACGTCCTTGCAAAATCGTCTCGATCCCACGGAACATTGTCGAAGCGCTGTACGCGTCTACGATCGTATTGTTGTCATCAATGACCGCTTCAATACGCAAATGCCCTTCAATACGGGTAATAGGGTCTACTACAATGTGCTTACTCATGGCTCTCTCCTGAATTTTCTCGTTTACCTGCTACTGCGCTGGCTGCTGCATGAATCGCGATACCGATACCGGCTGCGGTTAGCATGCCCAAACCAAATTCGTCAACAGTTTTTTCGACTCCACCTGTTGGAGCTTTGATTTTTGCATCCGCCATCGGACGCTCATACGCATATTTATCCCAAAAATCGGGTTCTGAACAACCGATACAACCACGGCCGACACCGATCGGCCAGTTGACCGCTTCGTTATAACGGACAATAGAACAGTTGTTAAACGTCATCGGACCTTTACATCCCATTTTGTAGAGACAGAAGTTGTTTTGAGCACCAACATCTCCCCACTCTTCGACGTATTCACCCGCATCGAAGTGTGCACGACGTTCGCAGTTATCGTGGATACGATACCCAAACGCGAATTTAGGACGAAGTAATGAATCAAGCTCAGGCACTTGCCCTGTCAAAACGTAATGTAAAATGACCCCAACCATATTAGCCGGATTTGCAGGACATGCAGGGATGTTGATAAGTGGTTTGTTTTTTACAACATCCATGACCCCAACCGCACCGGTAGGGTTCGGAGCAGCAGCCGGAATTCCTCCAAATGTAGCACAGCTTCCAACCGCAACAACTGCTGCAGCATTTTCAGCACAACGGACAAGATGATCATGGAATGTCTCACCTTTAATACCGATCGTTCCGTATTGACCGTCCATTCCCATCGGGATAGCACCCTCTACGAAAAGGAGATATTTCCCTTTGAAATGTTCCATTGCTTCTTCGAGCTGTTTCTCAGCCTGATGACCGGACGCCGCTTGGAGTGTTTCATGGAATTCAAGAGAGATGATGTCGAGAACGATCTCATCGATTTTTGGTCCATCAGCACGTAAAAGTGCTTCGGAATTACCCGCACAGTCTTGAAGCTCTAACCAAATAACAGGCGCGCGATTCATCATCACCGCTGCATCTGCAACAAGCGGTGTAAACATAGGAGGAAGCATCAACATTGCTGTTGTGGCACTCGCCCATTTCATAAACTCACGACGATCAATCCCGTTTTCTTCCAAAAGTTCGGTGAAATCAAGTTTGTTTGCAGGCGTTTGGGCACGCATTTCATTCAAACGCGCTTCACATTTTTCGAACAAGTCTTGATAATACGTATCACCCTTGTTTGTTTCGACACGTGAACTTTTCGAAGTAAACAGTTTTTTTACCGCTTCTACTTTATCGGACATAATCCCCTCCTCAAAATATTAATGAACAATCATTCAGTATTGTATGCTTTGATAACTTAAACGAATATTTAAAAAGCAAGATTTAACTTAAAAAGATGACTTGTTATATATTTTTAGTACTTTTTATGGGTTTTGATAGATAATAAAATATAATTTTAGTGTGTCGTACACACTGAGCAGACATCAAAGGTGCGAAAGAGCAGTGAGGCTTTGGCAATCGATTCTGCTCCGATCATAGAGCATTGTGCCACACCAAGATTTGAGGTGGTTCCGTTACCTAGATTCCATTGTGTCGGAGTGATGATGGAATAACGGATAATCCGCCCTTTTTCGATGCGGGCACGATGGATCAGTGCCCCGCGCGGTGCTTCGACGATCCCGATCCCCTCACCGCTGATACTCTCGATTGGAGGGGGGGCGATAAAAGAGGGCTGTGAAAGATCGAGCGAGGAGAGTTGGCTTCGCACCTGAGAGCAAAGAATAAGGATTTCATTAACCCGCGCAGTGATGCGTGTCAGTGATGTGTCTCCGTAAGATTGGTATAACGCCGCTATATTCGTATAGCCACTACCCAAGGCACGCGCCAATGGTCCACATTCGTAAAATTCACCGTTGTAGAGGGCATTTTTAGCATACGTTTTTCCCCCATGCGCAAAGGTTTGGGAGTCATCTTCACTCACTAGCGATATATCCGCATCACAGTGTTTACCCTGATCGATGGCGATTTTCTCGTCTCCTAAGACCAAAAAGCGTCCATGGCTTTTCCCCTCGTCTAAAAGATTTAACGCCTCGAAATTGCGCAAAACCTCCCCAAAATCCCCGCTCAACGATAGTAAATCCTCGCGCGTTGTAAGAGCACTAAAATGTTCTAATGAACATCCAAGTACCTCATCAGCGACAAATTTTTCCACTTCGGCGAGGATTTTGAGCCCCTGCATCACCTCGATATGGGTCGGATCACAGCTCACTCCCCCCGGCAATGCATAGGAGCTGTGTGGCCATTGTCCACTAAAAAGGGCGCAGAGCTGATTGACCTGTGAAGCGACAAAAAGGGCTTTAAGCGAGAGTTCGCTCTCTTGAGCTAAGAGATTGTTACTCTCATGGAGCATAATCAGATAAAGCCATTTGATATGATTTTGGATTAGCTCACACGCGAGGGTAATCTCTCGTATCGATTCGGCTTTTTGGGTTATGTTGAGAGGAATCCCCATATTTTTATAGAGATCTTCGAGCATCCGTACCGTAGCGATCAGATGGGAGTGTCCGCAGATACCGCAGACACGAGGAGTGATAACAAGAGCATCCAGAGCGTTACGCCCCTCCAAAATAGCCTCCATCCCCCGAAAATGCAAGAACCGTATATCGGCTTCTATAACGCATCCGCTTTTATCAGTTTTAAAATCGAGTACCGCTTCCCCCTCGATCCTCTCAATCAGTTCATGCGTTATCATCGATCAATTTCCCCTCAAGCCGTTTAATGTGAAACGATTTTGCTGCCCCCGCAAGTGCGAGATAACTCCGTTTCGGTATTCCCAGCGGCATCTCTGCAGGGATCGACATGTACGTTTTGGTTGTAAACAGCCCAAATTTTGGAAAAGAGGGTTCGGTGCATCCGACGCACGGCATCCCTGCTCTGGTTTTAGAACTCACCTCATTCCAGAGTATCTTATTACAGCTGCCATGAGTATATGGGCCTTGGCACCCTTGGGCATAATACAAACACCCCTCTTTAGTTCCAAAACTATCACTGTCCACTTTCCATTCGAAATACTCATTTCGCAAGCATCCATTATGGACGAGATAACCGTACAGCTCTTTGGGACGGCGATATTCATCCACCATAATTTTTTTCTCGGCATAGATCATCTCGATGACAAAACTGAGCCATTGTGGATGGATAGGACATCCGCTGAGAGTGATTACTTTGTCTCGCATCGCTTTCAAAGGACCGCTTTGCTCTTCTTTATCAAACAAAATTCCGCTGATATGTTCAGAATCAGCTTCTTTGAACATCCCCCCGAAACTCGCACAGCTCCCTAATGCGATGATATATTTTGTCTTCGAGGCGAGTGCATTTAAAAGCTCTTCCATTCTCACACCGGCACGCTCAAAATCTGCTCGGTATGCCCCCTCAAAAATGAGAATATC
>CAZKJU010000123.1:0-4973 GCA_964553185.1 uncultured Sulfuricurvum sp.
TACCATCGTCGTAGATGGTAAAACTCATGCACTTCATCTAATTCCATCAGGGATTTTGAACCCAAAAGCGATCAATATTATCGGTAACGGTGTGGTCGTCTCTCCTGAAGCACTCATCAAAGAGATGAAACAGTTTGATAATCTTCTCGGACGTTTGTTTGTGAGTGAATCAGCGCATATGATTTTGACATTTCACACGTTGATTGACCAAGCCAAAGAGAAACTTCGCGGTGAAAAAGCGATTGGTACAACAGGTCGCGGTATCGGGCCGGCGTATAGCGAAAAAATCGCACGTGCAGGATTCCGTCTCGGCGAGCTTCGTGATGTTGCAACCCTCACAAACCGTGTTATGGAATACTTTGAACAAAATAGTGCTATTTTTCAAGCATTGGATATTAAACTGCCCAACAAAGAAGAGTTAACCGTAGAATTGACAACGTTTTCAAATGCGTTGGTTCCATTTTTGGCAAATACGACGCAAATGGCGTGGAAACTGATGGATGAGGGGCAAAAAATTCTCCTAGAGGGTGCTCAGGGGACAATGCTCGACATCGACCACGGAACCTATCCTTACGTTACCAGTTCATCTACTATCTCTGCGGGAGCTTGTACCGGCCTTGGGGTTAATCCAAAAGATATCGGAAAAGTGACGGGGATCGTCAAAGCCTACTGTACCCGTGTCGGAAACGGCCCTTTCCCGACCGAAGATCACGGAGAGATCGGTGAGCGTCTTCGCAAAGCGGGACACGAATTCGGTACTACGACAGGACGTCCTCGACGTTGTGGATGGTTTGACGCCGTTGCGTGTCGCTATGCGAGCCGTTTGAACGGATGTGACGATCTCTCCATTATGAAACTCGACGTTCTCGATGGTTTTGATGAAATTCAAGTATGTATCGGATATGAAGTGAACGGCGAAGTGATAGATTATTTCCCTCTAGATCTTGAAAACGTAAAACCGATCTATAAAACATTTCCGGGTTGGGATAAAACGGAGGGGGTTCGCCGGTTTGAAGATCTCCCCGCAACGGCTCAGGAATATCTTCGTGCCATTGAAGAGCTAACTCAAACTAAAATCGGTATGATTTCTACGTCACCGGATCGAAACGATACCATTACATTGTAATATTTCAAGGAGCACGTATGGGCAAGTCGCGTTATGCGCCTTTGGTCAAACTCAAAAAAAAGAGTCTTGATAATGCCGAACGTGCTCTTATCGGTGCCAATAATGCACTCTCCTCCGCTTCAGACAAACTTAATCGTGCTTATGAAGAACTATCCCATATGACTTTACCGACAAAAGGTTCGGTAGGGGAGTTCGCCCAAGCAACCGCTATGATCCACGCACAACATCAGAGTATTGAAGAGGCTCAACAAGCACTTCAAGCAGCTCAACAACGTCAACATCAAATGCGTGAGCATTTTAAAGAGGCAATGGTCGATTTTGAAAAATTTAAATATTTGGAAGTGCAAGAGATGAATGCACATCTCAAACTACTTAAAGATCAAGAGGCTAAAATGCTCGATGAAATTGGGACAATGATCTACAAAAGAGAGATTTTATGAAAATAGTATGGGTTATAACGTTTTTAGGTATGACATTGCTTTTAGGCGCACCTGCCACAAAATCGTATGAATGCACCAAAATTTTTGAAGATCGAAAAAATGAGTTATTGGTTGAACTAGAACGGATCGACGAGCAGAAACAATCGCTCGATTCACTCAAACGAGCCACGGAAGAGCTTTTACGTAAAAAAGAGGCAATGGTGCAAGGCAAAGATACCAAAGTCGATCAAAAACTCTCCGAGATCAAAGCCAAAGAAGCATCGATCAAAAAAATGTTAGAGGAAAATAAAAAAGTTTTAGATGAAATGAAACAGATAAAATCTGATAAAGTCTCTCAAGCCTTTTTAAAAATGAAGCCTGCCGCAGCAGCACAAATTCTCTCCGAGATGCCCTCATCCGATGCATCTGAAATTTTGATTACCCTTAACAGCAAGATAGTTGGGCAGATTTTGGGTAAAATGGATCCGAAAAAAGGGTCGGAAATTACCGATAAAATGCGCCGTTTACCTCAACCTCCTAAATAATCTCATGTTTCCTCTAAGCGATTTGAGAGGTATTTTAGGGTAAAATGCAAAAAATTTCACTCAGGGCTGGCAATGAAGGTTTCACTCACACACGTACCCCATATCGCGACGCGAATCGCTGTCGATCTTAGCCGCAGCGGTTTGGTCACCATGACCAAAGGGCTTGAGACTACCGCCAAAGAGGCCGAGACTGTTTTGAGCAACAATATTAAAAAAGAGATTGCTTTAGAAGAAAAAGTCAAAGAGATTGTCAACGCAAACGAAGAACAAATCGATTTTTATCTTGCTGACGAGCGACAACTCTTTTTTATGATCAAAAAGAAATTAGCACCGGAATTTGGGGTTGTTCTTTCATATGAAGATCGTTATTCTGATATCGCACACCAAATTTTAGATGTATTGTATGAAGAAGATTTGATTAACTACGATGTGAGTGAAAACCGTATCAAAAATATCATTTTCGATGCGATTACAGGCTCTATTGCCGATTCAAGTGAAATCGAATCTGCTGTGTATGAAAAATTGAAAAGTTACAAACGCAATTTGATCCCAGGCACAGACGAATATGAGATCGTATATGAAAAACTCTATAAAGATGAATTGGTTAGACGGGGGATGGCATAATGCGTGATGTTTGGATTTATCTCGAAAACGGCACCTATCTAAGTGCAAAAAGTTTTGGTGCGGATACAACAGCGGTAGGTGAGATCGTTTTTAATACATCCATGAGTGGGTATCAGGAGATTATTACTGACCCTTCGTACGCGGGGCAATTTGTCACCTTTACCATGCCTGAGATCGGTAATGTTGGAGTAAACAGCGAAGATATGGAGAGTGCAAAAGCTCACTGCAAAGGGGTTTTAGTACGTCAATATCAATCTCAGCACTCATCTTTCCGTGCAGAAGAAGCATTACATACCTTTTTGGAAAAACACGGGATTATCGGTATTTGTGATATTGATACCCGTTTTATTACGAAAATGCTTCGAACAGAGGGGGCGATGATGATGATCGCTTCGACAAAAGTATCGGATAAAGAAGAACTCAAAAAGATGTTAGCGGCTTCTCCGCGTATCGAAGAGATTAACTATATTGAAGAGGTAAGTACAAAAACTGCCTATACGCATCGAAACGGTATCTATGATCCGTTTAATTTCCGATATAACGATGCCCCTGCGCCAAAAGCACGAATTGCGGCGATCGATTTTGGTGTAAAACGCAATATTCTCAACGAACTTACCGAAGCGGGATTAGAAGTAGAAGTATTGCCAAACAGTTTTAGCGCGGATGAGTTAATTACACGCTTTGATGCAAAAGAGATTGACGGTGTTTTCCTCTCTAACGGTCCGGGTGATCCGCTGGTTCTGAAAAAAGAGCAAGACGAAATTAAAAAATTGATTGAACGTAAAATTCCGCTGTTCGGCATTTGTTTGGGGCATCAGCTCCTTAGTATCGCTCACGGTTACGATACCCATAAACTTAAATTCGGCCATCACGGCGGAAATCATCCGGTAAAAAACGTTCAAACAGGAATGGTAGAGATTACGGCTCAAAATCATAACTACAATGTCCCTGAATCAGTACGTGAAATCGCGACTGTGACCCATATCAATTTGTTTGATAATACAATCGAAGGGCTTCGCTATAACAGCGGTCATGTCTTTTCGGTTCAACATCACCCAGAATCAAGTCCGGGTCCAAAAGAGAGCCGATATATTTTCGGTGAATTCCTCCAACTCCTCCAACGATAAAAAGATTCAGGGGAATATCACCCTCTGATCTGACGTTAAAAAAACTGCGTAGTGTTACTTTTTTACCCCAAATACTTTATATATACTTAAAATAATCACTTTGTTACAAAAGTGTTAAAAATGTTTAATAATTTAAGATTCCTTAAATACTCCGGTTGCTATTATTAGAGTGTCTAATAGCCTACTTTTGTTACAAAAGTGTTAAGGGCATCTCTAAAAGTTGGTATATCAACTCTTAGAGGTGCCCTAATAGGCTCTTATGCTTTGAATCTTTAAGGAGGTCGTAAATGGAGAATCGTCCATTGGAGTATGATTACACGGTTGCGAAGATGTTTATGCTTACAACTGTGTTACTCGGAATCGTCGGGATGCTTGTCGGCGTTATTTTGGCGTGGGAAATGGCTTTCCCTGCTGTAAATACAGTGCTAGGTGAGGGGTTGGCTGAATATACGAACTTTAGCCGTCTTCGTCCATTGCACACCGATGCAGTAATTTTTGGATTTACCCTTAGTGGTATTTGGGCTACGTGGTATTATGTAGGACAACGTGTTCTAAAAGTATCAATGGCAGAATCAAAATTCTTGATGTTCCTTGGTAAATTGCATTTTGCACTTTACCTATTGGTAGTTGTTGCGGTTGTTGGCTCATTGTTGATGGGTATTACCACATCAAAAGAGTATGCTGAATTCGAATGGCCGATTGACATCGCAGTTGTTGCGGTATGGGTTATTTGGGGTATGTCTATTTTTGGTTTGATCGGTATTCGCCGTGAAAAATCATTGTATATCTCTATCTGGTATTACATTGCAACATTCCTTGGAATCGCTATGTTGTATCTTTTCAACAACATGGAAATTCCAACATATTTCGCATCAGGCGGAATCGGTGCATGGTATCACTCTGTTTCAATGTACTCAGGTACAAATGATGCGTTGGTACAATGGTGGTATGGACATAATGCTGTTGCATTCGGATTTACTGTACCTATCGTAGCAATGATTTATTACTTCCTTCCAAAAGAGTCTGGTCAAGCAGTTTATTCTTATAAACTCTCTTTACTTGCGTTCTGGGGATTGATGTTTGTATACCTTTGGGCTGGCGGACACCACTTGTTGTTCTCGACTGTACCAGA
>CAZKJU010000124.1:0-4785 GCA_964553185.1 uncultured Sulfuricurvum sp.
ATCAAAGAAATCGGCGATCAATCCCATCAGAGCATCGAGAATGTACCCGATAACACCGATAAGGATAATCCCGATAATAATATGGGAGTAGTTGAGATTGTTGTACTCATCCCAAATCCAAAAGCCGATCCCCACACCGCCTGTGAGCATCTCCGCCGCAACGATGACGAGCCATGCGATTCCCAGTGAGAGGCGCATCCCCGTAAAAATAAACGGTACGGCAACGGGGAGGATAATTTGAAAGACTTTCTCAAACGGACTCAGCTGAAGTACTCGTGCGACATTGAGATAATCCTCACTCACACTTCGTACCCCCAAAGCTGTATTGATGATAATCGGCCAAATCGAGGTAACGAAAATGACGAATATCGCCGTTGTATTGACCTCTTTAAATACAAACAGCGCGAGCGGTAGCCACGCGAGAGGTGATACCGGTTTGAGAATCTGAATATAGGGATTGAACGCCGTATAAGCACTTTTAGACATCCCGATCAATAATCCCACCGGAACACCTACTGCGATGGCGAGGGCAAATCCTCCGAATACACGGGCGAGGGAATTTCCCAGTTGCAGTGCAATCCCCTGATCTCCCGCCCCGTTGTCATACATCGGATCAGAGAGGACGACAAGGAGTTCGCTCCACACTTCGGCAGGAGGAGGAAATCCCGGTATCTGAGCGGCAATAGCCGACCAAAATGCGATAACGACTCCAAAGAGCAGTATCGGTAAAAGGACAGCATTGATATATTTTGAAACCATGAGGTCTCCTTGTAAATTTTTATTGTCACTCCCGCGAAGGCGGGAGTCTAGCTGGATACACCCTGCGGGTACTTCGCCCGTCTTCGCGGGTATGACGGGAAAATTATTTCACACTCCATTTATTGACTTTTGCCAACGCTTCTCTGGTAATTTTCGGCGATTTGATTGGAGCGTTGTAGATGTAATCGACCGCTTTGTTGGGATCAAATGTCACACCATCGATAAATTTGGACTCTTTTTTCCACGGCGATGCGGGGAGAGTGTAATTTACCTCTTTGGCCGCTTTGGCAAACAGATCAGGACGATAGACGCTCTCGACCGTCTTTTTCATATCCACGGGTTTATCGAGTTGTCCCCAACGTACCATTTGAGTCACTTGCCACAATCCATGAGAGTAGTAGGGATAGAGAGCCTGTTTTTTACCGAATACATTGAAATTCGGCATTGGTGTAGTGACACCGTTGGTAAACATATAGGTTCCGGTCATCGAGTTATCGATAACATCCGTTGGAGCATTGACGTATGATTTGCTTGAGAGGATTTTTGAAGCCTCACGACGGTTATCCCACGATGCATCGAGCCACATCCCCGCTTCGATCACCGCTTTAATCATCGCTTTGGTTGTTTCAGGATTTTTATCGGCAAACGCTTTTTGGACACCGAGTACTTTTTCCGGTCCGTCTTGCCAGAGTTGATATCCTGTGATCAGAGTTTTTCCGACATTTCCCATAACAGCACGTTGATTCCACGGCTCACCGACACAAAAACCGTCAATGTTTCCAGCCGTCATGTTGGCGACCATTTGCGGTGGTGGAACCACTTTGAGGGCAACATCACTATCAGGATTAACACCGCCCGCAGCCATCCAGTAGCGAACATGGTAGTTATGGGTTCCCGTTGGGAAAGTCATCCCGAATTCAGGAACCCCCATCGTCTTAGCGGCGATCACTTTTTTGAGGGCACTCGCAGAGCCTTTTTTCGTTGCTACCGGATCAGCCGCCATCATCGCATCATACATTTTGTTCGATACGCTGATCGCATCGCCGTTTTGACCCAGTGCCATGAGGGCAACCATATCTTTTTGTGAACTGCCGACACCGAGCGTCGAAGCGATCGGCATAGCGGCCAGCATGTGGGATGCATCGAGCTCACCGACGGTCATTTTGTCACGGACGTTCGCCCATGAAGCCTCTTTGCTCAGTTCGACGTTGAGACCGTGTTTGGCAAAGAACCCTTTCTCTTTTGCGATAACGAGGGTCGCGCAATCGGTTAAGGGGATAAATCCGATTTTAAGATCTTTTTTCTCCGGTGCCGCCATAGCGACAACCGCTGCGAGGGATAGCAATAATGCACCTTTTCCTAATATGTTCAAGCTTTTCATGGGAAACTCCTTATTAAGACTTATTTGTCTGAAATAATTGTAGAGTAAAAAGTCCGAAATAGATACAGCTTTCTGATTAAAAAATAATCAATTGATAGGTTATTAGTGTTTTATGAAAATAAATACTCTTTAAGAGAACTCTATTAACATCATTATTATTTGATTAAATTATTTTCTTCTAGCCTATGATAAACTTATCAGATGTAGTAAAAGAGGGGTCTATGATGAAGAATACAGTATTAAGTGTATTGGTATACATGGTATTGAATGTGGGAAATGCAGCTTTTGCAATGGGAGATGAACATAATCATCATGAAAACACTGCTGTGAGTGAAAAAACGATCCATGCGACCGGAACGGTAAAACAGATTGCTCAAAACCATGAGAGCCTTCGTATTTTTCACGATCCGATTAGCGAGCTCAAATGGCCATCCATGAACATGCCTTTCGAGGTAATAGATCATGAACTGACTCATCCGCTCGAAGTGGGAGATCGTGTGAGTTTTGAGTTTATTCAAAAAGAGGGTAAATATATTATTGTTCGGATGAAAAAACAATGAACCGTTTGCTCTTCTTGGTCATGATCGGGATTATCGGTTACGCTGCTGAGAATAACGTCTCAACACCGGTATCGAGCGATGCACTGAGTGGAAGGAGTGTCTATACTTCGCCTCCAGGATCGATCGATGTTGCCGATGAGGGATGTGTTCAAAAAGAGGATCAGAATGTTACGGGGCACGGAGGAGCAAAAAAATGGTAGCCAAAACCGTCTCCGCATCGATGGCGGCATTGATTCTCTTGAGTGGATGTTCTACACTCTCTCAAAAAGAGGCGTTTGAGTCTCTCAATCATTTGACGGCTGAGCGAGGGATACAAAATCTTCAATGGATTAAAACTCCTCAAGAAGCAGCTATGGTGGATGAGAGTGTTCGAACTCTTTTAGCCGCTCCTTTGACACAGGAAAATGCAGTTCGCATTATGCTGATCAATAACCGCGCATTGCAGCAAACGTATGAAGAGATCGGTATTGCCCAAAGCGAATTGGTCGAAGCGGGCTTGATGCGTAATCCTCTCTTGGGATACAGTATAGGTCGAACGGGCGGTGTGACAACGTCAACGCTGAGTATAGAAGTGGCTTTTTTGGATCTCCTTTGGATCCCGTTGCGTCGTGAACTCGGCGGATTGGCATTAGAGGAGACAATGCTTCGTGTCGGGGACAGTGTGTTGCGCAGTGCCAGAGATGCTAAAAAGTGCTACGTTGATGCGCGTGTAGCCGAAACAAAAGTGGCTCTGAATACTTCGATTCTCAAATCCCATGAAGCCTCATTGCAACTGGCGATCCGCCAATATACCGCGGGAAACCTCTCCAAACGGGAGATGCTGAAAATCCAAGATGCCTATCAGCATGCGCGTATCGAATCGATGAAACTGGCTCGTGAGAGTGCCTCAGCACGGGAAGCGTTCAATACTCTTTTGGGACTTTACGGGGAACAAACCCGTTATACGTTTAGCACTGAACCGCTCAGCCGTTTCGATGCGGTGATATCGGAATCGGGATTGGAAAAACGGGCGATTAGCAATCGTCTCGATATGCGCGGTGCGATTAAAGCGGTTGATTATGCGGCAACCCAAGCGGGATATACCCAAAATACCGCCCTTTTGGATGAGGTGGAACTCTCACTGGAGAGCGAAAAAACAACCGGTGAAAAACGGTTCAATACTTTTGGGGTCAAGATTCCGATCCCTTTGTTTGATTTTGGACAAGGGCGGGTGAGCAAATCGCAGGCATTCTACAATCAAAGCGTTCACCGTTTGTATGAGCGCGCAGTTGCTGTCCGCTCAGAAGTTCGCGAGGGGTATGCCCGATATCGTTACAGCTATGACATTGCCAAAGATTACGATGAGGTGATTGTAAAAACAAATCAACAGATTTTAGTTGAGACTCAGCTGTTTTATAACGGGATGCTGGACGGTATTTATGAACTTCTCGAAGATCAACGCAGAGTCGGTGAGAGTAAAATGGAAGCACTCGAAGCGTTGGGAGATTACCATAAAGCGCACGCCGATTTGGAATATACGATAGGGGGGAAACTCTAATGCAAAACGATAGACGCGATTTTCTTGGGCTAGGTGCGGCATTGATCGCCTCCGCAGCGCTCAGTTCCAATGCTAAAGCATCTGAACATGACCATAGTGCTCATACGGGTGGTGTAAAGCGTCAACTTACGATGGTGAAAGATCCCAAACGGGTTCTCTCCCCCGCCACCGTAATTACCCCTCGTGAGGGGAAAAACTATAATCCCGTCGTCACTCTTAACGGCTGGAGTCTCCCGTATGAGATGAAAGAGGGAGTCAAAGAGTTTCATATTATCGCCGAACAGGTGGTACGAGAGTTTGCCCCGGGGATGGTGGTGAATTGCTGGGGGTATAACGGTACCTCTCCGGGTCCTACCATCGAAGCAGTGGAGGGGGATCGTGTACGGTTGATCGTCACTAATAAACTTCCCGAACATACGACAATCCATTGGCACGGATTGATTCTCCCTAACGGTATGGACGGTGTCGGGGGGCTTACCTAGCCGCAGATCGCACCGGGGGATACCTTTGTCTATGAGTTTACATTGCGTCAGAGCGGAACGTTTATG
>CAZKJU010000125.1:0-4618 GCA_964553185.1 uncultured Sulfuricurvum sp.
ATGCTGTCAAGAACCGCCATTGAGTCTGCATCATCGCTTTCGATACCGCCGAATACCGTGTGAACACCATCAAGATGCGGAGTGCTTACGAAACAGATGAAGAATTGAC
The DNA here is from genome assembly GCA_964553185.1 of uncultured Sulfuricurvum sp. Lineage (GTDB taxonomy): Bacteria > Campylobacterota > Campylobacteria > Campylobacterales > Sulfurimonadaceae > Sulfuricurvum. Next base: position 110 of record CAZKJU010000125.1, read on the forward strand.
TTCCTCCCGTGTTTGGTCCTGCGTGTGCCATAGAGAGAGACCCTTTGACATGTTTGTGTTTATTAAGCGCTGTTTCACATGGGATAGCCCAACCCGGTCCGCCGGTACCTGTTCCGTGAGGACATCCGCCCTGTGCCATAAAACCAGGGATTACGCGGTGAAAGTTAAGACCGTTGTAGAAGCCATCATTAACGAGAGCGGCGAAGTTGGCAACCGTGTTAGGGGTTTCATCGTTGTACAGTTTGATCCACATAACCCCTTTTGCAGTCGTCATTTTTGCCCATTGGTAGCTTGCGAGCTCTTCAGCGGTAGCATTGTAATTTTTAAGTTCTTTACGTCCGAACATGAGTGTGATCCTTGGAGGAATTTTTGAAATTATAGTGGAACAATCTTAACTATCAAAAGGGAATGGGTTATAATGAGCGAAATTAATTTGGTGATGGTGAACAGTGGAAGAGTGGTTACAGCGTCGGTTGAACAATATTTCTTTACGAGATGTAAACTTTTACACCATTGTGTTTATTCTCTTTTTTACTGTTATTTTTTCTTCTTTGTTGATTTATGATGAATATCGACAGTTTGCCATGGCGGCAGGAGATACGTTGGTAGGTATCCGAGGTGATCCCCACGCTCTTAAAGGGCGATTGATCAAAATAATCGTTGAGATTGCCACCCTTGCATTGATTTTATTCGGATTTATTATTGGAATCTCTAAAATTGTTAACAGCATGATTGCACGGGATATGGAGCGGTTCATGCATTTTTTCGAATCAGCGCATGAAAAAACAGAGTTGATTCAGCCCGATGAACTCTATTTTAGTGAATTTAAGCGTATGTCGGGATATGCGAATGAAATGGCACAAACTATTTATGAGCAAAAAGAGTCCTTGCAACAGCTTAATGCCGGATTGGAAGAGCGGGTCCGTTTTAAAACGCAAGCAATTCAACAAAAAAATGAAGCGTTGGAAAAAGAACAGCAATTTTCTCAAGAGTTACTCGAATCGCACAAACAATTCATCCGTTATGCTATCCATGAAACCCATACTCCGCTCTCGGTTATTATGGCGAACATTGAGCTGTTTTCCATGAACGAGGGGCGTAACCGTTATTTGGCAAAAATCGAGGCGGCGGTCAAAAATATCTTTAGTATTTATGATGATTTGAGCTATTTGGTCAAGAAAGATCAGATTGAGTATCCGAAAAAGGCGATCGACCTAGGGGAATATGTCAAAAAAAGGTTAGAATTTTTCGATGAGGTTGCCCATTTTTCGAATTTAACGTTTAACTTTTCGGAGCCTGAATTTCCATCATGGATACAGTTTAATGAAACAAAATTACAGCGCGTTATCGATAATAATCTCACCAATGCGATTAAATACACCAAAAATGGGGAAGAGATTCGAGTCGGGATAGGGTGTGATACGCAGGGGTGTCTCTTTTGGGTTGAGAGCAAATCGCAAAAAATTCATGACCCGCAAAAGATTTTTGAGGCATACTATCGGGAACGTAAAAAAACAGATGGATTTGGATTAGGGCTTAGTTTGGTCAAATCCATCTGTGATGAAGACGGTGTCGAGATCAAAATTTCTTCAGATAGTGAATTGACCCGTTTCGAATACTTTTTTAAAAAGGGCAGCCTTGAAAATCCTCCTTCTTGAAGATGAACAGATGCTCAGTGAAGCGATTAACGAGTATCTGCTCTCAGCGGGGCATCGTGTCACTTCGTTTTATGATGGGTGTGATGCTCTTGAGGTACTGCAAAAAGAGACATTTGATCTGTTGATTTTAGATATCAATGTTCCAGGGATAGATGGACTTGATCTTTTAGAACAGCTTCACACCCTTAAAATTCGTCCTCCTGCTATCTATATCAGTGCACTGGTTGATATTGAGGGGATTAGTCGTGCGTATGATTTGGGGTGTTATGATTATCTGAAAAAGCCGTTTCATCTCAAAGAACTCTCACTGCGTATCGATAAAGTTATGCAGAGTTGTACGATTCCGCAAAATCATGTGCGTCTTTCCAAAAGTTACGCATATGATGCCTCCACGTCAACATTGATGTGTGATAACGTAACACAGACCCTAACGAAACGTCAGCTGCAGATTATTGATCTTCTCGCCCGTAATCGGGGTCGTGTGGTTGATTTTGATCAGTTCCGTACCTATGTATGGGACGAAGAGTACGTCGACAACGCAACCATTAGAGCCGAAGTGAGCCGTCTCAAAAAATCACTCAAAGAAGACTTCATTCAAAACATTCGTGCATTAGGTTACATGATCGATATTCCTAAAAGCTAAGAGTGCTACTTTTCTACTCATATAAATCACCTAAATTCTATTTCTGACGATAAATTTTTCTAATTTAACAATTGCTACGTTCATGCTACGATTTGTTTTCATAATAGCAGTGTGAAAAACTTATCAAGGAGTGAGAATGAGAGGTACAGTATCTCTATCATTATTGGCATCAGCTTTAGTTATGAACGCTATGGCAGCCGATAGCTTAGAAAGTATGTTTAAAGAGGGGAAAGCGAGCGGTCAAATCCGCGCTTTCTATATTGATCGTGATTACGACGGATATTCTAGCGCGACTAATGTTCATCGTAATGCTACAGCTATCGGTGGATATTTGAAGTATGAGACTGGTGCTTGGAATGGACTCAGCTTAGGTACTGCATTTTATACCACTAACGGTTTATTCTTGAAAGATAGAAAAGTTGGGACAGCAGATAATGCAGAGGTTGATCCAACTTTATTAGGTAAAGATAATGAATCTGTTACGTATTTAGGTGAAGCCTACGTACAATACAAAAATGGCAACACAACTTTTAAAGGTGGACGTCAAAAACTCGATACGCCGATGGCGGGTAGTGATGATGCACGTATGCTTCCAAACCTTTTTGAAGCGTATGTATTGAGTAACACAGATGTGAAAGACACAACATTGATCGCAGCACATGTGACGAAATTTGCCCAAGGCTCATTTGGTCGTGTATATAATGCAGCTGCCGATCCTGTATTGAGTGTAACAGCAGGGTATTCTCTAGTTGATTCAAAAAATCATGTCGGTGAATTTGTGGATATGGGGTCATATGCCATTGGTCAAGAAACAGATGGTGTGAGTGTTGCTGCTGCTGTTTATTCGGGAATTCCAGGATTAAAACTCCAGTTGTGGGACTATTATGCTCATGATATTTTGAATGCAATTTATGCGGAAGCCAATTACGGTTGGTCAATGGGTAATGGTGTAGCACCTTATCTTGCAGCACAATGGATTAATGAACGTGATGTTGGCAGTGAATATGCAGGTAAAGTTAAGAGTGATTTTATTGGTGCTAAAGCGGGGGTGAAAGTTGCTAACTTTGATCTCTCAGCTGCTGTTTCACATAACACAAAAGAAAATATAACTACTGCTGCAAGAGGTGGTACGATTTCACCATGGGGCGGTATGCCAGCGTATACGCAGGGGATGGTGACTCGTCACCAGTTTATGGCAGGAACTGACGCATGGAAAGTGGCTGCAGGATATGATTGGAAAGACTACGGTGTTAATCTTAATACCAGTGCCTTCTATGTTGAATATGAAATGGATGCGTTAAATGGCTATTCTACAGCTCCGGATAAAGCAACGGAAGCAGGATACGATATTATTTACAATCCTCAAGCAATCAAAAATCTACAATTGCGTCTTCGTGCAAACTATGCAAGAGGATTCAAAGAAACAACGTCAGGTGATGCTGGTTGGGATGAATACCGCGTTATCGCAAACTATAACTTTTAAAGGAGGTTTATTATGAAACAAGATATGGTTGATCGTATTAAAAACGATCCAGATTTTTTACACCTTGTGAAAGTGCGAAGTAAATTTGCATGGACATTGACCATTGTGATGTTGGTGATCTATTTCGGGTTTGTTTTGGTGATTGCATTTGATCCATCACTTTTGGGGACTCCGCTATCGGAGGGATCAGTAACAACGGTTGGGATTCCAGTAGGTGTCGGCGTTATTATCAGTGCATTTATCCTTACAGGGATATATGTACGTCGTGCCAACAGTGAATTCGATGAACTCACGGCACGAATCAAAGCTAAAGCAAAAGGAGAGTGATGAAAGCGTTACTATTAGTACTTCTTACAAGCTTTGCGGCGTTTGCTGGTGAGGCGTTGAGTGGAGAAGTGGAAAAACAAGCGTTAAATATGTCGGCGATTATCATGTTCTTGATCTTCGTAGGGGCAACTCTCGGTATTACTTACTGGGCAGCGAAACGTACCAAAACGGCAAAAGATTTCTATACTGCCGGCGGAGGGATCACGGGATTCCAAAACGGTATGGCGATCGCGGGTGACTATATGTCAGCGGCATCATTCCTCGGAATTTCGGCTCTCGTATATGCGAAAGGGTATGATGGACTCATCTACTCAATCGGATTCTTGGTCGGTTGGCCGATTATCTTGTTTATGGTGGCTGAACAGCTCCGTAACCTCGGTAAATATACCTTTGCGGAC
>CAZKJU010000126.1:0-4261 GCA_964553185.1 uncultured Sulfuricurvum sp.
TGCAGTATCTAAGGAGATAATTATGAAACAGGGGTACAAACAAGTCAAACGTATGACACCGGCAATGCGCATCATCCACTGGGTGAATGCCATTTGTATGATCGGTGCCGTAATAACGGGTCTTTATATCGGTCATCCGTATTATCAAAGCTTCATAGCTGATCCGGCAGTCGATAAATATGTTATGGCATGGAATCGCTACGGACATTTTATTATTGCGATTATCTTTGATGTGACATCTGTCATCATTGCATATCTTTATTTTTTCAGTCGTTTTGAAAAACCGTATAAAAAGCTTATTCCAAACAGTAAAAATGTGAGTGAATTTGGTGCAGTGTTGGTAAATCTTTTAACGCTAAATCGTAAAAAAGATTTTGACTCTTCCCATGCGGATAGTTTCAATACCGTCTATTTTACAATTTTTCATCTCTTGCTCATTTGGATGCTTCTCACAGGGCTTCAAATGTATGTACATGGATTAGGTGCAGGGGTCAGTTCTATTGGAGCATGGTGGCCTTGGATTTTACATGTCGCGACAGATTGGACAATTCCGATTACGGGTGGCACATTGATGGATGTTCGAATTTCACATCATATTACAATGTGGTTGATCGTGTGCTGGGTAGTTTTTCATATCTATTACCAAGTCTGGAGAACTATTTTCTGGAAAGAGGCGGATATTGCTATCGTGATTGGCGGATCAAAATTTGTTAAAGAAGATTCGGCTAATTAGTTTATTTCGTCACTCCCGCGAAGGCGGGAGTCTAGCTGGATTCCCCCTAGAGAGGACTTTGCCCGCCTTCGCGGGAATGACGGAAGAGAATAGTTTTTTTATCACTTTCAAATGTGAATGTGGTCAAAGTACTATACTTTTATCAAAGGTCTCACATGGCATTCGCATTAGAGGTAATGACCTCATTTACCCAACCCACAATTAAAAATTATCTTATCTCGATTATCCGAAGTTTTGGTATGAAAGCGGTTGTTCATCAGCAAAAAAACAAAATTATTTGTGCGTTTGACAGTACGGATCAGAAACTTCAAGAGTGTTTGGAACAAATTGCTTCTACTCTGCCCGCTTCGTGTTTTATGAGTGGCTCACAACACTATGAAATGGAGGGAGAACCTGAATCGATTCCCGATTTTGAGATGGAATATCCGCTATCACTTGGATTATGCCCTTCATGTCAAAAAGAGATGTTTGATCCCTCATCTGCGCGGTACTATTACCCTTTTACCCAATGCACCCATTGCGGCGGGCAGTATGCTTTTTCCGATCATTATCCCTATGTGCGTGAAAATACGGCACTGAAGTATCTACAACCGTGTCCTGCATGTGAAGAGGAATCCAAAAGCTTTGGGCGTCGTGAAAAACAAGTACTTAATTCCTGTCATGCGTGTGGAATTCCTGTCAAGCTGATCCATAAGGATAAAGAGCGTTATGCCAACGATGCGGGGAGTTTCAGAACTTTGTTTGAAGTTGCTGCCAAAGCATTACGTGATGGTAAGACGCTGCTCATGAAAACGACGATGGGGTACCGTTTTTTCCAGCGTAGCGATCGGTTACGTGCAGGGCAAGTGTTGATGCTCTCTAATGCGGTGAAAATCACCGATTATTGCTCACTCATTAATGATGAGTTTAATGCACTTCTTAGTATCGAACGCCCGATTTTGCATGGTGCACTCAAAGATGAAGCTCTGCGTGAAACATTTGGGACATCAATCGATGTGAAATATCCCGATGAAGGATTCTCAATTCTGCTCTCGAAAGAACTTACCCTTCTGGGATTGGATTACATCGTATATGAAGCACGTGAACATCCGTGTGAAGCTGATTTTGTGATGGATTTTGATCTGGAACTTCAATATCAGAGTGATATGCGGTTGTTTATCAACAAGGATATTAAATTTATCGCTTCGGGTGAGCGGGTGTCGTTTCCTTCACGACTTCCTTACGGTACCGATACACTGAGTATTGCGCATGGACTGGTAGGAATTAAAGATGATCGGGGTGTATTATTCGATCAGATAGGGCGTTTTAACTCTGCATCCACACTCAAAGTCAATCAGCTGGAGGGCGAAGAGAGAGCAGTTGAATCGGCGAATTTTCACCCTATTGCTGCGGATGAAGCCTCGTTTATGTCGGTGATCGCCGAACACAATAAATTCGGAACCAAAGTGGTCGGAGCCTATTTCGAGGGGGAACCGTCATTTTTGTATTATGACGGTAAAAAAGTGATTCGGGTCGTCCCTCCGAAACATTTTAGCGGGAGTGGGATTATCGAAGCGATGCGAGGATTGCGGGAAGGATCAGACAGGCTGATAGACAATGTTGAAAAAAATCATCCCGCCTTGTTTGAAATTTTACTCCGTATTGAACAAAGTAATGTGAACCTTTTTGAAGCAACGGCGATGATTCTAGGACTCGCAGAGGAGAGCTTTACGGGCGTTATGAAAGAGGCGTTGAAGTTTATCGGAAAAGGGGGACTTCAGATCGATACCAAGATCAATGATAACCGATTTGATCATGTTGCCTTTTTGGCGAGTATCATCAGTTACCGTCTTGCGGACGTAGGTTCAGTCTATTTAAGCTATTCTATCTTCGAATCTTTCGGAGACTATTTCAGTGAATTGCTCACCGAGATCAAGGGAAAAACCAAAGCGACGGATATTGTACTGTGCGGATCGTATTTTGCGGGGCAATCGCTCTTTAGCCGATTGCAAAGAAATTTGAAAAATACTCCGGTTTTGATGAATACGAGTTATCCGATCGGAAAGGAAAATTGCGTTGTCGGTGGAATCTTTTTGTAAATTAGTGTTACACACTTTACGAGCAAAGCCCGCAAAGTGGCAGGGACAAAATTGTCCCTTGCAACCTCCTAAAGCTACCCGTATCTTTCGGATACGGGAGAATTAAGTTTTGTCCATGACCAGTTATCGAATTGTGGTTAAAGGGATAGTGCAAGGGGTAGGATTCCGCCCGTTTGTTTACCGCGAAGCAAGCCGTTACGGAATTTTGGGATTTGTGTGCAACACTCCAGAGGGGGTCGTGATCGAAGCTCAGGGTGAGAAGTGTGAGCTATTTATTAATGCGCTGAGAGAAAATCTCCCAGAGCGTGCCCGTATCGATTCGATGGAGATTACGCCGTGCCCCTTCGCCGAGTATAGAAATTTTGAAATCCGTGAGAGTACTTTAGGGCACGGGGGTGTTGCTATCCCTCTTGAGAGCGCATTATGTCCCGCGTGTGAAGCGGAGATGGACGATCCGCTTAATCGCCGCTACCGTTATCCCTTTATCAACTGTACCGATTGCGGTCCCCGTTATACTATCATCCAAACTCCTCCGTATGATCGTGTCCGCACCTCGATGAAACATTTTACAATGTGCCCTGAGTGTGCCGCCGAATACGCCGATCCCGCTTCACGCCGTTATCACGCTGAACCGATTTCATGCCCAAACTGCGGTCCACAATTGATTTTTTTGGATAATAAAGGCACTGAGATCGGGGGCAACCCGATCGATTTAGCGGTTGAGATGCTTAAAGAGGGGAAGATCATTGCCCTCAAAGGATTGGGGGGATTTCACCTGATGTGCGATGCCACTTCGGATGCCGCCGTAGCAGAACTGCGACAACGAAAACACCGTAAAGCCAAACCGCTTGCGGTGATGTTTAGCTCATTAAAACAACTTGAGACTTATACAAAGATCAATGATGCCGAAAGAAGCCATATTACGGGTTCTATCAAGCCTATCGTGATCGTCGATGCTAAAAAAGAGACGAACCTTTCCTCTCTCATTGCGCCGCATATCGATCGTCTCGGCGTGTTTCTCCCCTATACTCCACTTCACCGTTTGCTGTTTGAACACATCGATTTTCCTCTTGTCGCGACGAGTGCCAACATCAGCGATGAGCCGATTATGATACGTGCATCTGAGATTGTTCAACGGCTTGGAAATGTGATCGATGGGATTGTGGATCATGACCGTACGATTATTAATGCCCTCGATGATGCGGTGATCCAAATTGCGGATGGGCGTGTGGTGATGCTGCGTCTGGGTCGCGGATTTGCTCCACATACGTTTGCGTTGAGCAATGAAAAAGCGATTTTGGCTCTCGGTGCCCACCAAAAAAGTTCGATTGCTTTAGGGGTCAAAGACAATATTATTTTAAGCGGACATATCGGTGATTTGGGAAGTGTCGAAGCCGATGGCTATTTTGAGCGGACGATACAGACCTTTAAACGGTTCTATGATTCAGAC
>CAZKJU010000127.1:0-4182 GCA_964553185.1 uncultured Sulfuricurvum sp.
TCCGTCAGCCGGCGGCATTTTGCGGAATCGTCGGGATGAAACCGACGTATGGTCGCGTCAGCCGATATGGGTTGGGGGCGTATGCGAGTTCTCTCGATCAGATCGGACCGATGACTCAAAACGTCGAAGATGCGGCGATTTTGTATGATATCATCCAAGGGTACGATCCCAAAGATTCAACCTCTGCGGATCGACATGACGGAACGGTGAGCGATAAACTTGATGCGAATGTGAAGCTCAAGATTGCGATTGTCCCCGATTATGTCAAAGATGCTTCAGAGGATGTTCGCAAAGCGTATGCTAAAGCAGTTGAAGCGCTAAAAAATGGAGGACATACCATCGTCGAAAAAAGTCTTATGGACCCGAAATACGATATTTCGGCCTATTACATTACGGCGACTGCGGAAGCGACCACGAACCTTGCTCGCTACGACGGGATCCGTTACGGTAACCGTGTCGAAGGGGATAATCTCAAAGATACGTTTTTACAAACCCGCTCTAAAGGTTTCGGTGCCGAAGTACAACGCCGTATCATGTTGGGGAATTTTGTCCTCTCATCGGGATACTATGATGCTTATTATGTCAAAGCACAAAAAGTACGCCGATTGATTCAAGAGGAGTATAATAAGATTTTCGAAGAGGTGGATTTGATTCTCACTCCGGTAGCTCCTCGCACCGCATATGAGTTCGGAGCACTAAGTGATCCGCTTGAAATGTATCTGAGCGATATTTACACCATTTCGGTCAATCTTGCGGGTCTTCCGGCAATTTCGATTCCCGTCGATACCGCACCTAACGGTATGCCGGTCGGTCTTCAGCTTATAGCCGCTCCGTATGCGGAGCAAACTCTATTTAACGGGGCATTGAGCCTCGAAACTCAACTCAAAGGATAATTACTATGAATATTCGTAAACGCGCGCTTACTTTTGAAGATGTATTGCTCATCCCTAAATACTCTGAAGTGCTCCCGAAAGAGGTGAGTTTGAAAACAATGTTGACCCGTAATATCCCTCTCAATATTCCAATGGTCTCTGCGGCGATGGATACGGTTACCGAATATCGAGCAGCGATTGCGATGGCACATTTGGGCGGTATCGGTATTATCCATAAAAATATGGACATCGAAACGCAGGTAAAACAGATCAAAAAAGTGAAAAAATCCGAAAGCGGTATTATTATCGATCCGATTTTTGTCCATCCTGACGCTACTCTCGAAGATGCTGAAGCGTTGATGAATGAGTTTAAAATTTCGGGTGTCCCTGTTGTTGACGCTCATAACAAGTTGCTCGGTATTTTGACCAATCGTGATATGCGTTTTGAAAAAGATTTATCGAAATTAGCAGTCGATGCAATGACACCTATGCCGCTTATTACGGCAAAAGCAGGGATCACGTTGGCAGAAGCTGAACAAATGATGCATATTAACAAGATCGAAAAGCTTCCAATAATTGATGATAACGGGTTACTCAAAGGGCTTGTCACGATCAAAGATATCAAAAAACGGATCGAATACCCTCATGCGAACAAAGATGATTTCGGTCGTCTTCGTGTTGGTGCGGCGATCGGTGTCGGTCAGCTAGATCGTGCTCGCGCGCTTGTCGATGCAGGTGTCGATGTGTTGGTTTTGGACTCGGCTCATGGACACTCCAAAGGGATTATCGATACCGTTAAGGCGATTAAAAAAGAGATGGTGGTGGACATCATCGCTGGAAATGTGGCAACAGGAGAAGCGACTTTGGCGTTGATCGAAGCGGGTGCTGATGGTGTTAAAGTCGGTATCGGACCGGGATCGATCTGTACCACTCGTATCGTAGCCGGTGTCGGTGTTCCTCAAATCTCTGCTATCGATGAGTGTGCGGCAGTAGGACGAGCTCACGGTGTACCGATTATCGCCGATGGTGGTATCCGCTATTCAGGTGACATTGCAAAAGCACTGGCGGTTGGTGCTAGTGTTATTATGGCAGGGTCACTCCTCGCAGGGACTGAAGAATCTCCGGGCGATACGATCATGTACCAAGGGCGTCACTATAAATCATACCGTGGTATGGGTTCTATCGGTGCAATGACCAAAGGCTCAACCGATCGTTATTTCCAAGAGGGGACAGCAGCTGATAAACTCGTTCCTGAGGGGATCGAGGGGCGTGTGCCATATCGCGGAAGCATCGCGGCAGTTGTACATCAAATGATGGGCGGTCTACGCTCATCTATGGGATACTGCGGAAGTGAAAGCATTGAAGCGTTTTGGGATAAGGCGGAGTTTGTTGAAATCACCAGTGCAGGGCTTAAAGAGTCTCATGTACATGATGTCATCATCACCCAAGAGGCACCGAATTATCACGTATAAATAATCCTTATTCAACTAATGGCCATTATGCCGTTAGGGAAACATGGGAAAATGTGGTCGATGTCGATACAATTGCACAAAACAACCAAAAGGATGAACATGCAACTTCAAACCGAAGCACTACACGCGGGATACGATAAAGATACCCAAAGTACGATGGCAGTTCCTATTTATCAAACGACGGCATATGAGTTTCGTGATGTCGAACATGCGGCAAATCTGTTTGCCCTCAAAGAGTTAGGGAATATCTATACCCGTCTGAACAACCCTACAACGGATGTATTTGAAAAACGGTTTGCTTCACTCGAAGGGGGCGCGGCAGGTTTAGCAACATCGAGCGGTATGGCGGCGATTTTTTACGCTATTGCTAATGCGGCAGAAGCAGGTGATAACATCATTTGTGCTCGTCAGCTTTACGGCGGAACTTTGACCCAAGCATCGTATACATTAAAACGTTTTGGCATTCAAGCTCGTTATTTTGATGTTCAAAATCCGAATGAGATTGAGGCCTTGGTGGATGATAAAACCAAAGCGATTTTTTTCGAGACGTTGACTAATCCGAGTATCGATGTGGCGGATATCAGCGCGATTACATCGATTGCGAAAAAACATGGTATCCTCACTATCGTGGATAATACTGTAGCAACGCCGGTATTGTGCCGTCCGTTAGAACATGGTGTTGATGTCGTTGTCCACAGTGCCAGTAAATACACAACAGGTCAAGGTCTTGCTATCGGCGGGATCATCGTAGAACGTCACGGATTAGTTGATTTCATCAAAGGAAATGCCCGCTATCCTCAGTTTAACGAGGCAGATGAGAGTTATCACGGTTTGGTCTATGTGGATGTACCGTTGCCACTCTTTTGTTTACGTGCGCGCTTATCGCTGTTGCGTGATTTGGGTGCTGTAGTATCCCCATTTAATTCGTGGCTCTTTATACAGGGTATCGAAACTCTCACTCTGCGCATGAGAGAACATTCACGCAATGCCCAAGAGGTAGCGGAGTTTTTAGAATCTCACCCGTTGGTTAAAAAAGTGAACTATCCGGGACTGAAAAGCAATAGCAACTATACCAATGCACAACGATATTTTGAGAACGGTATGGCAAGCGGATTGCTTAGTTTTGAAGTAGAAAGTTTCGAATCGGCGAAAAAAATTGTGGATGCGACGAAATTATTTTCACTCGTTGTCAATATCGGGGATTCTAAATCGATTATCACCCATCCGGCATCGACAACCCATCAGCAGCTATCCCAAGAAGAGCTTGTGGCGTGCGGTGTCCCATCAGGGCTTATCCGTCTAAGTATCGGGCTTGAAGCATCGTCTGATTTGATCGATGATTTAACTCAGGCATTGAACGCGTAAAGGGTCTTATGTTAAATCTTCAAATCAAGAGTGAACATTTTACCAACCCTCTCTATCTGGAGAGCGGGCGTATCTTGGAACCGTATGATATTGTTTATGAAACATACGGTGAACTTAATGAAGCGAAAGATAATGTCATTGTCATTTGCCATGCCCTCACAGGTTCTCATCATGCGGCAGGTACGTATGAGGGGGACAATAAGAGCGGTTGGTGGGATGGACTCATAGGTCAGGGAAAAGCGGTCGATACCGACAAATTTTTCGTGATCTGTACCAATGTTTTGGGGAGTTGTTTCGGCTCTTCCGGACCGATGTCTCTACGCTATCCTTATAATGAACCGTATCGTTATAAGTTTCCCGTTATCACGATTTTAGATATGGTGAAAGCACAGCGGATATTGTTTGATCGTTTGGGTATTCATCAAGTCCATGCCATCATCGGCGGATCGATGGGGGGGATGCAGGCGCTGGCA
>CAZKJU010000128.1:0-3159 GCA_964553185.1 uncultured Sulfuricurvum sp.
TCATGCCTAAACCGCTCTACGGAGACAACGGTAACGGTATGCACGTTCACCAATCGATCTGGAAAGACGGTAAAAACACGTTCTACAAAGAGGGCGGATACAGCAACCTCTCTGAAACGGCGCTCCACTACGTCGGGGGAATCTTCCACCATGCACGTGCGGTTGCGGCGTTCACGAACCCGTCAACCAACTCATACAAACGTTTGATCCCGGGATTCGAAGCTCCTTCAATCCTGACCTACTCTAGCCAAAACCGCTCGGCGTCTTGCCGTGTTCCATACGGTGCGGGTGAAAAAGCGACACGTATCGAAATGCGTTTCCCGGATTCAACAGCTTGTCCATACCTTGCATTTACCGCGATGTTGCTCGCAGGTCTAGATGGTATTAAAAACAAAACAGTACCGGTTGGACCGATGGATGAAGATTTGTTCGAACTCAGCCTTGCGGAAATCCGTGAAAAAGGGATCCCACAAATGCCACACACACTCCGTGGTTCATTGGAAGCATTGATCCGTGACAATGCATTCTTGCAGCCGGTAATGACTCCAGAATTTATCGATACGTACCAACACTACAAATTCGAAACACAAGTATGGCCTGACGAGTCTCGCCCAACTGCGTTCGAGTTCAAATCTACTTATTCTTGTTAATCTAAAACACGGGCCTACGGGCTTGTGTCCCTTTCTTTCCTTCTCTTTTTTAAATTACCGTTTTATCATTAAAGCTTAAGCTAGATATGACGATAATACTTCCATCTTAATGCACGCAGTGCAAATTACAGGAGTTTCTATGAAGCGTAATGCATTCACCCTTGTCGAGTTGATCTTTGCCATTGTTATTATTGGAGTATTAGCAGCAGTTGCAATACCAAAATTTAAAAATTTAAAAGAGTCAGCAACGGTTAACAATGCGATTAAAATGGTTAAAGATGCTGAATCTTCTGTACCAGCAGCAGCAGCGAACTGGTCTGATTTGGAAAATAACACTACGTATGAGTTGCGTGATATCCTTCAAATTCAAGGTAAAAACATTAGTTACACTGATAATAATGGTGCAGGTGATAGATATGATATTAATGCAAGTGCTACATCTGGTGCTGTAGCTACAATCACTTTTAATAGAACTAATCGAACATTAGATACTCGAATTACTTGTGCTAACTTTGTATCTGCTGTTGAAGATAGCAAATGTTTTGAAGCGGTAGGCGTTACTTCTGGCAATTCGGACAGTAATATAACGTTCTAATGCGCTACGCTTTTACCCTTGTAGAACTGATTTTTGTCATCGTCATTATCGGAGTTCTCTCCGCTGTGGCGATCCCTAAATTCGCTAGCCTCACCGATAACTCTAAATCCGCTTCCGAGCTTGCTACTGCTTCATCAGTCCAAAGTGCACTGGATGCTATCCATGGAGAATGGATTGCCAATACGTGTGATTTTGATTGGGGAAACGGACAAAATACCGCTACAAATGCTCTGAACGCTTCTGGATATCCAACAGCACTCGGATCGGCTGCCCATCCGCTTGATGCAATTCTCAAAAATACTGAAAATGGGGATTGGGTATTGGTCGGCGGAAAATACTATGGACCTGCAACGAAAAACGGAACGAGTACTAAAGATCGAAATATTGCCCATAAACCTGAGGGGAATGATTATTGGGAATACAACGCAACAGCAGGGACATTTAAACTCATAGAGCCATAGAGAAGAAGAAATTTCCTAAAGTATCCTTGAAAGCCGCGTACGTGGCAGAAGTGCCAAACGTTGCGCGAGCGATTTACTTTAGGAAATGAGGTTTTTGCTACTTTTTGCCGGGACAAAAAGTAGAAGAAATTATTCAGTAGGTAATTGTGGACCTGCAGCAGAGTAATCAAAATCACTCTCACCATCAGTGTATTTTTTAAAGTTTTTGATAAAGAGAGCAGCGAGATTATCACGCTGAACGAGATACGCATCACGATCAGCCCATGCGTTACGCGGATTAAGGATTGTCGGATTAATATCTCCGAGTGTTTTTGGGATATGGAAACCGAATGTATTGGTGGTGTCAAATTCACTGTTTTGGATAGACCCGTCCAAAATCGCATTGATACACGCACGGGTATCTTTGATGCTCATGCGCTTACCGACACCGTATCCGCCTCCGGTCCATCCGGTATTGACCAGATAAACATTTACACCGTGCTGATCGATTTTTTCACCGAGGAGTTTCGCATAAACAGTCGGATGAAGCGGCAAGAAAGCCTCTCCGAAACATGAACTAAATGTAGCAACCGGCTCGGTAATCCCACGCTCAGTTCCTGCAACTTTAGCAGTATATCCGCTGAGGAAATAGTACATTGCCTGCTCTTTGGTTAACTTACTAACCGGAGGCAATACCCCAAACGCATCGGCAGAGAGGAAGATGATATTTTTAGGGTGTGCTGCCATAAGTGAGGGCTGGTGATTGTCGATATGCTCAATCGGATACGATACACGGGTGTTTTCTGTTTTGGAGCCGTCGGTATAGTCAACAATACCGTCTTCATCAAAAACGACATTTTCAAGCAATGCGTTAGGGCGTATAGCGTTGTGGATTTCAGGCTCACTGGAAGGATCGAGATTGATCACTTTCGCATAACATCCCCCCTCGAAGTTAAAGACACCCTCATCATCCCAACCGTGCTCATCATCTCCGATCAATGCACGTTTAGGATCGGTTGAGAGGGTGGTTTTCCCTGTACCGCTGAGACCGAAGAAAAGACATGTATCTCCATCAATCCCGACGTTGGCAGAACAGTGCATAGAAAGTTTCCCTTCCAGTGGAAGCCAGTAGTTCATCATAGAGAAAATACCTTTTTTCATCTCTCCGCCATACCATGTACCGCCGATGATACAAAGATTCTCTTCAACACTGAACAAAACGAATACTTCAGAGTTTAACCCATGATGCGCCCATTTTTCATTGACCGCTTTACACGCATTGAGAACCGTAAAAGAGGGTTTAAAGGTTTCGAGTTCCGCTTCACTAGGACGGATAAACATATTTTTAACAAAATGAGACTGCCATGCGATTTCAGAGACAAAACGGACCGATCGTTTGCTGCTTGGGCTTGACCCGCAATAAACGTCGGTAATATAGAGATCTTTTCCAGAGAGTTGTTCACGAGCAACAACG
>CAZKJU010000128.1:3256-4134 GCA_964553185.1 uncultured Sulfuricurvum sp.
CAACGAGGAGTTCATCAAAAACTGCTTTATCAATTTTTTTGTTGACATCACCCCAGGCAATGTATTTGTTGGATGGATCGGCATCAACAAAATATTTATCTTTTGGGCTGCGGCCGGTGAAAATACCGGTATCAACCATCGTTGCACCGCTGCTGGCGAGTTTACATTCACCGTTATCCAGTTCATGGCGGATCAGCTCATCAAAGCTCAAGTTATGGAAAAGCTTTTCACTTCATTTATGGTGCGAATTATACGCCTCTAATTTATAAACGAGAATTAAAGTGGACGATTATTTAAATTGCGCGGCTAATTCCGTCAAAATTTTAGGGGCTAATGCCTCGGTTCCATTGTATTTTTGAAGCTTTACACCGACATTACTCATACTTTTAGCGGTATTTTTGCACGCCATTTTAACGACCAAATAATCACAATCTTCGATCGTGTCTGCCATCGTATCATGCGCCTTGATATGCTCCATGTCGTCTGCATCGTGATCGCAGGTGTGGTGCTCATCATGATCATGGGCTTCTTCGCCTGCAACTTTTGGGTTGGCGCGCAATCCCTCTAAGGTAAAGCTTTTAAACATCCCACCGCTCAGGTTAAACACGGCAAAATAGGGAGTATGTCCGGCATTTCCGGCCATTTTTAGAGTTTCATCCATTACAGGTACAGCGATTTTCATAGGCGACTCCTTGGTTTTGGAAATTATGCCACAATGTCCTTAAAACACCTATTTTCAAGCTTTAGGTGTTAATAAAAGTTAACTTTAAACGTTTTCTAAGAATTGTAGGCTCATAATGACGTTAAGGTTACGAGTGTAATCTATATTCTAAACTTCAAGGAGTTCTTATGAAACGTTCTGGTTTCACGATGATCGA
>CAZKJU010000129.1:0-4127 GCA_964553185.1 uncultured Sulfuricurvum sp.
TTATACTCAGCATTCTAAAATGTAAATCATTTTAAAGAATGCTGAGATATAAAGGCTTTCAGTTTAAAAATATGAGCATTTTTAGTTAACGTAATCCACAAAGACGAGCCATTTCTTCTTCGTTACCTTCCCATAACGGAGCTTCATCAGAAACTGGTGTAGGAACTGATTCAATAGCTTCTCGTAGTTGCTCCACGGAAGGTTTTGCATAGTAGCTCTTAGTAGTATCGATTTTTGCATGCCCCAGTACTGTGGAGACAAGTTCTATAGCAACTCCATCCTGATAAAGATTTGTGGCACGTGTTCTACGGAACATATGGCAGTGCACAGATTCTGGGAGTGTAATACCTTCTGCACCAACATGAGTTGCATATTTCTTGATAATGCGCTGCACATTACCCACTGACATACGATCAGTGACACCTTTTATGGTTGTTGAAAAAAGAAAGCTGTTTGGCAGTAAATTCTTATGAAATACACGAAGATATTCCTTTAGGTGTTCTACAGCCTTAGATGATAACTGGATTGTCCTTTCCTTGTTACCTTTTCCAGTAATAAATACACTGGGATATTTGGATTCAAGTGCGATATCACAAAGGCGGATATTTAACAACTCACTAATTCGTACTGCAGTATCGTACAGAAGAACAAGGATGACTCTGTCTCTCATTCCGATTTTAGTATTAGGTGGAGCTGACAGAATTGCGGTAAGAGCCTCCACAGATAGGATTGGTTTTTCTTTCTTCACAGTTTTAAAGGGAGATATCTGACCGATTGATAATGCAACAGATTGGATTGATATATCCATATCAGATGCATAGTAAAGATACGATCGGATAGCAGCAACTCTTACATTCACAGTGGATGGTTTACAGCCTTTGCCTAACAGATACTCCCTGAAGCTATAAATACATTCCTTAGTGCAATCAGAAAACTGGAAGCTTCCAATGGATTTGCCGGCTTCGTCTACAAGGTAATTCTTGAATACGGTCAGCGAATCTCGATACGATTCTACAGTTTCAGGACTTCTGCCTACTTGCTTGACAAGATATACGTTCAGGAAATTCCAGGTTCGTGAGAAAAATAGTAATTCTGAAGAGGGCTTTTTATCTTTATTCCTCATAAGGCAGCACCTCCGGAATCACATGGCTTGAAATAGTATCCTTATCACGAATAACGGCAAATGCCTTGTCTACTAAATGGTAATAATAGTAAGTTTCACTAGGACTTTTGTGTCCAAGATAACGACTCAGATATGGAAGCATCTTATTGGTATCGATGCCATTCAGCATCCACTCATTTAATCGCTCTACTACAAATGCATGACGTAAACAGTGGGGTGTTGGATGCTTATCAAGTATCTTTGCGACAGGAAGTCTAGACCAATACCTATTAAAACAGGACTCTACACCACTACAAGAGATGGGTTTAGACGGATTTCCTCCCGGAAACATCCATGGAATGTCAAGAAAATCTTTCTCAATACGATTTTTATAATCTTTGAGGATATTAATGCCATCACTTGGCAGGTAAACAAGTCGATCCTTTTGTCCTTTTGATTCAAGAATTGTTAGTATTCCTTTGTCCAGATCCATATGCTCACGCTTTAATAAGCGTCCTTCTGATAGTCTGAGGCCACAACAAAAATAGAGAAGGAATAGAACTTTGCATTCAGCATTTATTCTTATCTGTGTTTTATTGTTTGATGTAGGTGTATCCATCTCCTTCAATAAAGATTTAACCTCCTCTTTGGAAGGAATATAAAGAATCGGACGGTAGGTTTTGCAGTTAAAGCTGTTTGGAATGTATGCCTCGAGCCCAAGTGAGAGCATATATGTGCCTAATGTCTTCATGGCAGACATTCTGCTATTATGGTAAGCTTCACTTTCTCCACTTCTTGCTTCTGACCACTTGGCGGCCATTTCATATGTTATTGTTGTCGCATCAGGAAATTTCTCGATACAAAAGGTATCCAGGCGTTTAAGCAATAACTCACCTGAATGATATTTAAAGCCATCTGATTGTTTTTGATTTATTAACCCTTCCATATACAGAGCAAGTTTACTTTCGTAAGTATAATTCATGACCAAACACCTCCAAACGCAAGTGGACAAAGACGCATGCCTTCTTCATCACGCTCAAGATAGACTTCAGCTGTTTCCTGCCGTGCATGACCCAATGCATTTGAAATGTCATCAAGCTTATTGTTTGCTCTGAGCATCTTGGTAGCAAAGGTTTTTCGGGTCATATGAAAGCCTTGTCCTTTTGACAATTCAAATCCATACACACCAAGTACTCTCTTCAATGCGCCACGACATGCTGTAGTTGCTTTAAGTGGCACATATGGAGCCAAGTGATGAATGAATATATAGCCATTTCCAGATTCTGCGGATTTTGGTCGACCATACATTATGTATTTATACACTAAATTGCCAACATCTGTAGGTGTAGGAAGCGTTATAGCTGTATGCGTTTTTTGCTGAACAAATGATACAGTTTTAGCATTCCAGTCAAAATTATTAAGTTTGAGATTCAGGATATCAACACCTCTTATACCCATTCGGAGACCCAGCATTACCATTGCGATATCTCTAAGTTCAATAGGTGTTGTTGCCTTATCACGGTAATCAAATATCTTATCAAACATATCATCACTAAGAGTATCTACGATATTACGATGCGGAGCATAACTAGTTGATACAGCATATTCTAAGGTGTTAGGAACCAGTTCCTGCTCTGCCATATAACGTAATAACTGGCGTAGTTTAATACTATAAGCATTCTTACTTTCTGGTGTTGAGTGAAAATCCTGATTATGAAACGCAATAATCACATCTGGCGTAATGGTATCGCTCGAATGTATTTCTTGTTTTTCTAGAAAACGGAAAAAGTTACGTCCGGCAGCTTGGCACATAGATAGCGTTTTATTAGTCATACCATCGTGCTTGCGAGCCTCAATAAATCCTGCAAGGATGGAACTGCTCCAATCGGGTAAGATATCAAATGCATTAGGTTTTGGTTTTACCATAAGATTTGTTGTCATATTGCTCTTAAGGAAATCATCAAACATTTTAACTGTGTGCTTACGTTGAGCTGCGGGTGAGCTATTTGCCTTTTGCACATTTGGATATTCAGGCTGGACCGAAATAAAAGCTTCAATAGTTGACTCAGAATGATCAAGAGCATTTAATTCAAGGAACATGAAATACCAGATCAATGCATTGCGATAAATGCCTTTTGAAGATTCTAGATATTGCCATTCGCTGAGAGCATTTAAGTATTCAACGGCCCTAGTTTCTAATTCAGAGCTTGGATGGAATGCATTCCCTTTTTTGGGGAGTCTCATTAATAAAAGTTTCTCTGCATTGGAGCCAAATAATACAAGCTGAAAGCATTCTGGAACGTCACTTCTTTGATGAAGGTATTTCATTAATGCTGTCATGGCACAAACTGCGTTCTGACGCCTTCTCTTATATTTCTCTACCTTACAGTATGCGTTCCAGTATTCAATCAAAGTATCAACAGTGATTGCTTCTGGTTCTGTTATTCCAAAGGAAGATGCTAACCTAAAAAAAGCTTTAATTGCTACAGAATACGTATGGTAATAACAAGGATTTTGAGTAACACGATAGTAATCCTTTAATTCAAAGGTCAGACGATAAAAAGTTTCGGACATACCACTTCGACAGAAGAAATCTTCCTCCGAACGGCAAAATGGCGAATTAATATTTCCAAATAAAAGGTAGTGCTCTAGACGAAATAATGCATTTCTATACTGTGTATAGCTTTCATATGAGATTTCCTGTTGCTTAATAGAAAGCCATTCAAGTGCGGAATCCATTGAAAAATAAATGCCCTTATCCATCAGGTATTTAAAAAGGATGGTGTAACAGGTTTTGTGCATGTCTATATTTTTACACGCACTGTCTGGCTGTTTCATCAGATTGAGGACTGATGAAACAGCATCTAAATAGTTTATTTGCATATCAAATGCGCTCCTTTCTAGGTCTCCATCTGGTGGAAAATCCTACTATAAGCATATCTGATAATGCTCAT
The DNA here is from genome assembly GCA_964553185.1 of uncultured Sulfuricurvum sp. Taxonomy (GTDB): domain Bacteria; phylum Campylobacterota; class Campylobacteria; order Campylobacterales; family Sulfurimonadaceae; genus Sulfuricurvum. The sequence goes on from CAZKJU010000129.1 coordinate 4,057, forward strand.
CTTTTTTACAAGAAATTGAGGAATTATGGGGGAAAAATTAAATAATCAACATTATAAAAACATGAGTATAA
>CAZKJU010000130.1:0-4018 GCA_964553185.1 uncultured Sulfuricurvum sp.
AAAACAAATGCACCAATATTTCGTGCAACGGTGGATGTAAATAGATCCTTTTGTGTTATACTGTTTTTACGCAAGCCAACGCTTTATGCTATTAGCCAGCTAATACATTTAGGAGCGTTCTCATGTTAAAACCTAACATCCTCAAACTTCTCAACGAACAAATCGCCCTCGAAGATTATTCCGCCAATCTCTATTTGGCTATGAGTTCATGGTGCGGACATCAAAAATTGGCCGGATCGGCAAAATTTTTAGAACTTCACAGTGACGATGAACATTCTCATATGCGCAAACTCTTTACCTACGTGAACGAGACGGGTGCGATGGCGCGCGTCGGAGCCCTTGCGGAACCGCCGTGTGAGTTTGCTTCGATCAAAGACGTATTTGAAAAAACGTTTGAACACGAAAAATTCATTACCGCTAAAATCAATGCATTGGTAGAAGCGTGTTTGGAAGAAAAAGATTATTCAACGTTCAATTTCCTCCAATGGTATGTTGCCGAGCAGCATGAAGAGGAACATTTGTTCCGTTCGATTCTCGATCTCATGGATGTCGTCGGACTGGACGGCCGCGGGTTGTATCTCGTCGATAAAGAGATCGGCAAAATGTCACAAAAAGTGGCGTAAATCTTTTCGGGAGTACTCCCGAAATCCACATTTTTCTACACCCCTATAATCCTCCTTTAAACCATTAGAATAATATTGATAAATACTATCATTACTAAGTATAGATTAAGTTGATAGTCACTATCATGTCGCATAATTTTAATAACGCAAATCAAAATAAAAAAGCGTTGTGACATGTCATAAGGAGAGATGAATCATGATGAAAAAAACAGTATTGCTAAGCATAGTAGCAGTAACGGCATTGAGCGCGAGCGGGATTGATGAGGCGTTTGTAGCGGGTAAAGCGAGCGGACAGATCCGTGCGGCGTATGTTTCTCAGGATAATGATGCAGCTCAAGACACCTACGGAAGTTCAATCGGGGGTATCTTGAAATACGAGACCGCTGAGTGGAACGGATTGAAACTCGGAGTTGCGGCGTATGTCTCTCAAAAAATTCACGCTGCATCAGGGGATAATGATCAAAGCAAGCTCAATACCGATCTTTTTGATATGGACGGTAAATCCTACGCATACGTAGGAGAAGCGTATGTTGATTACACCATGGATAAATTGAACATCAAAGTGGGACGCCAGCAACTCGATACTCCGTTTGCCGATACCGATGATATCCGTATGCACCCTAATACATTCGAAGCGGCTGTTGCGACGTACAGAGGATTAGAGGGGACAACACTGGTTGGCGGATACGTAACGCGTTGGGCAGGTTATGATTCCGAAGATACCGTCTCTAAAGACAAATTCAAAAAACTCGGCGGTGACAACAGTAACGGTGTAGCGGTAGTAGGGGCTATCAATGAGAGTATTGAAAACTTGGCTCTTCAAGGGTGGTACTACGGTGCAGACAAAGTGGCCGATCTCTACTACGCCGATGCGGTGTATACAATCCCATTTTCTGAAACCATGGGGTTGGAACTCTCTGCTCAATACGCAACTTTCAAAGAAGATAACGACGCTACCGGAGCAGAAACCAATATCGACGGTCATGTTTACGGAATCGGTGCGGCGTTCAATGTTGGAGCGTTGACGGTGGGAGCCGCCTATAACCGCGGTTCAAACAATGACGGAGAGACCCCTCCGATCGGATTTGGTGGCGGACCGTACATGACTTCTATGGAAGAGATGACCATCGAGGGGATGAACGACGTTAAAGCGTATCAGCTCAGCGCTGAACTTGATTTGGCTAATACTGGATTAGAGGGAGTTACCCTCACCGCTCTTTATGGTGATTTCAAAAGCACCCCTGCCGATCAACATATCAAAGAGATCGATCTGATTGCTTCACTAGAACTCAGCGAAGCAATCACGGGCGATATCAGCTATGCCATGATCGATGATAAAAACAACAATGCCGATGGCAGTGGCGGTGATGCAGGGTATGACCGCTTTCTTGTACGTCTGAACTATAGCTTCTGATCAAAACGAATTTATCGGTTATGCTTTTCGCAGTACCGTTTAGCATCCAAAAGTCGTTCTTTGTGGCTAGCATTGGCCAAAGACTCGGGAACGACATTGCGTAAATAATATTCCAAGTATTTACAAAGACTAATTCTACCTTCGATACCCGCTTCACGTTTGAACTTTTGTATCTCTGCCGATTCTTCGGAATAACGGAATAACGATTCATTGAATTGGAACGCATAATAATCAAGTGAAGCTTTGTATTGATACATCAACTTCTCTTTAGCCTCATTGAACGCTTTGATAAACTCATCTTTGTGTTCATCTTCAAACGCTTTGAGATTCGTATGCAGTCCATCCAGCTCTTGACGGTTCACCCCAATCATATGGATCGCATCCACCTGCTCTTTGCGAACCATTTTGAGCGTTTGTTCAAACGAATCACGCTCTTTTTCGGGTACTGGGTGCACCGTATCATTGAATTTCGCTTCCATTTGCTCCCGTTGTGCCGTAAGGGATTTTTCTTTGACAATCAACATCTGAAAAGCCGCTTTCAAATTGTCAAATTTTTCCTGCTCTATCTTATAAGCCTCTTGAGCTGCCAAAAAGTTGCGTTGGAATACGATATGAGGGTGGTGGCTACGCTGTTCGAATTCACTAAACTGGATGCTGAGATAACGAATAGTCTTAAATTTGGAAACCAAATCTTTGTTATAAATCGTCATATCGAGTTCTTTGAACATTCCCGCAGCGGCATAGACAAATTCTTTGAAAACATCGAAACGAAAGTCATCTTCGAAATCGAAAGCGATACCGTTATAATACCGTCGCATCGTATTGATATCTTCTTCAAAAAAGCTTTTAATTACCTCTTTATGCGGGACGGAAACCGAAATTTTCAAATCAACTCACTTCAACTTCAATATTAAATGACATCATAATACCAAATAGCTGTAAAAAAAATGCAATGTCATAGCTAAAGCTTCATTATAATAGTTGAAGTTGTTTACTTTTCACTAATTTTGTCAACTCGTCATTCAATTACCGTGTATTCAAAACCACTAAAGCCCCTTTGTAGATCGGCTCATCGATAAATCCGTACCGCTCATCCACAAAACCGCTGATCCCCTGTTCACGGTGTTCTTCGAACAATCGGATGATTTCCCGGCAACGCTCGATTTCTGTCTCACTATGCCCAAAAACTTCATGGATCAAACTCACTTGGGCGGGGGCGATGCACCCCTTGGCTTCATAACCCATCATCTTTTCGAGTTCCAGCCAGTTACGCAGACCATCCGTGTTTTTGTAATCCTGATACACAAACGAAACCGGTTTGACGCCGCACGCACGCGATGTCATCAAAAACCGTGAGAGGATATACTGCACGGCGGGATTGTCGGGGAGCAGGAGGCTCTGCGAAAGCCCCAGTTCAGCGAACAGATCGAGTACCCCCAGATAAAACGCTTTAATACGGGGATCGATCGCCAAATGTTTCAACGCCAGCCACGCCTCTTTGGTCTCGATAGAGAGGTGTATCTCGCTCTCCCCCTCCACCAGTTCCAAAATCCGCTCAACTTCAGCAACACTCCGTATTTTAGGGACACGGATCGCATCGGGCATAAAAGGGTTCAGATACGCGATCTCCTCTTCTCCCCCCTCATCCAGCGGATTGACCCGCACCACCAGTTTTTTGTCGCATTTGGGATAGGCAGAGAGGGCCATCGCACACAACACAAGCGCATAGGGCTTTTGCTCCGCACTCACACCGTCTTCGAGATTCAACATCAGACACTCCGCGTCGAGTGTGGATATTTTAGAGAGGTGTTTGAGATTGTGGGTTGAGATCATCATCGCCGATCGAAATCGAAGTGAACGGTTACGCTCCCTCTTTTGAGGGACGGCCAATGTTTTAAGGGTTTTTAAATCACCTGATTCAACAAGCTCACTGAGCTTTTGGAGGTTTTGGAGTAGCACGTTTAAACTCCTCGCGATGGAG
>CAZKJU010000131.1:0-3742 GCA_964553185.1 uncultured Sulfuricurvum sp.
GACGGTGACCAAATGGCGGTTCACGTACCTCTTTCAGCAGAAGCAATCGCAGAAGCAAAAGTCTTGATGCTCTCATCTATGAACATCTTGCTACCTGCTTCTGGTAAAGCGATCGCAACCCCTTCACAAGATATGGTCTTGGGTCTTTATTATTTGACACTTGGTAAAAATGATGTGAAAGGATCGAACAAACTTTTCAGCAATGTTGATGAGATTATGATCGCATTGGAACATAACGCACTCGATTTGCACGCAAAGGTTCGTACCCGTGTTGATGGTCGTGTGATCCATACTACTGCAGGACGTATGATTCTTCAGTCTATCTTGCCATCATTCGTTCCTGCGGAACTTTGGAATGTTGTGATGAAAAAGAAAAATATCTCTATCCTTGTTGACTATGTTAATAAGCATGGAGGAATCGCGGTAACTGCCGGTTTCTTGGATGATTTGAAAAATCTTGGTTTTAAATACGCGACTAAATCGGGTGTATCGATCTCTATCGCTGATATCATCATCCCAGAAATGAAATCAGGGTTGATCGGCAGCTCTAAAAACCGTGTTAAAGAGATTCAAAAACAGTTCGAAGCGGGTCTTTTAACCGAACAAGAACGTTATAACAAAATCATTGACGTCTGGACTGATACCAACAACACCGTTGCAGGTGGGATGATGGAACTGATCCAAAACGATAAAGAGGGGTTCAACTCGATCTTTATGATGGCGGATTCTGGAGCCCGTGGTTCTGCAGCTCAAATTCGTCAGCTTGCCGGTATGCGTGGGTTGATGGCAAAACCGGACGGTTCGATCATCGAAACTCCGATTATCTCGAACTTTAAAGAGGGTCTAAACGTCCTTGAGTACTTTATTTCTACCCATGGTGCCCGTAAAGGTCTCGCCGATACCGCTCTTAAAACAGCGAATGCAGGTTATTTGACCCGTAAACTCGTTGACGTAGCGCAAAACGTGAAGATCGTTGAACACGATTGTGGAACTCATGAGGGGATTGAACTCACCGATATCTCTGTCGGTAATGAATTGATTGAGCCGTTAGAAGACCGTATTTATGGCCGTGTTCTTGCGGAAGATGCGATTGATCCGATTACTAATGAGATCCTCTATTCAGAGGGTACATTGATTGATGAGATCAAAGCCTCTAAAATCATTGAAGCGGGCATCCGTTCGGTTCAAATTCGTACTCCGACGACTTGTAAATCTGAGGGTGGCGTATGTGCCCTTTGTTACGGGCTCAACCTTGGAAGCGGTGGAATCGTTAAACCGGGTGAAGCGGTCGGTATTATTGCCGCTCAATCGATCGGGGAACCGGGTACACAGTTGACACTTCGTACCTTCCACGTTGGGGGAACGGCGTCAAGTACACGTGAAGAGCGCCAAGTTGTTGCGACTAAAGAAGGTTTCATCCGTTATTACAACATGAAAACCTACCTCTCTAAAGAGGGGAAACAAATTGTTGCGAATCGTCGTAATGCTGCGATTCTTTTGGTCGAGCCAAAAATCAAAGCTCCGTTTGAGGGAACCGTTGAGATTCAAACGATTCATGATGAAGTGATCGTAAGTGTTAAAGGTGATCAAACTGTTCGATATACCCTTCGTAAAAATGAAGTGGCCAAACCGAATGAGCTCGCAGGGGTTAGCGGTAAAATCGAGGGTAAATTCTACCTTCCGTATGAAAACGGAAGTGTCGTAAAAGAGAATGAATCAATCGTTGAAACGATTAAAGACGGATGGAATGTACCAAATCGTATCCCATACGCATCTGAAATTCAAGTTAAAGACGGTGCACCGGTAACGCAAAAAATCTTGGCAAAAGAGAAAGGTACAGTAAAATACTACCTTCTCAAAGGGGATTACCTAGAGCGTCATCACGAAATCGCAAAAGGGTACAGTGTTGAAGAGAAAGGTCTCTTTGCCGTTGTCGCTGATGCGGAAGATCGTGAAGCGATTCGTCACTATATCGCTCGTGGCTCTGTAATCGAAATTAACGATAATGAAGCGGTAAAAGCCGATACCCTTATCGCTAAACCATCAAAAGAAGAATCCGTTGTGATCGCTGAGTGGGATCCGTATTCGAATCCTATCATCTCTGAAACCGATGGGGTTATTACATTCGAAGATATTATTCCGGGTGTTACCGCATCTGAGCAGTTTGATGAATTGACCGGAAAAACCCGTTTGATGATCAACGAATACGTTGCACCTGAGTTCAAACCGGCAATCGTACTTGCAGCTAATGACGGCACCGTGATCCGTTACGCGGTTGAGCCAAAAACTGCGATTTTTGCACAAGACCGTGCGGAGGTAAAAGTGGCCGATATCTTGGCACGTACACCAAAAGCGCTCCAAAAATCGCGCGATATTACTGGGGGTCTTCCACGGGTTTCTGAGCTTTTCGAAGCACGTAAACCAAAAGAGATCGCTCTTATTGCAGAACTTGACGGGGTTGTTAGCTTCGGTAAACCGCTTCGTGGTAAAGAACGCATCTTGATCACTTCCGATAACGGAATGGTTAAAGAGTATTTTGTTGATAAAAACCTTGTTGCAATGGTTCATCCGGGCGAGTTTGTTCACGCCGGTGAGCGTTTGACCGATGGTATTATCAGCTCACACGAGATTTTGAGAATCTTGGGTGTTAAAGCGTTGTATAACTATTTGGTTAGTGAAGTACAACAAGTTTACCGCCGCCAAGGGGTTAACATCGCCGACAAACACATCGAAGTAATCTTTACTCAGATGTTGCGTCAGATCAAAATCCTCCGTTCAGGTGATACTAAGTTCATCGAGGGTGATGTTGTTTCTAAAGCACAATTTAAAGTGGAGAACGAAAAAATCCTTCGTCTCGGCGGAGAGCCTGCTATTGCTGAACCATATCTCGTAGGTATTACCCGTGCTGCGGTCAGTGCTGACTCGATCATCTCGGCAGCATCGTTCCAAGACACCACAAAAGTCTTGACCGAAGCGGCAGTTTCTGCGAAAATCGATGACTTGACCGATCTTAAAGAGAACGTCATCATCGGTCGTACGATTCCAGTCGGTACCGGTATCTATAAAGACCTCAAAATGGTTTTCGGAGACTAAAATAGTCTCTTAAAACGCCATCGGAACAAAGTCTCGATTGGCTACGCTAACGCTGAGTTTACTTCAGCAGTAAGCTCATGCGCACTTGTGCGCTTAATACTTCTTCTCTCTTACAACTTCCTTAAAATAAGCTCAAATTAATCAAAAATTAGATAATATTGCGCGTTTATTAGTCCCCTCGTCATGAGCGGATTATATATTCTACTGGAACAATTCAACAAAGGAGATTGTGTGCCAACAATCAACCAACTTATTCGTAAAGAGCGACAAGCGGTAGTGAAAAAATCAAAATCACCCGCTTTGGTGTCATGCCCACAACGTCGTGGTGTATGTACTCGTGTATATACTACAACCCCTAAAAAACCGAACTCGGCGCTTCGTAAAGTTGCTAAAGTTCGTTTGACTTCAGGGTTTGAAGTTATTAGTTATATCGGTGGTGAGGGTCACAACTTGCAAGAGCACTCGATCGTTCTTGTTCGTGGTGGTCGTGTAAAAGACTTACCAGGGGTTAAATACCATATCGTACGTGGTGCTCTCGATACTGCGGGTGTTAAAGACCGTAAAGTATCTCGTTCTAAATACGGAACGAAAAAAGCTAAGGCTAAAAAATAATCAATTAGTCTGACAAGAATCGGTTGATGATGACCGT
>CAZKJU010000131.1:3767-4006 GCA_964553185.1 uncultured Sulfuricurvum sp.
AATTATGCCTGACCCAGTTCATGGTTCAAAAATTTTGACTAAGTTTATTAATAAACTCATGTGGGACGGTAAAAAAAGTACTGCTGAGAAAATCATGTACAGTGCATTGGACATCATGGGTTCACGTGGTGAAAAAACAGGTATCGAAGTATTTAACGCTGCGATCGAGAACATCAAACCCGTTATCGAAGTAAAAAGCCGCCGTGTTGGTGGAGCGACCTACCAAGTTCCAGTAGAAG
>CAZKJU010000132.1:0-3956 GCA_964553185.1 uncultured Sulfuricurvum sp.
AGTGAAAGAATTAAGATGACTAGAAGAAGCAATAAAATCTTTTTCATCTTTTAGATGGTTACGCCCCTCAGTTCCATGAGTATAACGTGCAAAATACAAAAATGGGTTGTGATGGTATTGATAATGGATTTGATCACCTTTGAGTGCTATCGCATCATCGTATCCGCCGCTGTACCATCCCCATGAAATATTTTTCTCACTGAGCCGATCACCGATAGTATCGTATTGCAATGGTGCAAGTCGCATTGTCGGATCGGCGTATTTTGCTTTATAAGGCGGGTTTAGAGGTTGGATCGTATTGACCGCATATCCATCAGGGGTTAAGATACCGTCTCGGAGTATCTCCCCCTCACCATCCAGTTCATAACGGGAGATATTGGTATCCATCCCCACATACGGAGTTTGTGCCGCAATAAGCCACTGATGATTTAGAAATGATCCTCCAAATGCTGCGGCAAAAAAACGATCGCAAACAGTAAACTCTTTTGCATAGCTCCACAGTGCACTCTTGGAGATATCGTGGTATCCCATCGTGAGCCCTTTTTCATCACTGATATCAACAAATCGATCATTTCTCCCACCATTAATTTGCCGTTGGTTCTGATAGAAACGGTGAACCATATCAGGAATCATCCCCTCGTGTGAAACTGTAGAATCGAGTAAAAAGGGTTCATTGGGCAATTGAGCAGAAAATCCGGCTTGGAGTGATTTATCCCCCATAGGAAGCGATTTGTAAATTGTTCCGCCCCTATGAATCTGCTGAGGATACGGCTTAGCAGGATGATCGGATGTATCTGCCCCCTCATATCCTCTAAAAAGATTATCAAAACTCCGATTTTCGAGATAAATGACAATAATATGATCGACTTTAGAGCGAAGGTCATCCGCAGAAAGAGAAAGTAGCAAAGCGAAAAAAAGAAAAAAATATTTCAACGGGTACCCTTTTTATATGTAATTATAATCCTCCACTTTTACAAAGAGATTACCTTACTATGTGCTTGTAATCAAACCATCTTCATTCTTCAAATCCCGCCGCATCGTCTCACGAACATAATCCATCCCATTGTAAAACTCTCGCATCATCACCGAAAAGAGGAATGAACCCTGCGCAGTGACTTTCCCATTATGAACTCTTCCAAAAAGTTTTAAAAATACATTTTCCATCCATAAATGTTCACTATCAGGAGAGAGTCCAAACAACTCCACCATCATCCGATATTGTTTGATTGCACGTTTCGGAAATGTAATCGCATGGGTGATAGGGAGCTGTTTGTGCACTAATGCCTCTGCATACTCAGGGAGTGAAAAAGTATTGGCATAGAGAGTATCACCGATAAAACTAAACGCGCCGCTCCCGATCCCGACGTATTCGCTCCGCTCGATCACATACTCATCGATAATCCCATCCTTGCTCAATGACCATGCCCAAGATGAGCGCTGGGTATACACGCTACTCATTCGCTCCATAATGATACGATATAGTTTTGCTTCGGCTGTATCGCTGAGTCTCCCCCAGCGTTTGCTCAGAGACTCTCGAATCCCCGGTGCGTACATCAACGGATAAAAGGTCACTTGAGGCGGACGGAGGGTGAGTATCGTATCGATTTCGCGATGCAGCGCTTCTTCGCTTTGATGGGGATAATTATAGATCATATCGACATTGACAATCGGAAAATGGGGAATAGAACGCTTCACCTTCTCATACTGCTCAAGAGCTGAACCAAACTTTTTGTATCGTCCTATCTGTTTGAGGGTCTCATCATCAAAACTTTGAATCCCGATGGAGAGACGGTCGATTTTTCCCTCCAAATTGGCATCTTCGAGGTCGACTACATGTTGAGGATCACTCTCACACGACACTTCACGGATCTCAAACAGCGATTTTGCCAAATCAATCGTCTCACCAAGCTCATGAGGTAGAATCGTCGTCGTCCCCCCTCCGAAATAGATCGAATCAAACCGATATCCCAGCGCGTGAACCATCCGCATCTCTTGGTGGAGCAGTTCAAAGTACCGCTTGGCACTCGGCTCATCAAATCGAAACTTGTGAAACGAACAATACGGGCACAGTGTCAGACAAAAAGGGATATGGATATACAATAGACGGGGTGTTTGATCGGGTGCAGAAGGTAGTGTTTTTTGTGTCGGTTGAAGGTGGAGATATTTTTTCACCGCCCATTGCATGGTTGTCGAACCTATCTTTTCGCCAAATCCCCAACGAATCTGTGAGATATCACGGTAATCAATCATAAACACTCTACCTCTTTGTTGATAAGCATTATAGCATGAGCATGTCACTTAATCCTCAACCGAACTCCTGCTATAATTACATCACTTTGATCAAAGATTCCTATATGACTTTAGACGATTTACACTGCCATCTGAAAACTGCTTCTCAGTCCCTTACGCATGAGTACACACGCCTTTTTCACGGGCGGGGAAACACCTATGATGGATATCGTTTTCTCACCGTAGACAGTGTGGATAGAGTCCTCTTCGCGGTGCTGTTTGAACCAGACGAGGAAGAGGAAGCCATTGTCTCGGTGTTACGTGATTTCTATACCAAAATAGGGAAATGGGAAGCACTCGTAATCCAACAGCGTTATCTCCCCTCTGCCCCTTCAACCGTGATAGAGGGAGCATTGCCGCAAGAGTGCTACGCCATCGAAAACGACCTCAAATACCACGTCAATTTTCAAAATGCTCAAAATATCGGCTTCTTCCCCGACATGAAAAACGGTCGTTCTTTCGTCCAAAACTATGCCCGTGGCAAAAATATCCTCAACCTCTTCTCCTATACCTGTCCATTTTCCGTTGTCGCTATCAATGCAGGAGCAAAGCACGTTGTCAACGTCGATATGAACAAAAATGTCCTCTCCATCGGACGAGAAAATCATCGTTTAAATGGGTTGGATACCAAAAATGTAGAGTTTATGCCCTACAACATCCTCAAATCGTGGAGCAGAATCCGAAAAAGCGGCCCGTATGATCTGATTATCATTGATCCGCCGAGCTTTCAAAAAGGCTCATTTGCCGCTACAAGCGATTATGAGAAGATTATACGACGTCTTCACGAGTTCGCTGCACAGGAGTGCATTGTCCTCTCCGCCCTTAATGCCCCCGAACTGGAGTGTGAATTTATCAAAACTCTTTTCCGTGACAATGCCCCTGAGTTTCAGTATGTCGAGAGATTGGAGAATTTGGAGAGCTTCCCCGAAATAGAGGAAGAGCGAAGCCTGAAAAATCTAGTTTTTAAAAAAGCTACTTAAGGCTTTGCCGCATTATCCTCTCATCGGCTGAACCCAGTATCGCCCATGCTCTTGACGCACATCTAACTCTATATCAAACGTTTCTGAGAGATTGGCACTGTTGAGCACCTCTTCTTTGCTCCCCTGTGCGATGATGCGTCCCTCTTTGAGGAGTACCACTTTGCTGATCTCCTCGTAAATCTCTTCGATGTGATGGGTAACGAGGATCACCGTCGTCCCATCTGCTCCGAGAGAGCGCATCATCTCGATAAAATCAATCTGTGCTTTGATGTCCAACCCCACCGTCGGCTCATCGAGGAGTATCGCACGTACCGGATGAACCAGTGCACGCGCGACGATACATTTTCGCAGTTCTCCCGTTGACATTTGACTCAGCGGCTTATCGCGCAGATGCTCGATCCCTAAGCGTTTCATTGCGTTCACGGCACCCTCTAAATATTCAACCTTTACTTCCAAATGATCAAACAGCCCCAACGTTCCGAAAAAACCGCTCAGCACCGTCTCGAAACCGCTCAGATTTTCACGCTCGTATGCAAAACGGCTATGTAAATCATTCGTCACAACTCCGATATGTTGGCGCAACTCAGTGATCGCCCAGCGCTCACGGCCCAATATCTCTCTGTGAAACGGCTCTTGTTTGTAGGAGGGATAGAGTTCACTGGTGATGAGTTTTATGAGACTCGATTT
>CAZKJU010000133.1:0-3662 GCA_964553185.1 uncultured Sulfuricurvum sp.
TTGGGATAATAGTGCAAAGCGTGTTATAGTAACCTTAAGGGTTTTTTATATTTAGCACCCCTTAAGGATTAGATCAACTATGTCATCAACGCTATGAGCTGATCCACCGTTTCAGTAAAATCACTTTTGAATTTTGAGCCTTGAGACAAAAAGGCTTCCATCTTCTCTTTTTTACTGATTGCCTCATCCAGCTCTTTGTCGGTCCCCCGCACATAGGCTCCGATGCGAATCAACATCTCATTCTCTTTTAATAGTGTATAGAGGCGACGGAAACGGCGTACGGCTGCAAAATGTTCGGGAGAGATAATGTCATTCATAACCCGAGACGCAGAATTGAGGATATGGATGGGAGGGTAAATCCCAAAATCGGTCAGTTCACGGGAGAGGACGATGTGCCCATCGAGGATCGAACGTGACTGATCGGCAATCGGATCGGACATATCATCTCCTTCCACCAAAACCGTAAAAAAGGCGGTGATCGAACCGTTCCCCTCCTCTTTCCCCGCACGCTCCATCAACTGCGGCAACAGTGTCAATGACGATGGTGGATATCCTTTAGAGGTGGGAGGCTCTCCAAGGGCGAGACCGATCTCACGCTGTGCCATCGCAAAGCGGGTGACCGAGTCCATCATAAATAGGACATCTTTTCCTTGAGCTTTAAAATACTCCGCCACACTCATCGCACTAAATGCCCCATATTTACGCATCAAAGGTGAATCATCACTCGTCGCAACAACTAAAACGGTATTTTCAAGATTTCCGCCGAGACTTTTTTCGATAAACTCAGGGACCTCACGTCCACGCTCCCCGATGAGGGCAACTACTTTAATGGGGGCATCGGCACCTCGAACGATCATCCCCATAAGGGTCGATTTACCGACACCGCTTCCAGCAAAGATACCCAGTTTTTGCCCTTTTCCACAGGTGAGGAGTCCATCGATTGTTTTAACACCCACACTAAAGGGCTCATCGATCATCCCCCGCTTCATCGCGGCAATAGGGGCTTTGATGATCGATTCGAGCTGGGTGCCGCCAACAGGGCCTTTACCGTCGATCGGGTTCATAAAAGGATCAACTACCCGGCCAAGGAGCCCCTCGCCTACTTCGATCATCATCCCGCTTTGATTCGGATAGACTTTATCACCGGCGCGAAACCCCTCGACAAAGCGAAACGGAGTAATAAAAAATCGGTTCCGCTCTACTTCACTCACCATCCCCAGCGCTTCCGCACCGCTGATTTCCGAGACCATCAATACCGTATCACCAATACTGACATGCAGTCCCTCTGCGATAATCACCGTTGGACTGATTTTAGTAACGGTACCAAATACAGTAGTGAGTTTTTCAACCCCTAAACGGTTGCGAAGTGCTTTCAACGGCATGATTTAGTAACGATTACCGGTTGAAGAATTGATGAGGCTAAAAAACTCGCTGCGCGTTTTTTCATCCCGTTTAAAAAGACCCCTCAACGCGCTCGACGTCGTTGTAGAGCAGATCTTTTCCACACCGCGCATCTCCATACACATGTGGCGTGCCTGAATGACGACCGCTACCCCTTTGGGCTCAACCGCTTCCATCAACGCATCGGCAATCTGCTCGGTAAGCTGCTCTTGGATCTGCATCCGACGTGAAAAAATATCAACGACACGGGGGATTTTAGAGAGTCCTACCACTTTTCCATTCGGGATATACGCAACGTGTGCCCGACCGATAATAGGGAGTAGATGGTGCTCGCACGTCGAATAAAATTCGATATCTTTGACCAAAACCATCTCATCGTTACTGCTGGCAAACATCGCCGAATTTAAAATACGCTGAGGGTCCTCTTTATACCCGCCAAACATAAATTCATACGCTTTTAAAACCCGTTCAGGAGTTTTAAGCAATCCTTCACGTCCCACATCTTCGCCGACATGGGTAATCATCGTTTTTACTGCATTAATAAAGTGTTCGTTATTGTCGATTCCCATAGTATCTCGTTCCTCTTAAATAGTCCTATTACTTTAGCATCTCTTTGCTTTTATTTTAATTCAGCGTACAATTAACCCTTTTTGGATATTATTGCCACCATTTAGTCTCATAGAAGACGTCAACAAAAGGGATTCAATGCAAATTACTACGAACAAAATTGACTCAGCCAATGCGAAAATCAACGCGGCTATCACACGCGGAACAATCGACGCTAATGTCGAAAAAATCGCTAACCAACTCTCTAAAGAGGCTAAAATTGCCGGATTCCGTAAAGGTAAAGTACCTCTTAGCGCAGTTAAAAAACAATACGGTGAGCGTCTTGTTCAAGATGCAGAAGCACAAGCACTACGTGATCTTTTAAGCGCAGGTCTTAAAGAGATGGCGATCGCGGCAGATACTTTGATCGGTGAGCCACAAATCGCTAAATTTGAGAAAAACGATAACGGTATCGATGTTGAAGTGGTTATCGCAACCCGTCCGACAATTGAACTCGGTGATTACGCAGCAATGGTTCCTGCTGTTGAAAAACCTGCCATTAGCGATGAAGCGGTAATGGAGCGTATCGAAGAGCTCGCAAGCGCACAAGCACCTTTAGTCAATGTTGATGAAGATCGCGCATTAATCAGCGGTGATACAGCGCTCCTCGATTTCGAAGGATTTGTAGACGGTGAAGCGTTCGAAGGTGGAAAAGCAGAAGGGTTCAGCCTACGTCTTGGAAGCGGACAATTTATCCCAGGGTTCGAAGATCAAGTGATCGGGATGAAAAAAGATGAAGAAAAAACCATCGCTGTAACTTTTCCTGAAAACTACGGCGGAGCAAAACTTGCGGGTAAACCTGCAGAATTCAAAGTAAAAATTCACGCAATCCAAGCTAAAGAAGCGGTGAGCGTTGATGAAGAGTTAGCGAAAAAAATGCTTCCTGGGTATGAAGACGCAAGCGTAGAAATGCTCAAAGAAAAAGTAAAAGAGCAACTCGAAACCGAAGCAATGAGTGTTAAATACAACGACGAACTCAAACCATCATTGATGGAAACCTTCGTTACTGCTTTCACTATCGATCTTCCTGAATTCATCGTTGAGCAAGAGATGGATATGGCTTTGAACAAAAAAGCGCGTGAATTGAGTGAAGCTCAACTTGAAGAGCTTCGCAATGATGCAGAACAAGTTAAAGCGATGCGTGAAACGTTCCGTGAAGATGCATGCCGTGCCGTTAAAGCAACCTTTATCGTGGATGCATTGGCAAAAGCTGAAAACATCAATGTTAACGAACAAGAGTTAATGCAAACTATCTATTACGAAGCAATGCAAATGGGTCAAGATCCTGCGGCAGTCTACAAACATTACCAAGAATCAGGTTATCTTCCTGCGATCCAAATGGCGATGATCGAAGATCGCGTTTTGAGCAAATTGCTTAACGATAAAATCAAGTAATTACGATGAGCTACATCCCTTACGTCATTGAAAAAACGGGGCGCGGAGAGCGCTCGTACGATATTTATTCACGTCTTCTCAAAGATCGTATCATAATGCTCAGCGGCGAGGTACATGATGGGGTTGCCTCTTCCATCGTAGCACAGCTGTTGTTTTTAGAAGCGGAAGATCCGACCAAAGATATCTATTTTTACATCAACTCTCCGGGTGGTGTTATCACTTCGGGGATGGCAATTTACGATACGATGAACTACATCCGT
>CAZKJU010000134.1:0-3607 GCA_964553185.1 uncultured Sulfuricurvum sp.
TACCCACTCCCCCTTTTTGATTGGCGATAACAATAACTTCACTCATCGTAAACTAAATATCCTTTGGCCATCGCATTCTAACGATCCGTCTTGAAGTAACACGGCATTTTTTAATGCAACTTTTTCATTATTGTTGTGGGAGAAAAAAACTCTACTGTTCTCAAATTCTATCTCGTATTTACTAAAAATCTGCTTCCACAACGGTAAATTTTTAAACAACGTGCAATAACCTTCCGTTATATCGTGTGGAGAAATTTTAATATCGATCTTTTCAAAATTTTCAGGGGCAGTAATAAGATTGATACCAATACCGCATATCAACGTATCTCTTATTAAATTAGTAATCACTCCGCCGATTTTTTTATCGCCAATATAAAAATCATTCGGCCATTTGAGCCAAACGTTTGAACCATGAGCGCGTAAAAACTCTTTCATTAAAAAGGCAAGATAAATCGATGAAGATTCCAGCTTCAGATCATTTGGAAGCATTGATCGCTCAATAGCAAACGAAATAAAAAGGTTCCCTCTCTCTCCGATCCAACCGTTCCCGCGAGAACCTCTCCCCATTGTTTGCATATCCGTTCCAATACACACTGGAGCCCTCAACGTACCACTTTTCAGTGCTTCGATTAGATACGTTTGCGTCGAATCGAGCGATTCAAACCAATGAATTTCCACACCCTATCCGTTTCCCGTTTAAATAATCAATCACAGAAGTCTCTTGCTTGGAGGGGGCCTGTACTCTCAGGATACGAAGAGAACCCTGCAAACATTGAACGACAATGCTCTCTTTATCCACAGAGAGTATCAATCCTGCATCGCCGTGACTTTGTTCTTCTTCGAGTCTCATTGTTTTGATTTTTAGCCCTGATTCAATAAATACCCCTGGCCATGGGGTAAAAGCACGGTAGCGATTATAAATTTCACGTGCATCGGAAAAATCGATTAACCCGTCTGATTTTAGTATCTTTTTGCAATTCGTCGCTTCATTGTCATTTTGTTTCACCGCACTTTTACGATCCCAATTACGGATTACATCAAGGGTTAAATTCACTGCAGTATCTGTTAAGCGTGTATACAATGACTCCACCATCTCATCTTGAGCGATATCAAGTGTTCTGATGTTAATAATGGCACCCGTATCAAGTCCCTCATCCATCCACATTGCAGTTACACCACTTTGAGTATCGTTGTTCAACAAACTTTGCTGGATCGGGCTCGCACCGCGATACTGTGGGAGAATCGACGCATGAAGGTTAACACACGGAACATACTCTAAAATAGCTTTCGGAAGAATCTGGCCGTATGCAGCTACTATAATCATATCGCACGGTGTTGCCAACACCTCACTGACTACTACTTCATCACGAAGTCTGTTGGGCTGTATGATAGGGATGTTTGTATTTTGGGCTACCACTTTTACAATGGGAGGGGTTAAAACCCCTTTACGCCCGACAGGCTTATCGGGCTGTGTATAAACACTGACAACCTCAATATCATCCGCCGCGACCAACGCTTCCAAAATAGAGGCCGCATAATCGGGTGTCCCCATAAAAATGATACGGGTCATATCAAAGCTCCTCAGTGGCTTTGAACAAACTGCCCCCGCGATGTTGCCCATCAATCAAAAAACTTTTCGCATCGATTAGATCAAATCCGCTCGCCAAAAACATTGCACCGCCTCGCTTGAGGAGAAAATCGGCCGCTTTGAGTTTCGTCACGATCCCCCCTGTCGCAAAATTATGATTCGGAGTTACTTCAAGGGCTAACTCTTCAGCACTAATATTTTCAATGCGTGAACGTACTTTTGCATCCTCATAACTACGGGGATCTTTATCGTAATAGGCATCAATATCGGAAAGGATTACGAGCAATTCAGCACCAAAATGGTGAGCCGCATAGGCAGAGAGTTGATCGTTATCTCCAAGAATCAACTCTTCAGTTGCCGTTGCGTCGTTTTCATTGATAATAGGGACAACATTATGTTTGAGGAGGGTTTCAATCGTATCTTTTGCTTTTTGAGACTCTTCAGCGGTATTAAAATTGGCGGCGGTAACCAGTACCTGAGATGGGAGGATATTGTAATGTTCAAACATTTTACGGTATTTGTTCATCAAAATCGGCTGACCGATCGATGCAAGAGCCTGTTTATTCGCCAAAATCTTTTTATCGAGTTTAAGCTCCGTATATCCTGCCGCCACTGCTCCCGAAGAGACCAAAATCACTTCATACGTTTTTTTCAGCTCGGCGATAAAATCGACCAAATTTTGCATCCGGTCTTTGGCGATCCGATTTTGCTCACTCAAAACCGCACTGCCGACTTTAACAACGATCCGCTTCATTTGCGCTCCGTTACAACCATTTGATAGAGTGCATACGTTAATGGTTTGATATTGAGGTTAATCGCCGAAGATATAGGGGCGATAAATGCCGGTTTGCTACGATCATAAAACGCTTTATCAAAATCTTCTTGCTCATACACCGGATACTCATCACTGAAAGCAAATCGGCTTTTAGCAATAGGAGCGAGATTAACCAGTTTCAAAAATGCATTTGTTTTCTCTATCGCTTCCTCAGGACTCATCGCATCAGCACGAGTAAGGGCAATCGCAAAATTGCGTTCAGCCAAAAGAGGCGAGAATTTTTCAAGCTCAGCTTTGAGGGTTTCGTATTGATACTCAAGCTCATGGTATGATGCCAAATCGATCATAAACAAAAGGGTTTTGGTACGCTCTATATGGCGAAGGAATTTAAGCCCAAGCCCTTTCCCCTCGGATGCACCGCCGATAATCCCCGGGATATCCGCCATGATATACGAATCAAAATCACCGATATTGATCTGCCCGAGTTTCGGGGTCAGTGTCGTAAACTCATAGTTAGCTACTTCGGGTCGTGCATTAGAGACGGTAGAGATCAAGGTCGATTTCCCGACATTCGGGAACCCTACCAGCCCGACATCCGCGATTAATTTTAAATCCAGACGGACAACCCGTTCAACTGCCGGTTCACCCGGTTGGGCATACATCGGTTTTTGGTTGGTAGAAGATTTGAAGTGGACATTCCCAAGACCGCCGCGCCCCCCTTCCAAAAAGCGGACCTCTTTTCCGTCTTCGAGTAAATCTAGCAATACTTCACCCGTCTCGACATCAACAACCTGTGTTCCAGGAGGGACAATGACAACCAACGGTTTGCCTGCTTTTCCCGCCATATTGGAACCCATACCAGGTTTCCCTTTTTCCGCTTTTAGGTTCTTATTACCTTGGAAATGAGCCAACGTATGGGTATTGTTATCTACTTTGAAATAGACATCACCACCCTTTCCGCCATCACCACCGTTTGGTCCGCCTTGAAGAACATATTTTTCCCGTCGGAAAGCAACACACCCTGCTCCCCCTTTACCGGATGAGACGGTAATTTCTACACTATCACTAAACATGGATGTCCTTCAAGTTGTTTTGAACATTAGCCTCTTTATGAGACAATGATTATTTGCTTAACTCTATACTTCGATACAAAGTACACGATTAAAAAGATAATTTTGGAAATGGATTCAAAATCGGGCGGAAGCCCGATGAAAGTGAAAATTAAGCGGCAGGGATGATAGAGA
>CAZKJU010000135.1:0-3512 GCA_964553185.1 uncultured Sulfuricurvum sp.
ACATCATCGCCACGTTTTAAAAAATAGATTGCTCGTTGGAGAGATACAAATGGGTTAAGGCTGACTTTGGATAAACGGTTGACACGGGTATTGATATAGTTGACAAATTCGATCCGCATGTCACATCTAACAATGGTAAAGAGCCTTTTTAATGTGTCGTAATGACACTCGAAAGCAATTTTTGTCGAATCGAAATCAAAGCCGTCAACCAGTTCTTCAAGTGTCGCATCTTTAAATCTCTCTCGATATACAAGCTGGTAAATATCGTTTTTATATTTGTAGGTATGAGAGTTGTTCTCGTATTCGAAATAGTCCTTATTCATTGCATTATTGATTAATTCTTGATCTTCTTTAGAAGGAAAGAACATGTCGAGGTCCCTGAATGTATCCGCCTTGATACATGAACCCGCCAGATAAAACTGAATATCTCTTTTTTCGATATGTTCAATGATCAGTCTTTGAAAGAAAATATTTATTTTAATAGCAATACTATCCAATCTGTAATCGAGCAAAGATGCCTGCTCATACGAAAGCAACTCTTCATAGTCCTTCCAAAAATCATAAATCAATGTTTTCCCCCTACAAATATGATGATGTACATTATTGCATTTAATAGATAATATCAGCAACTAATCCTGAAAATTTAACCCTTCTTGGGTACACTTCTTCACTAAACACTCAACGGAACATAGCCCATGCAATTATCCCCAACCGACCTCATCGGTATCCTCGGCGTCTTTGTCATCATTGTTGCCTACATGCTTTTGCAACTTGAAAAAATGGAAGCGAAAGATTTAAGCTTCTCCGTTTTAAATACACTTGGAGCACTGCTGATCATTATCTCACTGCTGTATGACTGGAATCTTGCGTCGTTTTTGATGGAATCGATTTGGATGTTAATTAGTCTCTATGGGATACTCAAATATTATAAACTGAAAAAAAAAGAAGAGAGTGCCGCCAAAAATGACGGCAAAGAAGATTAGGCGATTTCGTTCGCTTTTTTGTTTTCCCATACGGAGTGAAGGAATGCAATCAGAATTAATCCGATACCGATAGTTCCTGTCACCATCTCACTGATATGGGTCGTAATTTTCATCAACATGATAATCGCCAAAATACCGATCGCATAATGGGCACCGTGTTCGAGATAACGAAAATGGGAGAGCGTTTTGTGTTCAACAAAAAAGATTGTCATACTCCGTACAAACATCGCTCCCACACCAAGACCAATCATAATGATAAAAATATTGCTCGTTAAGGCGAACGCACCGATTACACCATCAAAACTGAAACTCGCATCGAGAACTTCAAGATAGATAAATCCGGCGATTCCACTTTTTACGGTATCGGAGGAGAGGAAATGGTCCAGCATGCCGAGCAATGAGTGGAGCAATACCCCATACATAAATGCCAGAACAACACCAAAGTCCTGCGTAATGTGTCCTAACCCAATCCCTACTATAATAGCGGTAATCAGCTCAATATTAGCAACACCGGAGAAGGTTTCCATCGTTTTGGAGCCTTCGACAAATGTAACCCATTTAACATCGTGTTCCCCAAAGAAAAAATCCAAAAAGACCATGAGCAAGAACGCTCCACCGAATGCAAAAATCGTCGATTCAGTCGATTTGAGTACTTTTTCGTATTCATCAGGTTGATTCATTGCCACTTGGAGCGTCTCAATCATCCCCATACCAGTCACAAGGGAGACAATCGCGAGCGGAAACACCAAACGCATCCCAAAAACCGCGATCGGAATACCGAAGAGGATAAACCGTTTTTGCCAAATCGGGTCCATCGTCTCTAACACTTTTGCATTAACAACCGCATTATCGAATGAAAGAGAGATTTCAAGAATGATCAACAAAAAGGTGATATAAATAGCGGCAACTCCGCCGAGGTAAAACGCCGCAATCAGACCAATAGCCATAATTGCAAACGAGCTGTAAAAGTAGCGCATGAGCATCCTTCGAAAGTAATGCGCAATTATAACTTACATATGAGCATTATGCCATTGAACCAGCGAAAGACGAAACCCTTCTTTGACAGGAAGGACTTCATGGGAGAAATAAGGATTGCTCAAAAATACTACCATATCCCCTGCTTCAGGGCGAAGTGTGATCGTATTGCCATGTTGATCGCAGAGGTAATTAAAGAGCAATTCTCCTCCGCTAAAATGATCACTGTCAGTCGGATGTGGAGTGTAGGAGGTAGTAAAGAGAACGGTGGTGAGTTTGCGCTCTGGGGCAACGGTTTTATACCCGATCACATTTCCTTGCGCATTTCTAAGTTCACTAGAGTCATCACTGTGTTTGAGGTAAAATGAGCCGCTCTCATATCCTAACACTTGTACATCGGTTGCATAAGAGAGTGAAAGGGCAAAAAATTCTTCGATCTCTGAGCGTACCGCTTCAAAACGGCGATCATATATCGCTCGATGTTCGGCACTAAGGGTATGAATATCGGTTTTACGGATGGCGGTATCGAGAGAGCGCCCGCGAAGTTCCGCCTGCACGACGTCATTATCTGCCAAAGCTGCCACAGTGATAGCACGACACTCCGAGGGGCTAAGAACCCCTTCTAAAACCATATAGGGAAAATCGTGGTAGGGATTCGGAAGGCGCTTGGTTGGAACATCAAGTTCCAGCAACTCATCATGGGCATAAACATAGTTGCTAATTTGGTGCACTGCTATTTCTGCTTATCGGTCACAATATAGAGTTGTTCATGCCCCAGACGTTTTAGCACATCCATAACCCCCACAAAATTTTGAAATGCCGCCTCTTTATCGCTGTAAAGGACAACCGTCATCTCTTTGCCCCCTGCAACAACACGCTGCTCAAAATCGGCCAACGTAATCGGAGTTTTCTCATCACCTAACATTAGTGTTCCATCTTTTTGGATGGTGAGTTTTAGCTCACTCGGTTTATGCTCTGCCGCTGTCCCTTTGGCTTCAGGGAGATCGACAGGAATTAAACCTGTTTTGATAAAAGTCGCTGTAGTGAGAACCATTACTAAAAGCACCAGCATGATATCGATAAACGGAATAACGTTGATCGTATCGATCCGTTTCATTTTCATACGTTACCCCTGTTTTTTATGGGCATCGATTTCCCATAACGTGATAAGACGTTCCATTTTACGAAGCAAAATATTGTAAAACACGATAGCCGGGATCGCAACTACAAGCCCCATCGCCGTCGCTTTAAGTGCCAATGCAAGCCCTGTCATGATTTTTTTAGGATCAACTGCTCCGACATCTCCGAGGCTGTAAAAAGTAATCATAATTCCTAAAACTGTACCCAGCAATCCCACATACGGAGCATTTGAACCAATCGTTGCGATAGTAGAGACATTGTTCCCTAAATCGAGTTCGAGCTCTTCTTTGGTCTCATAATCCTCAATTCTAACCGCGCCATACGCCATCATTCTCTCGATAAAAAGCCACAATGAGACAATACTCATAATCACCAAAATCCCGATAATCCCATAATCTACTGCCGAGTGGGCAA
>CAZKJU010000136.1:0-3475 GCA_964553185.1 uncultured Sulfuricurvum sp.
ACCTTGAACTTTAATTCCCACTTCTTTAATTCCGTGGACCATTGCTTTTTCCATTGCCGCTTCTACTGCTTGTTGTGCAGCAAACGGAGTCGATTTTTTAGAACCTTTGAAACCAAGGGCACCAGCCGAACTCCATGCGATCATATTCCCCATCTCATCGGTAACCGTTACAAGAGTATTGTTGAATGATGCCAAGATATGTACGATACCTCGTGCAATATTCTTCTTTACGATTTTTTTACGGGTTGCTTTTCTTTTTGCCATACTCTAATCCCTTATTTTGTGGCTGAGCCGACGGTTTTCTTTTTACCTTTGCGCGTACGTGCATTGGTTTTGGTTTTTTGACCACGGCATGGGAGACCTTTACGGTGACGAAGACCACGGTATGAACCAAGATCCATCAACGCTTTGATGTCCATTGCGACTTCTTTACGAAGATCCCCTTCTACAGCGATACCGCTGCTGCGAATCTCTTTAGCGATTGTTGCCGCTTCGTCTTCTGAGAGTTCGTATACACGCTTGTTGTAATCGATCCCTGTTGCATCCAAAATTTTGCGAGAAGTATGAAGTCCAATCCCATAAATATAGGTTAGACCGTACTCGATACGTTTTTTCTTAGGTAAGTCCACACCAGCAATACGTGCCATGCTTATCCTTGTCTTTGTTTATGTTTTGGGGTTTTGCAGATTACGCGCACAATCCCTTTACGCTTGATGACTTTACAATCATCGCACATTTTCTTCACTGAAGAACGTACTTTCATGGGTCAAGCTCCATTGAGTTAAATCACTTGCTTTTCGTAGGTGAGATTGATCGCACCAATACTTGTAACTACGGCTTCGCGCAGTTAGAAACATTCAATTCTATTTGTCCGAAAGGGCAAAGTGGACGCGTATATTACAGTAAAAAAGGTTAAATTTTTATTAAGGTATAAAATGAGGGGATGATTCGAACTGCAATTACACAATTCGAATCATAAATGGAGTTTCAAGTACAGCATCCAATAATTCTAACTCGCTCATAAGTGCATGAAAAGATCGTTCCGTAGCTTCATGCGTTGCAAAAAGCAAATGGGCACACTCTGTTTCAGAAGGGCGTTGTATAACTGCTTCGATAGAGATGGAATGATCGGCAAAAAGACTTGTGATCTGCGCCAAAATCCCAGGTTTATCCGAAACGCGAAGACGGAGATAATATTTCGAACGAATATCCTCAGATTTTTTGAGGCGAAGCCCCTCTTCGAGCGGATGGTTAAACCCGAGCATCGGAGATCGTTTCCCCGATCGGACGATATCAATTATATTGGCAACTACCGCGCTCGCAGTCGCATTTCCACCTGCACCAGGTCCGTAATAGAGGGTTTCTCCGACGCGATCACCGACAACACTGATCCCGTTCATCACACCGTCAATTTTAGCGATCATCGCATCTTCATCAACCAAAGCCGCATGAACACGTAATTCGACTTCCCCCTCATCACGTTTGGCGATTCCTAAGAGTTTAATGGTGTATCCGAACTCTTTAGCAAAGGCAATATCTGCAGGGGTAATCCCCTCGATCCCCTCAATCAAAATCTCTTCGGGTTTCGCATCGATACCGTATGCGATGGAGGCCAAAATGAGAAGTTTGTGTGCTGCATCATACCCCCCGACGTCAAAGGTCGGATCTGCTTCGGCATACCCTAGAGCCTGAGCTTCAGCTAAAACGCTCTCGTAAGCCGCCCCCTCATTCATCATTTTGGTGAGCATAAAGTTGCAGGTACCGTTCATAATTCCCATAATGGAGAGGATATGATTCGCCGATAATCCATCGCGCAGCGCATTAATAATAGGGATCCCCCCTGCAACACTTGCTTCGAATTCAAACGGTATGTCACCCGCGATCTCTTGAAGTTCATAGCGATGATAGGCGAGAAGCGCCTTGTTTGCCGTAACAACCGCTTTGCCGTTTTGCAGTGCTTTTTTAACAATCTCAAGCGGAAGTTCCACTCCCCCCATCAATTCAACAACAATATCAATTTCAGGATCATCTACAACATCATAAGGATTTTGTGAAAGGGAAATAGAAAGATCCGATACTTTGCTAAGATCTCGGACCACACCGCTTTTCACGCTGATACTCTCACCTGCACGTGCGCAGATAATAGAGTGATTTTTTTCTAAAATATCAACAACGGCACGCCCGACAGTGCCGACACCAATCACACCGACACGTGTCACTCAGCACCCTTACAATCTAACGTACTCAAAAATTGTTTTATATTTTTTGCCGCTTGACGAATACGTTTATCATTTTCGATCAATGCAATACGGACATATTCATCACCGTAATCACCAAATCCGATCCCCGGAGCTACCGCAACATTGGCTTCGACCAAAAGACGCTTTGAAAACTCTAAACTCCCTAAATGACGAGCACACTCAGGGATTTTTGCCCACACAAACATCGATGCCTGATTTCGGCGAACCGGCCATCCGGCACGATTAAATGCTTCGATC
Organism: uncultured Sulfuricurvum sp.; assembly: GCA_964553185.1. Lineage (GTDB taxonomy): Bacteria > Campylobacterota > Campylobacteria > Campylobacterales > Sulfurimonadaceae > Sulfuricurvum. The sequence continues at coordinate 2,499 of CAZKJU010000136.1, forward strand.
AATACATCTTGACGATGATCGTATTTATCGGTGATCTCCTGAACACAAGTTTGATCACCGTTTAGCGCAATCGTTGCCGCAACTTGAATCGGGGTAAACATCCCATAATCCAACCAGCTTTTTATTTTTTGAAGCGCTCCGATCAATTTTGCATTCCCAACAAAGAAACCGACACGCCATCCCGCCATATTGTAGCTTTTTGAGAGGGTAAAGCTCTCAACTGCTACATCTTTTGCTCCCGGAACCGACATGATTGATGGGGTTTTGTAGCCATCAAACGTCAAATCACCGTATGCTATATCACTGATAACATAGAAACGTTCACGTTTTGCCATCTCGACGATGCGGGTATAAAACTCTGGCGTTACCGTTGCAGTTGTCGGGTTATGAGGGAAGTTGACTACCAAATATTTCGGTTTTGGAAATGAAATATGGAATGCCTGCTCCAATCGTTCAAAAAAGAGGTCTTCGTCTACTTTGTAATCTTCATCGAACGGCAATTCCATTTTTTGGACATTTCCGCCCGCCAAAATAAACCCGTATGAATGGATCGGATAGGTAGGGTCTGGGACAACTACGACATCGCCAGGGTTGGTAATCGCATACGCCAAATGGGCATACCCCTCTTTCGAACCCATCGTCGCAACCGCTTCGGTTTCAGGATCGAGATCGACATCATAGCGGCGTTTATACCAATCACAAATTGCTTGACGAAGTTTAGGGATTCCCTTGGAGGCTGAATATCCGTGTGTCTTAGTTTTTTGTGCTGATTCGATCAATTTTTCACGAATATGTTTAGGGGTATCACCGTCAGGATTTCCCATACTGAAGTCGATAACGTCTGCACCGGCACGTCTGCGCGCCATTTTAAGTTCGTTAACTTCTGCAAATACGTATTTAGGGAGGCGTTTAATCCGGTCAAATTGGATTTCATCAAACATGGCTACAACCTGTGATTAAAAAATTGCGCCATTTTA
>CAZKJU010000137.1:0-3472 GCA_964553185.1 uncultured Sulfuricurvum sp.
TATAATGCACCACTTTTTATATAAGGTAACAGATGGATTATAAAGAGACCCTCCTTCTACCTCAGACCGAGTTTCCGATGCGCGGAAATTTGGTTCAAAATGAGCCTACACGCTACAGCGCGTGGATAGCCAACGACGTTTACGGTAAGATGAAAGCCAATCGTAAAGGTGCGCAGAGCTTCACGTTGCATGATGGACCTCCGTATGCCAACGGAAATACCCATATCGGTCACGCCCTCAATAAAATTCTTAAAGATATTATTGTCAAATATCACTATTTTAACGGTAAATCGGTCCGCTTTACCCCCGGCTGGGATTGTCACGGATTGCCGATTGAACAGCAAGTGGAGAAAAAACTAGGCGGTAAACAGAAAAAAGAGCTTCTTAGCACTGCAGAAGTGCGACAAATGTGCCGCGATCATGCGTCAGAGTTTGTCGATATTCAACGTGAAGAGTTTAAGAAACTCGGTGTTGTTGCTGACTGGGACAATCCGTATTTGACAATGGACTCAAAATTTGAAGCGAATATCTATCGTACACTTTGTGCTGTGGCGAAAAAAGGGTTGTTGATCGAGCGTTCAAAACCGGTTTACTGGAGCTGGGCGGAGCGAACCGCACTTGCTGAAGCGGAAGTGGAATACGAAGATAAAGAGGATTACTCGATTTATGTAGCCTTTGAACTCAGCGATGAAGCCAAAGTACGAGTGGGGATCGAAGGTTCTGCTGCTATCGTCATTTGGACGACAACACCATGGACGCTTCCTGCTAATACGGGGATCTCTCTCAATCCTGATGAGGTGTATGTCCGAACAAGTGATGGTTATATCGTTGCGGAAAAACGGTACAACGCTCTTATCGAAGAGGGTGTGTTTACCGGAACTGTCGTACAAAAAATCGAAGCCAAAAAGTTTGAAAACCTCTATGCGATCAACCCGCTCAACGGCCGTGGTTCACATGTGGTTTTGGGTGAACACGTTTTGATGGAAAACGGTTCGGGATGCGTTCATACTGCGCCGGGGCATGGGGAAGATGACTACCGTATTGGTCTTCGTTATAATCTTGAAGTGGTCATGCCGGTCGATGAGACGGGGTGTTACGATCAAACGATCGTCCGTGAAAAACTTCTTCCGAATCCTGAAGAGTTTGTCGGTAAACACATTTTTAAATGCAATGAACCGATCATCGAATTGCTAGGGAGTAAAGCACTTAAAGTCTCTAAATTCCGTCACTCCTATCCACACTGCTGGAGAAGTCATACTCCATTGATTTATCGCGCAACGAAACAATGGTTTATCAGTGTTGATGGAACCCCTGAGGGTGAGACGAAAACGCTTCGCGAGATTGCCCAAGCGGAAGTAGCCAAAACGGCGTTTTATCCTGAGAGCGGACGTAACCGTTTGGGCTCTATGGTTGAAAACCGCCCCGACTGGTGTATTTCCCGTCAGCGTGATTGGGGGGTTCCTATCGCATTTTTCCGTGTTAAAGCAACGGGTGAAGTAATCTTGGATGAGAAAGTGCTCAACTTTATCGCGATGATTTTCGAGATGCACAGCACAGACGCGTGGTACTCGATGTCTATTCAAGAACTCCTCTATCCGGGATGCCCGTACAAAGCGGACGAACTTGAAAAAGTTTCTGATATCCTCGACGTTTGGTTTGATAGTGGCTCAACCTGGAATGCAGTCCTTAAATCACGCAATTACGATGCAGGGCAATATCCGGCCGATTTGTATATTGAAGGTTCAGACCAACATCGCGGATGGTTCCAATCCTCCCTCTTTTTGAGTACGGCAGTAGAACATATTGCACCATACAAAGCACTCCTCACTCATGGTTTCACCGTCGATGAGAAGGGTGAAAAGATGTCAAAATCCAAAGGGAACGTTGTCGCTCCTGAAAAAGTTTTGAAAGAGTATGGTTCTGAGATTTTGCGTCTGTGGGTTGCGATGAGTGACTATCAGGGGGATTTAAAAATCTCGGATAATATTCTCAAGCAAACAGCGGACCAATACCGTAAACTCCGTAATACCTTCCGTATTATGCTGGCGAATCTTGACGGACTTGATGCAATCGTCCCTTACAGTGAAATGGGTGAGATCGATAAATGGATCGTATCCAAAGCTAAAGAGGTGTTTGATGAGACCCATCGTTTGTTCGGGGAATACAATTTCGTTCACGGGATGAGTGCTTTGAACTATTTCATTGTGAATGAACTCAGCGGGGTGTATATCGATATTACCAAAGATCGTATGTATTGTGATGCTGCTGCTTCTGCTGAGCGCCGCTCAACACAGAGTGCAATGGCGATCATCGCTAAATCGATGCTTGGGTTGATCGCTCCGATTTTGACCTATACCGCCGATGAAATTTTCGAAAATTCTCCTGCGATTTTAAAGGGAGAAGCTAACGACATATTCGATGTAACCTATGCTTCCATCGATCCGGTTGAAAGTAGCTGGGATGATGTAACGATGAAAGTGATCCGTGAAAAATTCAATGAGATCGTGGACGGGCTGAAAAAAGAGAAAGTGATCAAGAATACACTTGAACTCGTTATCTCTACGACATCAACGGTTGCAAAATCGATGAAAAAAGCCGACATTGAAGAGTATCTGGTTATTTCTAAATGGTGTGCGTGTGAACTTAAAGATATTTTGGGAACCTTTGAGATCGAAGGGGATATATTTAATATTGCCCTAGCGTCCAAGGCTAAATGTCCACGCTGTTGGAAATATCACAGTGAAGACGAAGAGACACTATGTCCACGTTGTGCGCAGGTAGTTGCCTAATGATCGATGTCACACAGCCCGTATCTCTTAGCTTTATAGCTGAAACGGTCGGGGTTATTTTTATCGTAATCAGTTTGGGAATTATGATGGTTAGAAATGCAAAACGTAGAAAGGAATCTTTATGATAACACTTAAAGAGGCGTTATCGCTCTCTAAAGAAGAATTGGTATCACTCAAAGAAGAGTTAAAAGCCAAAATCGCTGCTTACCCTGAACTCAATGCGTATATCGATGTTCTCAATGTCGGTGAGGGGATTCCGATTGCTATTAAAGATAACATCCAAGTCACCGGATGGTCGGTGACGTCTGGATCGAATATCCTCAAAGGATACATCGCTCCTTATAATGCAACCGTTATCGAAAAACTTCTAGCACGCGGAATGTCCCCCTTTGGTCGTACCAATATGGACGAATTTGCGATGGGTTCGACGACCGAGAGCAGTTGTTATGGTAAAACACTCAATCCTCTCAACCATAACTGTGTTCCTGGAGGAAGTTCAGGCGGTTCCGCTGCGGCGGTAGCGGCAGGGCTTGCGGTTGCGGCACTGGGTAGCGATACGGGTGGATCGATCCGTCAGCCGGCGGCATTTTGTGGTATCGTTGGGATGAAACCGACGTATGGCCGTGTGAGCCGTTACGGTTTAGGTGCGTATGCAAGCTCCCTCGATCAGATCGGACCGATGA
>CAZKJU010000138.1:0-3416 GCA_964553185.1 uncultured Sulfuricurvum sp.
CGTTAAAAGTGGTTGATTTTCCGACGTTTGGTAGTCCTACGAGTCCGATTGATAATCCCATTTAGTGTTTCCTTGTATAAGTTAATTTGTGTACTATTTTAAATTTAAAAGCCAGTTCAGTGTCATCCGTACCCCGGCACCCGTTCCGCCATAGCTATGAACATCCCATGCGCTTTCGGTATAGGCGCTTCCTGCGATGTCGAAGTGTACCCAGCGCTGTTTCATATCTTCATCGATGAAGTTATCGAGGAACAATGCCGCCGTGATCGCTCCGCCGTAGGGTTTGCTAGAGACGTTACAGACGTCGGCGAGATCGCTTTTGATCAGTTTTTTGAGGTGGCGGTTGAAAGGGAGATTTCCGCAGTATTCGCCGCTTTGCTCCGCCGCACTAAGCCACTCTTGTTTAAGAGATTCGTTGTGTCCCATTACCCCGGTCGTATACGGCCCAAGAGCTACCATACATGCGCCTGTGAGGGTTGCGTAGTCAAAGAGATAGTCCGCTTTGACATTCGCCTGAGCGTATCCTAGAACGTCTGCGAGGACGAGGCGACCCTCGGCATCAGTATTGCGCACTTCGATCGTTTTACCGTTTTTGGCTACGAGTACGTCATCGGGTTTGTAGGCGTTACCGCCGATCATGTTTTCAACCGCTCCGACAAAAGCGTGGACTTCGATATCGAGTTTCAACTCGCTGACCGCTTTGATGATCCCCATAACGGCGCATCCGCCCGCTTTGTCCATTTTCATCGTCACCATCGATGCTGCGGCTTTGAGGCTGAGCCCGCCGCTATCGTAAGTAAGACCTTTACCGACAAGGGTGATCACTTTTTTAGGGTTTGCGGGTTTGTAGGCGAGGTGGATGAGGCGTGGAGGGTTACTAGAAGCACGTCCGACAGCGAGCATTGCATTCATCTTTTCAGCTTCGAGACCGTTGACATCGAGGATCGTGCATTCGAGGTTGTTGGTGGATGCCAAGGTGTCGGCGGTTACTGCCATCGCCTGCGGTGTCATATCATAAGGGGTTTGGTTGACCAAATCACGGACAAAATTGGTTGCTTTGGCGATGGTGAGGCTTTGGTTGAAAACCGATTCTAATACGGAAAAATTACCCTCTGTATCGTTGGTAAAAAGAACCTCTTTGAGAGGCGATTTTTTAGGATCGGATTTATACGAATCGAATTTATAGCTCCCGAGAACTACCCCCTCTACCAAGGCACTTAAAATATGCTCATTTATAGCAGAGACTTTGAGGGATGTATAGCCATAGCCCATTGCAGCTTTAAGAGCAGATGCCATAGTAGAACGATACCCTTCATTGCTCTCTTCGCTGAGGGCACAGACGAGGAGACGAAGTTCATGCAGAGTACAGAGCTGTTCTGCTTCGGCTTTAAATCCCGCTTGCGTCAAGAGGACTTTGTGCGGGTGTGTTTCAAACTGTGCGGGTGTTACAAATTCTACTGTCAAATCGGCATTGAGTGAGGATAGTGATTGATTATAAAGGGCGACGTTCACGGCGTTTCTCCAAAAGATTTTTTTCGATGCGGTTAAAGATAAAAGCAATGGTTCCAAATATGGATAATGCGAACGGTATCGCAAAATACCAGTGTCCTTTAATCCAAGCGAGAAGCTTTAATAGCTCTTCACCAAAATAATAAGCGGGAATAATCGTCAATGCAGCCCAAAAAAGGGCGCTGACGAAGTTGATAATCGCGAAATCACGAGAAGAGTATTTGGTGAGACCTATCGCCATAGGGATGACGGTACGCATTCCGTACATATAACGCTGAACAAAAATAAGGGGCCATCCGTATTTTTTGAGCAACAAGTGAGCAATGGCAAATTTACGGCGTTGAGCACGAAGTTTATCATGGATATACGCTTTGTTAAAACGTCCGATATAAAAATAGATTTGATCCCCGACAAAGCCACCAAAAGCTCCGACAACAATCGCAATCGGTAAAATCATATCTCCCGTATGGGACATGATACCTGCCATAACAAGGCCGAGTTCACCCTCCAAAATACTCCAACCGAAAAGGACAATATACCCATACTCTTTAAGCCACTCTAAAAAAAGATGTTCCACGAATTACCTTAGTTATCGAAATTCAGAATTTGTTTGGCTTGTATCATATCTTTATCTCCACGGCCAGAGAGGTTAACAATGATCAGTTTATCCTTGATATCGGTCATTTTTTTAAGATAGGCGACGGCATGAGCCGTTTCAAATGCGGGGATAATCCCCTCGGCACGACTGAGCCATACGAATGCGTCCAATGCTTCCTGATCAGTGATATTGTCATATCCGACGTTATCATTATCTTTGTGAAATGAATGCTCCGGTCCGATCCCCGGATAGTCTAGGCCCGCTGAGATAGAATGGGCTTCAAGAATCTGCCCATCATCGTCTTGGAGCAAGTAGCTCATTTGGCCGTGTAATACTCCCGGACGCCCTTTGAGGAGAGAACACCCGTGTTTATCGGTATCAACTCCCAATCCACCTGCTTCGATCCCTATGCAACGCACCTCTTTGTCCTCAAGGAAATGTTGGAAGGTGCCGATAGCATTAGACCCTCCTCCGATACATGCGATGACGTAATCAGGGAGGCGATTCTCTTTCTCTAAAATTTGGGCTCTCGCTTCACATCCGATTATTGCTTGGAAATCGCGTACCATCATTGGATAAGGGTGTGGTCCCGCAACGGTTCCGATAATGTAGAACGTATCGCGTGCATGGGTAACCCAATGGCGAATTGCATCATTCATAGCATCTTTGAGGGTTTTGCTTCCACTCTCTACCGCGTGAACTTTGGCACCAAGGAGTTTCATCCGAAAGACGTTGAGCTCTTGGCGAGCCACATCTTTGGCTCCCATAAAAATTTCACACTCAAGTCCCAAAAGGGCGGCGATGGTTGCCGTTGCTACACCGTGCTGTCCGGCACCCGTTTCGGCAATCACTTTTTTCTTGCCCAAACGCTTGGCCATCAATCCTTGGGCGATAACGTTATTGACTTTATGGGCACCCGTATGATTCAAATCTTCCCGCTTGAGGTAGATCTTAGCCCCTAGCTCTTCTGAGAGGTTGGCGGCATAGTACAGCGGACTAGGGCGACCAACGTAATCACGTAAATATCCGTCTACTTCGCTCCAAAATGTTTCATCAAAACGGATCTCATTGTAGGCGGCTTCAAGCTCTAAAAGGGCAGGCATAAGAGTTTCAGGGACATAACGTCCTCCGAAGATACCGAAATGACCCTCAACCGGATCAAATTTTGAAGGGGATGGGATATACATTAGTCAACTCCGATTACGGTATAAACTTCGACAAGATCACGCAGCTTGGATTGTCCGCTTAAAAAATCTAGCCCCATCACAAAACACGCTTCAATACACTCGGCACCCACTTTATTGATGAG
>CAZKJU010000139.1:0-3356 GCA_964553185.1 uncultured Sulfuricurvum sp.
AAAATGGTGGTGGATCGGTGCCATTAAAAAGACCCGTTTTTTACGGAGTTTGTAGCTCCCAACCTGCAAGATCACCGATACCGTTTCGATCACAAAAATCAAACCGATCAGGATCAAGAGAATTTCACTTTTTCCGATGATCGCCATATACGCGATAAACGCTCCGAGAGTGAGTGAGCCGCTGTCTCCCATAAACACTTGTGCCGGATGGCAATTGAACCATAAAAATCCCAGCAATGAGCCGATGAGGGCCGCTGCGATAATCACCACCTCTCCGGCAGGGATTTTCGGCATTAAGAGATAATGGGACAATGCGGCATTACCGACGATATAAACGATAACGCTCAGCGAGAGGAGGGCAAAGATGGAGGGAACCGTTGCAAGCCCATCCAATCCGTCGGTGAGGTTGACCGCATTAGAAGTGGCGATCATCACCAGTACCCAGAAGATGACACTCCATCCACCCATATCAAAGAGGCTTGATTTGATAAATGGGGCGTAAAAACCGGTTTCGAGTTTGGCAACATAGATCAAAAACAATCCGATAGCGATACCGAAAATAATTTGGAGCAGTAATTTAGCACGAGCGGAGAGACCTGCGAGGTTGTGCCCTCCACGGATTTTTCCCCAGTCATCGGTAAACCCGATGTAAGCATAAAAAACGAGTGTCAAAAGTCCGCCGATGACAAAGGGGTTCATGATATTGACCGTTAGCAAGGATGCGATAACGGTTGCAGTGATAAAGACAATTCCCCCCATTGTAGGTGTTTTGGCTTTCCCCTGATGGGCACTGACGTATTCATTGATCGGCTGTACCCGTGCAGAACGCTGAGCCCAAGCGATAAAACGGGGCATAAAAAAGAGGGTAAGGAGCAAACCGATGAAAAAAGCGACCCCCGCACGGACGGTAATATATTGAAAAAGGTTGATCCCGAGGACCTGATGAAACCAATATAACATTTAATTAACTCTTTGTGATTAAATTTCAAAAGCAATGCAAAAGTGACATTTTAATATAATCCCCCCAAAGTTTGATTAATCGAAGGAGCCAATTTGAGCAAAAAAACGGTTTTGGTCATCACTGACGGTATCGGATACTCTCAAAAACGTGAATATAATGCATTTCACGCTGCGCACAAACCGACGTACGATAGTTTGTTTCGCGATGTTCCCCATTCATTGATCGATACATTTGGTCTTAGTGTAGGGCTTCCTGAGGGGCAAATGGGAAATTCTGAAGTGGGACATATGTCAATCGGCAGCGGTCGAGTCCTTTATCAGGACCTAGTCAAAATTTCTCTTTCACTGGAAGAGAATACATTTCAAAACAATAGTGTCTTTTCCTCTTTAATGAAAACAAGCAAACGTATCCATTTAATTTCCCTTTTGAGCGATGGCGGTGTACATTCGCATATCGATCATTTGATGGGAGTGGTGGAAATTGCTGCCGATGCGGGTAAAGAGGTGTGGCTCCATCTGATCACAGATGGGCGAGACGTTGCTCCAAAATCGGCAAAACTCTTTTTACAAACGGTAAGCGCTCATGGCTATTCTAATGTAAAGATTGCTTCACTCGGAGGGCGTTTTTTCGGGATGGATCGTGATAATCGTTGGGAACGTGTTGAAAAAGGATACAACGCGATCGTGGCGGCAATGCCGAAAAGTGAACAAAGTGTGGCGGATTACATCGAAAATGCATATGCTGCGGGTGAGACCGATGAGTTTATTACTCCGAGTGCATTTGATGGATATGATGGGTTCAAAGAGGGGGACGCGGTTTTGATGCTCAATTTCCGAAGTGATCGGATGCGGGAACTCACTACGGCAATCGGAGATAAAGAATTCAATGGATTTGAACGCTCGTTTATTCCAACTCACTTGGCGACGATGACGCAGTACGATAAAAATTTCCCGTACCCGGTGCTGTTTCCTAAAGATGCACCTGTGAATACATTGGCCGAAGTGATCTCCAAATCGGGGCTTCGACAGCTTCATACGGCAGAGACCGAAAAATATGCCCATGTTACCTTTTTCTTTAACGGCGGTGTCGAAGAGCCATATGAAAATGAGACGCGGGTTCTGATCCCTAGCCCGCAGGTCAAAACCTATGACATGCAGCCTCAAATGTCGGCTCCTGAAGTGGGCGATGTGGTAGTTAAAGCGATGGATGAAGGGTACGATTTTGTGGTGGTTAATTTTGCGAACGGTGATATGGTCGGACATACCGGTAATTTCGATGCGGCGATAAAAGCAGTGGAAGCAGTTGATCATGAACTGGGACGTATTGTCGAGAGTGCGCAAAAGAACGGTTATTCGATGGTACTCACCTCTGATCACGGCAACTGCGAAGAGATGCGTGATGATGCAGGCAATACCCTTACTAATCATACGGTTGGGAAAGTATGGTGTTTCGTGATGGCGGATGGGGTAAGCAAAGTTCATCCCGGAGCATTGAATAATGTTGCACCGACGGTTTTGAAGCTGATGGGGTTAGATATTCCATCCGAGATGGATGGGGCATTAATATAAACACATTTATGAGCAAAGCCCATAAATGTGGCAAGGACAAATATGTCTTTTGCAATCCCCTGAAGCTACCCGTATCTTTCGAATACGGGAGATAAAATATGAGAAAATCTATAATAAGGAATCAAATGAAATTCACAGGTAAAAATGTATTGGTAACAGGTTCGAGCCGAGGAATCGGTGCGGAAGTGGCGAAAGTATTAGCAGGGTATGGTCTAAAAGTATGGATCAACTATCGCAGCGGTGCAGCGGCAGCCGATGCGGTGAAAGCGGAGATCGAAGCTGCAGGAGGAACTGCGGCGGTGATCGGGTTTGACGTAGCCGATGAAGCGGCATTTGTCGATGCGATCAAAACCATCGTCGATGCAGACGGAGAGCTCTCTTATCTCGTAAACAATGCAGGTATTACGAAAGACGGTTTGGCAATGCGGATGAAAAGCGATGATTTTATGGCGGTTATCAATGCCAACCTCCTTTCCGCGTTTGTCGGATGCCGTGAATCGTTCAAAGTGATGCGTAAACAAAAATTCGGTGCGATTGTGAACATTGCCTCTATCGTCGGTGAGACAGGGAATGCGGGTCAGACCAATTATGCGGCTTCCAAAGGGGGAGTTATCGCGATGACCAAAAGTTTCGCACAAGAGGCGGCATCGAGTGGTATCCGCTATAACACAGTTACTCCTGGATTTATTGCTACTGATATGACCGATGTTTTGAGTGATGAAGTTAAAGCCACTTTTACCTCTAAAATACCGATGGGGCGCTTCGGTAATCCAAGCGAAGTGGCTGAGGCAACGGCGTTTTTACTCAGCGATCATGCAAGTTACATC
>CAZKJU010000140.1:0-3319 GCA_964553185.1 uncultured Sulfuricurvum sp.
TGATTAGAATTGCAATTGATGCAATGGGCGGGGACTTCGGTCCCGAACCGATTGTAAAAGGGACTCTTGAAGCGCTGAATGAAGCAAAGTTTCAACCAATTCTAGTTGGTAAAAAAGATGAGATTTTATCTTTATTACCTAAGGGCTATAAAGATAAGATTTTAATTGTCGAAGCAGATGATGTTATCGATATGGGTGATGCCGCTACTGACGCACTCAAACGTCAAGAAAGTTCTATCTATAAAGCGATAGAGCTAGTTCGAAACGGTGAAGCTGACGGTGTTGTCAGTGCAGGTCACAGTGGTGCAACAATGACACTTGCAACATTGCGCTTAGGACGTCTCAAACATGTTTTACGTCCTGCTCTCGTTACGTCCATGCCGACCAAAAGCGGTAAACGCAGTATCCTGATGGATGCAGGTGCCAATGTTGATTGTAAAGCAGAACATCTTTTCCAATTCGGCATCATGGGTTACTATTACGCTCAGGATATGTATAAACTAGAAAGCCCTCGTGTTGGTCTTCTTGCCAACGGTGAAGAAGATTCTAAAGGGAATGAAGTAACCAAAGAGACCTTTAAATTGCTCGAAGGGCAAAAAGGGTTCATCGGAAATGTCGAGGGGAACAATATTTTTGATGGAAGCTGTGATGTCATTGTTTGTGACGGCTTTATCGGAAATCTCGTTCTCAAAGCCTCTGAAGGGGTAGCTTCGACGATTAGCTATTTCATCAAAGAGTATATCCGTAAATCACCGGTTGCAATTACCGGTGCATTATTGATGCGAAAAGTGTTTAAATTACTTAAAAAACAAATCGATTACGCCGAAATCGGAGGAGCACCTTTGGTCGGTATTAAAGGGTGCGCTATCGTAAGTCACGGTAAAAGCAATCCAAAAGCGATCAAAAATGCTATTTTTCAGGCCATTCGCTACGTTAATACCGGCGTAAATGAGCATATTGAAAAGCGCCTCGAAGAGCTTAAAAAATAAACGTCGATCCCTTATAAAGGCTAACTATGTACGCTGCGTTTCGTTCCATCGGAGCTTATGTTCCCGCTAAAATCCTCACCAATGCTGAACTTGAAGTAATGGTAGATACCAGTGATGAGTGGATCACCAAGCGTACCGGAATCAAAGAGCGTCACATTGCGGCTGAAAATGAAACCACCAGCGATATGGGGGTCAAAGCAGCCGAATTGGCTATTGAGCGTTCAGGACTCGATAAAAGCCAAATCGATATGATTGTCTGCGCGACCATCTCCCCCGATTATTTTTGTATGCCCTCTACCGCTACGATTATCGCTACCAAACTAGGACTTGAGAAAGTAATGGCATTCGATATTTCTGCGGCATGTACTGGATTCGTTTATGCCCTCTCAGTTGCCAAAGCCTTTATCGAATCGGGAATGAAACAAAATGTCCTTATCGTCGGAGCAGAGCGCCTCAGTGCAATCACCGATTACACAGACCGTGGAACGTGTATCCTTTTCGGTGATGGTGCTGGAGCGGCAGTTATCAGTGCAACATCAAACAAAGCCGAAGCAATCATCGATATCCATACCGGCTCGGATGGTTCATTCGCCGATCTATTAATGACTCCAAACGGCGGAAGCGGTTCAGCGCATGATGAGCTTGATCGTGAAGCGGCAGGATGCTTTATGCGGATGAAAGGGAACGAAACCTTCAAAGTAGCGGTTCGTACCCTCACAAGCGATGTTGTCGAGATTTTAGAGCAAAATAGTATCGCCTCATCCGAGATCAAACATTTCGTCCCGCATCAAGCCAATTATCGTATTATCAAAGCAGTCGGCGATGCACTGGAACTCAAAGAGGAGCAAGTGGTACTCACCGTCGAAAAATACGGTAACACCTCCGGTGCATCTATCCCAATGGCGATCAACGATATCTATGAGTCGGGTCGACTGCAAAATGGAGAGCTTATGCTCCTCGATGCATTCGGCGGCGGTTTAACCTGGGGAAGTGCTTTAGTTCCGTTTGCGGGTAAAAGCAAAAACTAACCCTCTCCTGCTACAATAGCAGATCTTTTTAGAGGTCTGTATATGATTTATTCCAACTCCCTAATTTATATTGAACAACACGAATCCGAAATTCCTTGGCTCAAAATCTTTACCCACACGCCTCGCAAAGAGTTTTCTGAGTGTTCTACTGAAGAGAAACAAGCCATTTGGGACGCGCTCGATAGTATCGAAAAAGAGATGCTCGCATACTTCAAACCCGCTAAAATCAATATCGCTTCGTTTGGTAATATGTTGCCGAGAGTTCATTGGCATATCATGGCACGATTTGAAAACGACAGCTATTTTCCGGAACCGATGTGGGGACCGAAACAAAGAGAGGGGTTCGTATTGGAAGCTCCGATGAAGCCGTTTTTAGAGAAAGTTACAATTGAGCTGGATTCACCCACAGGGCACTATGCCCGCCTTCGCGGGAACCTCTAAGAGGTTCTTGTGCCCTTTGGGTATGACAAGAAAGATTAATAACGCGGTTTCGGAGAGCGGTTTTGTCCGCTGAAACTGCGTGAACGCTCACCGCGATCATTTCCGCCGCGATCACCGCGATCCGAACGTTCACCACCGCCGTTACGATCATTGTTGCCTCGGTATCCGCCTCCGCCGCTGCGATTACGGTTACGGTTGAATCCGCCACTGCGTTGTCCGCCGCGTTCATTGCCGCGACGTTCAAGGTTATGGAGAATTTTTTCCAAGCGTTCAGCTGCAATACCAATATTATTTGGCCCTTGAACCGTGTTACGTTCCATCAATACTGAGATCAATTTATACGCAATTTGCTCTTGATCGTAATCTTGTTTCAATAAATCAAGCACTTTATGCGCTTCATCATAAATGTGTTGCTTTTCAATCTCACGAACCAAACGGGTTACTTGAGCCTCTTTAACATCGATTTTGCTTGGAATGTAAGCGTGTTCCATTGTAGTACCCACTTTGGCACGGATACGTTGAAGCTCTTTGAATTCCAACGGAGTTACCAAGGTAATCGCTACCCCTTTTTTACCCGCACGTCCTGTACGACCGATACGGTGAACATAGCTCTCAGGATCAAACGGAATATGGTAGTTGAAAACGTGGGTAACATCATCGATATGCAATCCGCGCGCCGCAACGTCAGTTGCGATCAATACGTCAACGGCATCGGTTTTAAGCCCTTTGATTACGCTCTCACGTTGACGTTGCTCCATATCTCCATGAAGCCCTTTTGCCATATAACCTGCTGCTGAGAGAACATTAGAGAGACGATCAACTTCTTTTTTCGTTCGGCAAAATACCACGGTTTTTTTCGCA
>CAZKJU010000141.1:0-1929 GCA_964553185.1 uncultured Sulfuricurvum sp.
CTCCCTGTAATTGTACCGTTTAATTGAGCAAGATTGCTTTTTTTTAGGATTAAATCACCCGAAAAAAGAGCATTGTCACGATTTACCTCAAAATGAAGCGGTTGTGAGCTCAATTTTCTAAATGCTATTTTCATGGTAATTACGAAATTTCGCGACCTGAAAAGAAAAATGCGATTTCAATTGCCGCATTTTCTGCAGAGTCACTTCCGTGAACCGCATTTGCATCGATGTTTTCAGCAAAATCAGCACGGATAGTGCCTGCTGCTGCTTCTTTAGGGTTTGTTGCACCCATCAAATCACGGTTTTTAAGGATAGCGTTTTCACCTTCAAGAACGGTGATAACAACCGGACCGCTTACCATGAAATCAACGAGGTCGTTGAAGAAAGGGCGTGCAGCGTGTACTGCGTAAAACGCTTCAGCGTCTTGACGTGAGAGTTGAACTTTTTTCATAGCCGCGATTTTAAGGCCGTTACTTTCGAAACGATCCAAAATTTTACCGATGACGCCTTTTGCTACAGCATCTGGCTTGATGATTGACAACGTTTGTTCCATCAATGCTCCTGTTTTGTGTGTATAAAATAGAGCGGGATTATAGCGAAACAATAATTTAAGAAAGATTAAAGATGTGAGGATAAAGGAAATAAGGGAAAGAAGAAAAGTGGGTAACCAAAAGGAAATAAATCCTTTCGGCACAAAGCGTATTAATTAACGACGTTTGCTTTTGAAGAACGCATTTCAGCGGTAACATCATCACGGTGAGCTGGGCTTGCACCGATCTCATCCCATGTGATACAACCCTCTGTAGGACATGCAGTCGCACACGCAGGTTCGTCATGGTGACCAACACACTCAACACATTTGTCAGCGTATACATAATAGATCTCTTCACCCGTTGGGTTATCGTCCTCGTCTACAATCGCTTCTACCGGACACTCGTCGATGCAAGCGCCGCAGTTAATACAGGTATCATTAATGACTACTGCCATAGGGTTCTCCTTGGTTGATAAATATGAGGTAACTATAACAGAAGAATTTTAAACCCACCTAAAAAATAAGGTGGGTGAATGAAGATTATTTACAGAGTGTTACGGAAGTGTAGATTAGAGTCCCAAATAGGCTTTAATCGCATCGACTTTATCGGTTTTTTCCCATGTAAATTCGCTAAGTTCACGACCAAAATGGCCGTATGCCGCTGTTTTTCGATAAATCGGGCGAAGAAGGTCCAATGATTCAATGATCCCTTTTGGGGTTAGGTTAAAGAGCTCTTTAACGCACGCTTCAAGTTTTTCTTCCGGTACAACAGAGGTCCCGTGGGAATTAACCATGATGGAGATTGGTTGAACAACTCCGATGGCATATGATACTTGAATAGTCGCTCTTTCACATGCGCCGGATGCGACAAGGTTTTTAGCAACATAGCGGGCTGCATAGGCGGCGGATCGATCCACTTTGGTCGGATCTTTTCCGCTGAATGCTCCGCCGCCGTGAGGACATGCTCCGCCGTAGGTATCGACGATGATTTTACGACCCGTTAACCCTGCATCCCCTTGCGGACCGCCGATAACGAATTTTCCTGTCGGATTGATGTGGTAGACGATATTCGCAGACATGAGTTCAGCGGGGATAACGTATTTGATAACCTCTTCGATCACATCGGCGTGAAGTTTTTCCTGAGAGATTTCAGGGGCGTGCTGAGTCGAGACGACAACGGTCTCAACCGATACCGGTTTGTCATCCACGTATTTGATACTTACTTGGGTTTTTCCATCGGGACGAAGGTATGGGATAATTCCCTCTTTGCGCACTTGTGCTAAACGTTCCGCTAAACGGTGAGAGAGGTAAATAGGCAGTGGCATCAATACATCGGTTTCTTTACATGCGTAACCGAACATTAGCCCCTGATCTCCGGCACCGATGGCCAGGTCTTC
>CAZKJU010000141.1:1939-3306 GCA_964553185.1 uncultured Sulfuricurvum sp.
CCCCTGATCCCCCGCTCCGATTTCGCCGCTCTCTTGGTCAACCCCTTGGTTGATATCGGGAGATTGTTCGCCGATGCCGTTGAGGACGGCAGCCGAGCGGTAATCAAAACCATAGGTTGCATCGGTATAACCGATTTCGCGAACGACTTGACGGGCTATCTCCTGCATCGGTGCATACGCAGTGGTTTTAAGCTCCCCTGCGATAACACAAAAGCCGTTGGAAACGAGTGTTTCACACGCCACCCGCGCTTTTGGATCGTTCTCAATAATATAATCGAGAATGGCATCACTGATCTGATCCGCCATCTTATCGGGATGTCCCTCGGTGACCGATTCAGAGGTGAAAATATATTCTTTAGGCATAAATATCCTTAGAGGAAATGTTAAAATTTTTGTGGTTACGCGGATTATATCGAATCAGGTTTTAAAAAATCTCTTTCCCAAAAAAAATCGATCCAATCCGTAGCTTCGTGTAAGGAAAAATCAGGTTGTGTGAGAGCTGTTTGTTTTGTAAAGAGGGCGGCGGTTTTAAAATCGATATGAGGATTTTCTTCTCTTAGTTGCGGGAGAAGGGCTAGTAATGTTTTACCGCTGTCGACGATATCATCAACAACTAAAACACGTTTTGAACACGAGAGGTCACATGTGAGAGAGATACTAATGGTATCTCGTTGGACCTCTCCATCATAGCTCTCCGTTCGGATACTTTGCAGATTGCGGATATCTAAGCTCATTGAGAGGGCATGAGCGAGGGTCATGCCGCCGCGAGCAACAGCGAGAATCGTATCCGCTTCAAAGTGTCTGCATTGTTCACTTAAGAGTTGAACATCGGTACAAAATCGTTTATAATCATAGTATATCATTTTGAAATCATATCATAAGGGCATCTGCGCTATAATAATATATCAATTAAAGCGCAGCACTAAAACGCAATATTAGCGCAGCCAATCGAGATTAGTGTCTCGTAAAGGCATAAATACTAGGAAGTCTATGAAAAAATTAGCGATTATCGGTCGTCCGAATGTCGGAAAAAGTTCCCTTTTTAACCGTTTACTTAAACAACGCGATGCCATTACCTCTGAACAAGCGGGTACGACACGTGATGTCAAAAAACGGGTTGCCGTGGTGGTAGATAAAGAGGTAGAAATTCTCGATACAGGCGGATTGGACGAGGGGTGTGAACTTTTTGATCGAATTAAAGAGAAATCACTAAAAGCGGCACATGAAGCCGATATTATCCTTTTTATGGTGGACGGTAAAAGTCTCCCTGAAGAGGATGATAAAAAGCTTTTCTATGAGCTTGAATCGATGGGTAAAGCGATTGCTTTGGTCGTTAACAAAATCGACAATGATAAAATGCAAGAGAA
>CAZKJU010000142.1:0-3236 GCA_964553185.1 uncultured Sulfuricurvum sp.
TTTGCGTGAAATACCGAGTTTTTTAGAGAGTTCCGTATCGGGGAAGCGGTTTTGGAAATGGATCATGATGTATTTGACATACTCTTCAATCGGCAAAATCTCCCCTTGATCGAACAGATGACTTTCGCTCTCTATTTCGATCAGTTTGAATGGGGGATTATCGATTGGATCGGTGCTGGCAACAATACATTTTTTTCCGGTAATCAACTCGTAAAACGATTTGTGCTCCGACTTTTTAAGGTTTTGAAAATCGGTAATAAAGAGGATTGAATCATCGTTTAAATTGGCGATGTCACTAAATGCTTTGGCGGAAGAGAGGGAGATAAACTGCAACGGTTTATCGTGATGAGCAGAGTAGCGAAATGCAAAGGCATCTGCGTATTTTTGATACCCGCTGCAAATAAAGAGGGGGAGCTCAACTTTATCCAAATCTTCATCAACGTTGATCGAGTTAAAGGTATGGGTAAGATAACGTTCATAGGTTTGATTTTGGCGGCGAAGACGTTCGTGATTTTGGAAATGTTGGATTTTACGGATAAGTTCTTCGATCATAAAGGGTTTGAGGATGTAATCTTTTGCTCCGGCAGCAAGAGGTTTAGACACAGTATCATTACTGACATAGCTTACCATCAAGATTACGACTGCATTTTTGTAGGCTTCAATCACTGGATAAATATCTTGACCGCTAATATTGGTCGATAGGAGAATGACATCATAAGGTATCCCTCGAAGTCCCTCTTTGGTTGAACTGGAGATGTCGCAGTTGTGACTTAGATCACTAAGCTTTGAAGCAATGCTTTGCGCTAAGTAAATTTCATTTTCGATAATGAGTATATTCATCCGTTTTTCCAATCAAAATAGTGTACTGATGCAGTGGTCATTACGCCGATTCCCTCACGGCGGCCAATAAATCCGAGATGCTCTGTCGTAGTTGCTTTAACATTGACCCTAGAGATAGGAATCTGAAGCAACGAAGCGAGAGTTGAGCGCATTAAATCTTTGTAAGGGGCAATTTTCGGTGTTTGTGCGATGATCGTGATATCAGCATGGAGGACCACAAAGCCGAAATGGTGGAGTTTTTGGACACAACGCTCCAAGAGAAGTTTAGAGTCGATATTTTTATAGGCAGTGTCAGTGTCGGGGAAAAGCATTCCGATATCTCCCAAACATGCAGCACCCAAAAGTGCATCGATGAGTGAGTGGATTGCTACATCACCATCACTGTGGGCTTTAAATCCAAACGGACTCTCTATCTCGACTCCACCCAAAAACATCGGTTTTCCCTCTTCGAAACCGTGGACATCAAACCCGTTTCCGGTGAAAACAGCACTGGAAGGTCCGCTTAAACATGCTAATGCCGTCGTATCTCCTGCATGGGTGATTTTAGCAGCACGCTCATCTCCGAGGACAAAATAGCGTGTTCCTCCAGCGGCGACAACGGCACTGCTCTCATCGGTGTATTCGATATCACTCTCTAATGCACGGCGTAATACATCGCTGCGGGAGAGTTGAGGGGTTTGTATCCGCTTGACTTGCTCACGTGCTATCGTCTCATGATTGTAGACAACGGTATCGTGAACATTTAGGGCAGGGACGATGGTGTCGGCTAACCCTTTGTTCTCCAGTAAGCGTTTAATCAAATCAGGATCGACGCAGGCACGGGCAATATCGCTCACCATGACGTAAGGTGTTTTAACCTCTTTTAGGGCATTTTTGAGTGATTGTTGACGGGTATTGCCGCCGGCTACAATTGTAAAGTCGCACAAAGGGGTTACAAAGGGGATCTCATCTGCATGAACGGCAAGTATTATCTCAATCGTCGGTAGGGAATCTTTGATACGGTTAGTAACATAAAACCATAGAGGATCGTGCCCAATACGGAGCCATTGTTTTTTGACGGGTACTTTAAAACGTGTTGAGTTACCTGCGGCAAGCAAAACAAGGGTCAAATCAGACAAAATGTATCCTATTTTGAAAACTGTTACGAAATTATACACTCAAAAAGCTTTTTTTTATCTTGTTTTCGATAAATTATAGAGTATATCAACAGGGCAATGGAGAATTCTAATCCTAAATCCTCTTGAAATTTTTAATCTACATTAAAAGAGAGTCTACCCTTTTAGGGGCTCTTCTTTATAAGTCCAATTAAGCTTTTGAAAGATCAAGGAGAAAGTATGAGAACTGAATGGGTCGCTAAAAGAGAAAACGACACCGTCCGTACTCAGATGTACTATGCCAAGCAAGGTATTATTACAGAAGAGATGGCATACGTTGCCAAGGTAGAGGAGCTTGATCCTGAATTGGTGCGTTCAGAAGTAGCACGAGGCCGTTTGATTATTCCCGCAAACATTAATCATAAAAATTTAGAGCCTATGGCAATCGGGATTGCGGCTCGCTGTAAGATCAATGCCAATATCGGCTCATCAGCGATAGCGTCGGATGTACAAGGGGAGATTGAAAAAATTCAAGTCTCTCAACACTATAAAGCCGATACAGCAATGGACCTCTCGACTGGTGGAGATTTGGATGAGATTCGCCGCGCAGTGATCGAGAATTCTAAAATCCCGATCGGAACGGTACCTATTTATCAAATTTTGCACGATGTGAACAACAAAATCGAAGATTTGAGTATCGAGGTTATGCTCGAAGTTCTAGAGCGCCAGGCACAGCAAGGGGTGAGTTATTTCACGATCCATGCGGGGTTTTTGTTGGAGACGATGCCGAAAGTTGCCAAACGCAAAATGGGGATTGTCAGCCGCGGCGGCTCACTTATGGCGGCATGGATGATGCATTACCATCGAGAGAATCCGTTTTATACTGCGTATGATGAGATTCTCGATATTTGTGCCCGTTATGACGTATCTCTCTCTCTGGGCGATTCACTTCGTCCGGGATGTTTGGCGGATGCGTCGGATGAAGCACAATTGGGCGAGCTCAAAGTGCTCGGAGAATTGACGCTTCGCGCATGGGAGAAAAACGTTCAAGTGATGATCGAAGGCCCCGGACATGTTCCTCTCAATCAGATAGAACGTAATATGAAAATCCAGCGCGAATATTGTCACGAAGCGCCGTTTTATATCCTGGGACCTCTTGTTACCGACATCGCGGCAGGGTATGATCATATCAGTTCGGCGATCGGCGCGGCGGTCGGCGGATGGCACGGGGCATCGATGCTCTGTTACGTAACACCGAAAGAGCATTTGGGATTGCCGAACGCCGAAGATGTTCGTGCCGGA
>CAZKJU010000143.1:0-3230 GCA_964553185.1 uncultured Sulfuricurvum sp.
CAAAATCGAGACGAAAATTTTGCTGAGAGCGGCGGCAATGGATAAAGGTGATTTTGTTCACCCCCAGTTCGGTGAGCATCGGCAGTGTTTTCTCGATCGTTTTTGGATCCACCAAACACCATCCGATATGGAGATTCTTCGGACTCTCACAAAGCAAAGTTTGATGGCTTTGGAGCGAAAAATAGGCTTCCCGTCCATCGGTCCGTTCAAGTCGGTATCGGTACTCTTCGCTTAATTGTTTGCGTGAGCGAAAAACAATCAAATCTCCTGCTTTGTGCCGTCGAACTTTGATAAGATATTTATAATCATCTCCCGAAACAGATAGCTCTGTTACTCCGGTTTCATCATGGAGCAGAAATTTCATAGCACCATCATCCAAACACTCATACTCACCAGTAACGCCATCTCAATCCCTAAAAAGCGAAATGCTTTTTGTTTATACTCACCAAATGCACCCTCTTGGGTAATATCGGTACGACGTTTAAGGTTTTTGTAGCGTTTGGCTTCTAGAATAATCATCACGATAGCGATCACAATCATGGCAATGTTCGCAAAGGTAAATTCCAAATGTTTAGCTGCCATCATCACAGCACCGGTAAAAAGGATCAATGCGATCAAAGATCCGGAAATCGGCATCACAATCCTCATTCGTTTCGCGTATCGGATAATATGATGAGAAAGGGAGAGCATGACGATGTTAAACACCACGACTCCCATCAATACAATGACTCCAAAATAGTGGATATTCAATCCGGTTTTATACATAGCTTCCATAAAGGGGATTTTACCTTATTTTGCCTATAATGACTCCCTAAATGATTTCTCGATATGTGAATAAATAATCCATTGAGAAGCAAATAGACCCAAGGAGAGAGCATGGCGATCAACGTAGAAGAGGCACTAAGAGCGATTTATACCTTTGCCACCCCGACACAAAGTGAAATCGTCCCAGTCGAAAATTCTGTCCATCGAGTCCTTTGCGAGAATATTATTGCGTCTCATTCTCTCCCTTCATTTGATAACTCTGCGATGGATGGCTATGCCGTGCGGGTTGAAGATGCCGGAAAAACACTAAAGCAATCGTGTGTCATCTTTGCCGGAGACGGTGCCGAGATTCGTATGGTCGAAGATCAATGTATCCGTATTATGACAGGAGCAAAAATCCCTCAGGGGTGTGAGGCGATCGTCCCCATCGAAGAAGTAGATGTCAAAGGTGATCTCATTACACTCCCCACCCATATCAAACCCTCTGCTCATATTCGCCTCAAAGGGGAAGATATTCAAGCGGGAATGGAGCTCTTACGTGAGAGGACGATGCTTCATGCCCATCACATTTCCCTCCTCGCATCGCAGGGAGTCACTCATATCAAAGTCTATCGCCGCCCTCGCGTTGCCCTTTTTTCTTCGGGTAATGAGCTAAAGATGCATTATGAAGATTTGGGAGCCAATCAGCTTTATAACACCAACACCCCGACCTTTGCGGCCCGTGCCGAGGAGCTTGGGTGCGATGTCATCTTTACCGGAACAGCAGAGGATTCACTGGCATCGATCCAAGAGTATATCCGCCGTGCACTGGACGCTGACCTGATCATCACCTCCGGAGGAGTGAGTGTTGGAGATGCCGATTTCACCAAAGAGGCGTTTGCATCACTTGGGTTTGAAGCAGCTTTTGAATCAGTCGACATCAAACCGGGTAAGCCGACAACCTTCGGCCGAATCGGAAAAACCCTTATCCTCAATCTCCCTGGTAATCCTCTCGCGGCGGCACTGTGTTTTGAACTCTTCGGGCAAAGTGCTATCCTCTCACTCAGCGGTCGGAGCGATAAATATCTCTCAACCATTACAACCGTTATCAGCGAGCCGTTCAAAATGAAACAAGGGAGGCGCTCTTTGATACCAGGTTGGTTTAACGGAGCATCGTTCACACCGAGTGAAAAGTTTGGTCCGGGGATGGTTCTCCCCCTCTCACTGTCAAATGCTTTTATGATGGTCGATGCTTCGGTCGATGGATTTGAAAAAGGGTGTGTTGTAAAAGTGATCCCCACACGCTGGTGTATGAGTTCAGAAGAACACTCTTCCCTTATAACTTTTTAGAATCAGGAGCCAATATGCAAGAAAATTCAACAACCCTCAGCATACAGATCGAAGGTAAAAACATGGTAATAGCCTATGTTTTATGGTGGTTTTTAGGATGGGCTGGGATCCACCGTTTCTATCTTGGAAAAAG
This sequence comes from uncultured Sulfuricurvum sp., assembly GCA_964553185.1. GTDB lineage: Bacteria > Campylobacterota > Campylobacteria > Campylobacterales > Sulfurimonadaceae > Sulfuricurvum. The sequence goes on from CAZKJU010000143.1 coordinate 2,228, forward strand.
CAAAAGCGGAGCAATGCAATTAGGACTGTTTATCATCGGTTGGGCAACGGTAGTCGTATTTGTAGGCTTTGCACTGCTGGGAGCATTGGGAATATGGTGGCTTCTCGATGCCTATTACGTTCAAAAATATGTGAATGAATACAATGTGCAAGCGGGTCTCAATGCATCCTCATTTACCCTCAATACACGAAAGAACAGCCCTGATTCAGAGACTCGCCAAAGCAATCTCGACGAGCTGGAACGTCTTCACGATCTTTTGGAAAAAGGGGTTATTACCCAAGCAGAATTTGAGAAGAAAAAAGCGGAATTGCTTTAAACACTTCTGGGATTAACAAAGGGTTCGCACGCAAGCACTTTCGCCCACAGTTGCGGGTCACTCCACCCCTCTCGCACTTCCTCACTAAAAAGGATCGACTCTAAACAAATCGTTCCCATCATGTCCGAATAAGCATCTTCCTCAAATGCTTGAGCATATCCCGTCTCCGTTTCATGAACGATAATACTGTGCAGTTTAACACCCCGTTCCCCATTGACCATCTCCGTCGCTCTAAGCAATCTATCAATCATCAAAAATAAAACACGACTAAACTGTTCACATGAGGGGGAGACAGGAAGTAACACCCAACGATTAGAGTGCTCTTTCATCGAAGTAATATAGGAAGCATCATCCCCATCCCAAATCGCCACGCCGTGATCGAAACTGTCGATAAGCTCTTTCATCCCCTGTTTCATCAATCCGAAATCGTACACCATCTGACCGTGATCAAGGAATTTGGATTCAAAGAGTACTTCGACTTTGTACGAATGTCCGTGGATAGACGCACGACACCGCTGAGTAGAACAGCCACGAACGACGTGGGCATTTTCGAATTTAAAAAGTTTACGAATGATCATAACAACCCTTCAAAGTTTGAAATCACAAATTGTGATCTCAATAATATTATACCCCATGATTCTGATCCCAGATACGAATATGGAGACGATCGGAGTAGATAAATCCTCT
>CAZKJU010000144.1:0-3230 GCA_964553185.1 uncultured Sulfuricurvum sp.
AGATTGCATCCGCAATCTGATTCCCTATCAACGTCAAAAACGCCGACATCATCAAAATCCCCATTATCACCGGATAATCCCGACTCATCGCCGAGAGATAAAACAGTTGTCCCATCCCCTCGATCCCGAAAATGGACTCCAATATCACTGATCCACCGATTAAACCTGGGAGGGAAAGCCCTAGCATCGTCACAATCGGCGGCAGGAGGTTGGGGAGGATATAGTGCCTGATGATTTGTTTCTCAGAAATTCCGCGCGATCGTGCGAAATAGATATAGTCACTTTTGAGGATTTCGAGGGTGAGTGAGCGGATATACAAAACCAAACTCCCCACTCCGACAAATACCATGACCATAATTGGCAACGTCAAATGCCACGCCATATCGAGATAATACCCTATCCCCTCCGGTGGTTCGAGCGAGTGCATCCCCGCGATTGGAAACCACCCTAGCGTGACGCTCAGTACCATCATCACTACCAATGCCAAATAGTAAGAGGGCATTGCGAAACTAAGCAGAGCGAATTGGCTTAAAAAAGTGTCGGTTTTTTTGCCATGCGCCAGAGCCGCTTTTATCCCCATCCATAGCGACAGCGCAAAAGTCAGTGCCATCGCAACTATATTCATCCACAATGTTACGGGTAATCGATCGCGCACCACCTCCGATACCGATGCACCGCTCACAAAAGAGATGCCGAAATTAAGGGTGAGGAGATTGACGACCCAATCTGTATATTGTTGAAAAAGCGGTTTATCAAGTCCATAAATAGCTCTGAGTTGACCTATTGCTTCTGGGGTCATATTGGGATTGAGTTCACCCCCCATAAAGCTGTTTGGCGCCATATGGATCGCCCCAAAGGAGAGAACTGAGATCAGAAAAAGCATGAGTAAAGTATAGAGTAATGATTTGAATAAATATTTCATGTGATGATTATAGCGAAAGAGGAGAAAAGTGTAAAAGGAGGGTTCACCCCCGAGGGGATGAGAGAAGCAAAAAACTCTTAGAAGTTAAGAGTTAAGTATGCTTGAATGATGTTTGAATCATCTTGACCTGTTACATCAGTATTGATGTATGCCAATGTAGCATCCAATGGTCCGAATGATTTGCTTGCAGTCAATGCAACTTCTGTCATGTCAAGTGCAGTTGTAGTCAAAGGGATAAGAGCATCAGAAACATTTGTATAGTATGCACCTAGTTTTGCAACTCCAGCATCGTATTCAGCAGTTACATTGTATGATTCTGCACCAGCAGCACCTACAAACCCATAGTTCCACCATGCTTCAGTGTACAATTTAGATTGTGCAGCTACAAGGTTGTTTGTCGCAGTATTTGCGATTTTCAACGTACCATCTTTGTCAGCTTCAGAATAAGCAACAGAAACTTTCAAGTTTTGGATCCCTTCGTATCCTAATTTGAAAGCATAAGCTGATGAATCATCTAGAGCTTCAATCGGACCTGATGGAGAAATACTTGCGTATTGTGCACCGATTTTTAAACCTTTAACCAATTGGCAGTTAATGTCACCTTGCAACCAAAAAGCATCAGCTACATGAGAAACATTGTAGTACCACGCTTGCGCAGTAAGAGGTTTGAAAGAGTTGTTTACGATAGCAAGAGCATATGCACCGCTGTCTCCGTATGTTACGAAATCAGCACCAGCACCGCTGTAGCCATCGATTCCACCCGACATATTGTTAACAGCAGATGGATAAAGAGTAGGAGCTAAAATTGTTAGTGGAGACAAATGATTTACACCATTTCCTTTTCCAACCCACGCACCAACAACAGTAGTATCTGGAATATCTTGGTTGATAAGAACTGCTGCATCAAATGTGTTTTTAGCTACTGACCATGATTCAGAAAATGCTAGTGGAGTATCAAGCTCCATACGACCAACTTTAACAGTTGTTTTGCCCATAGTTGTTGCCAACCATGCTTCACTCATCCATGCTGCATCGTCAACACCATCGTGTGATCCAGACCATGTTGCTGAAACCAAATTATTATCAAGACCAAGAGTACTAACAGCATTTCCTGTCAAACCAAATGATACACCTTTAAGCAAATCACCAGTAACACCTACACGCAATGCTGTATCAGCAGCACTGTTGTCTTTGTCGAACATATCTTCTGTACCAGCATCAGTTGTGTGGTAATAAAGTTTAGCATCACCAGATACTTTTACATTGTCGATTGCGAACGCACTTGCTCCGAGCAATACTGCTGCCGCAAGACTCATTTTTACTAACTTCATTGATTCTCCTTAAGTTAAGCTTGACCTTATGTTTTTGTTTCGTCGGAGTTAATTGTAACGCCGCTATTCTTAAACATAGCTGTAAAAAAATAATTTTATTTACTAAGTGTTTACCAAATAAGAAATGCCCATTATATGGGATCTTACAATTTTGTATGATTTCATTGACAAATAATCCTCATAAATCTGAGGCGCTTTATGGTATAGTTCAATCTAGTATCAAATTATCAAATAATCCAAAGGAAACGATTCATGAAAACTTTTCTAGCCATAACTGCCGCTGCAAGCACCCTGCTCCTCGTTGGATGTGCCAACCGAGAAGGGGTTTCTCCTTCTCAAAACAGCTCTCTGCACACAGTCTCCCCCAGCACGACAGCGGCCAGCGAAGGGGGTATGATGCAGCGTTCTTTGGATGGTTGGCTCAAAGAAGAGTGGAGTCCGTTGACCAAAACGGCACCTGTCACTACAACTACCACAATGCCCGATGGCAAGGTAGTTACCGAAACGAAAATGGTCGAAGTTCCTGAACCAGTCGATAATGAACCGTTTACATTGCAAAAATATGCGGATAAATGGAAAGTGTATAATGAAAATAAAGCAAAGATGATGGAAGGTAAGCCCAAAGAGCCCTCAAATATCGATTTGGTGAACTCTTTGCCGGTTATTGGAAAGTAACGTTTCGTAACGTTATGTACTTTTCTGTTTAGTCAGAAAAGTACCAAAACAAGGGAACCGCTCGCGAAGCGATGTTTCTGTGAAAAGACCATACCGCGATCCAAGAACGCTCGTTCCTCTCGGCACTACTGCCTTCGGAACGGCTCTAGGGATTGGATCACGGGGAATTATTTACTTATTTGAATCCCACACAAAAACACTTTTGCCTTCTTCATTTTTCTCTACCGCCGCCATACCCATAATGTTATAACCCGCATCAACATAATGAACTTCACCGCTTACGCCGCTGGATAGATCACTGA
>CAZKJU010000145.1:0-3218 GCA_964553185.1 uncultured Sulfuricurvum sp.
GAGGATCATCAGCAAAAACGGCATCAGATAGAGCTCTTGCATATCGAATTGAATAAACATCAAATGGAGTTTCAATTTATCGAAACTCAACAAAAATAGATGGTTTCCATCAATCGTAATCCATGGTACGATCAACGCAATAACCGTTACGATACCGTAAAACCAATACCGTTTAATACGCCAAGGGGTCCACCCCGACAAATACTCTTTCCCTTTTGGGGAGACTGTCTCTTCACTCATTATACGACCTCCATCATACAGTTAGTTAATTACGTTAATTTTCATCGATCGGACATCGAATCGTTCCGATCACTGTTGCTTCGGCATCCACATCATCTGTGATGCCGATGACCCCGCTTACCACCTCTTTAAGTTCACGCGATTCGATATAATCTTTGAGGGAACTTCTGCTCACTCCAAGAACACGTGCAATCTCACTTACACTTTTACGTTTTTTCAATAAATCGATAATCTGATCTAAATACATATCAAATTTAGAAGATGACTTAGAACCTCTCGGACGACCGATCCCTTTTTTAGCATCATCTTGAAGCACCTGTCGGAGCTGATCGATAAGACCTAAAACAACCATTGTATCACTTTTACGGTCGATTATCACGCCCGGTTTGACAAAATGAATTGTATTGTTATTTTTAAGAAGACAGCTAAACATTTGAACCACATCTTCGATGCAGCTGCTCAAAGTCCACGTATCATAAATGATCAAGGTATCGCCATCAAGTGAACGGAAAAACCGAACCACCTCATGTCGATCTGCCAATCGTTTATTTTGAGATGTTTGATCCACAAGCTCTTCGTGAATCACTATCTTCTTTTGATCGGCATATCCATTAATCAATTTAAGCTGTTCATAGACACCATCGAAATCCTTATCAGGACGAATGTAACTGACGGTCATTGTATGCTTAAATCCTTTTCAATTTAGAATTTAATCGTCATTTTATCAACTATGACGATTAAAGTCAATAGAATAGATTATTACTTCGTCATATTTAAATCATTTATAATCACTACTTCACACTGTAACTCTATATCAAAGGTTCCTTTTACCCGCGCTTGTGCTTCTTGGATCAAAGAGAGGGCATCTTCATAGGTACCCCCGCCATAATTGACGAGAAAATTAGCGTGCACATCACTAAACGCCATCGCACCTACCCTTTCTCCTTTTAACCCTACTGCTTCGATCAGACGTCCGGCATAATCGCCCGGTGGGTTTTTAAAACAACTCCCCGCGCTTGGTTCGTGAGGCTGATTGGAGCGCATATGTGAAAACATATCGTATCTCTCAATCGAATACCCGTGTTCTACTTCAAATACCGCCTCAAATACAACTTCATTTATTGAGGTTTTACGATAGCCGTATTCTATTTCACTTTTTTGTATCCATCCGCTTTGTGTCCGTATCGCGATAAGATGGTTAAAAATCTCATACTCTTTGAGTCCTGCATTCATCTTTAACATTCCACCCAAGGTTCCGGGAAGTTTCGAGAGATATTCAAAATGAGCAATATCATTCTTTTTGCAAAATGAGACAACCTTGCCCCCCGGTGTTGCCGCACCAATATGAAGACCGTCGGGTTCCAGAGCGATAAAATCGTACTCTTTAGAGAGCATCATGAGCGGTGGAGGGGTAGGAGAGATGAGGACGTTATTCGCCGAGCCGATGATCAAATGCCCCTCAGGAACCTGATCGTTTTGAATGAGAGCGACCTCGATGACCGGACCGATACGGATAGAACTGAATTTTGAAAAATCGACGGTTTTCGTATTCATTGCATAAACGTCGGAATCATATTAAAGATACGGATAGTAAAGTCTTGCATTTCGTTCATCATCCACGGCATGGTAAGGATAATGACAACAACGATTCCGATGATTTTCGGAATAAAACTCAAGGTCATTTCATTGATCTGGGTGGTTGCTTGAAAGATACTCACTGCAAGCCCTAAAAACATCCCCACTAAAAGTGCAGGCAATGACAAAATAAGCGCGATTTTAAAAGTTTCGATCCCAAGACCTATGAGCTCCGACTGCATCATTTACGAGTACCTCAATTCGGTGTATTCGAGAGGGATCATAAACTCTCTCGGATCGATACGTACATCAAAAAAGCCATGTTTGTGTCCCAAATCAAACAAAAGCTCAATTGCTTTGTATTGTACTTCATTGAGAGTTATAGATTCATCATTAGCGTAGAGTTCAAGGTATTTTTCCAGTGTCGGTCCATCGATACGGACAAGATTACGCTCCATCAGCATTTTAGATAAATTCTCTTTGTGATCACGGGCAATTTGTACCGCTTTGGTAAGGATGTTTTCATACTCGATGGCCGAAGTGAGCGGAAGTGAGCGACGAATCGCCATCCCTCCCAGCGGGAGAGGGAGATCTCCACCCGATAGTTCACACCATACATCCCACAATTCACGCTCAACTTCAAGTGATTCATCATAGCCCAAAATAGACTCATGGATAAGAACACCCGCATCCACAACACCATCCAAAACGGCTTGTTCGATCTCTAAAAAATTCATATAAACGATTTTCGCATCAGGATAGGCGATTCGAAAGAGTAGTGCATTCGTGGTATATTTTCCACTCAGTGCCACTTTAAACCGTTTTTTGAGAGCTGTCTCTTTTTTGCGGATCAGCTTAGGACCATACCCTTGTCCAAAACTCACGGCCGTACGTAAAAGGGCATAATCATTACGGATGTGAGGATAAAGTCCGAAACTGATAGCACTGATATCGTATGTCCCTTTGAGCGCCTCGGTGTTTAGGGTTTCAATATCCAAAGCGATATTATCGAAAACTGTATTCGCTTTCGTAACCCATCCAAATTTGATGGCGTAATACATAAAGATATCGTCGGCATCGGGGGAGTGGGCAATTACCATTTTTTTCACATTAATTTCCTGCTCTGAATCACAAATCAATTAAATTTTAACCAAATAACGCTAAAATATCTCTATTCCAGAATGTGAATTATTAATATTGCAATTTGTCATATATTTTAAATATATTTCAATTTGTCATATTATGACGCAATTTTAAAACACTTTAGTCTCAGGAGAGCACCACATGATGGATCCAAACAAACTAAAATCGCTTGAACTTGCGATGAAACAAATCGACAAAACGTTCGGAAAAGGGACGTTGATGCGTTTGGGCGACAAAGAGATCGAACCGATCAATGCAAT
>CAZKJU010000146.1:0-3188 GCA_964553185.1 uncultured Sulfuricurvum sp.
ACTCTTGCACCACTTCACCGCCAATAATATGACGATCGATGATTTCATTGATTTTTTCTTTAGTCAATCCTGCATACATAACATGACCAGGCTCTACCAACATAATTGGGCCAACATTACAGCGATTCATACAGGATGTACGGATTGGCTGTACCGTTGCAATCAACCCCTTTTGCATCAAAGTTTGTGCCAAATGTTGAAATAAATCCTGAGTTTGCGGATTAACACAACTCGGTTTTGGCATACCTGGAGGTGAGCTTTGTTCGCACTTAAAAATATAAAACGCCGGTTGAGGGATACCCATCGACCACTCCTTAAAAAAACTAGGTGTACTACATTCACCGTAAAATAATTACGGCATTATAGCCAAAATAACCGTATGCATATTAAGCTCCATTAAGCAATCGTTTTACTTAAGGGTCGCTTTAGTGCTTAGAATAATTCTCTTAACAACTCTTTGGCAACAAGACGATCATCAAACGGAAGATGTTGATCGTATATAATTTGGGAGGTTTCATCCCCTTTGCCTAAAATCAAAACCACTTCATCTCCAGTTCTATCACGAAGAGCTTGGGCAATTGCAGAGCGGCGATTGACATCAATATAGACATTTGAGCGATCTTCAATACCTTTCATAATATCTTCAATAATTGTATCAGGATCTTCAAATCGCGGGTTGTCGCTTGTTACATACACTTTTTTAGCGTATGCACTTGCAACTCTCCCCATCATCGGGCGTTTGGTTCGATCTCGATCACCGCCGGCACCGAATACCACTAAAAGCTCTTTCTCTTTGAGGGCATTGAGAACCTGCTCCATTCCATCAGGAGTATGGGCAAAATCGACAATGACAAGAGGTGATTCACTCACCACCTCCATCCGTCCGCTCACTCCGCCGAAATTTTCAACTGCATCTGCTATTTTTTCTAAACTTTCACCACTCACCAAATGGACAGCTGCCATCGCTGCGGTAAGATTATAAAGATTAAAAAATCCATGCAGCGAAGAAGCAAATGGGGTATGTTCTTCAAAATATTTTAAGACGCCACTCACACCGTTATTAAGAGAATATGCAATAATTTTATACGTTGCAGGATTTTCTACTCCATAGGTAAAAGCATTTTTGAAATTAAACTCAGCCTTCGGTTCATCTTTGTTAATCAATTTTTTCGTCTCATCTTGAAAAAAGAGATTTTTAATCCGAATATACTCTTCAATACTTGCATGATAATCGAGATGATCTTGTGTAATGTTGGTTAAAATCTTCAATCCGAAAGTTATGCCGGCAATTCGCTCCTGCTCAATCGCATGCGAACTCACTTCCATGATAAAATATTCGCAACCTGACGCGATAGCATGCGCCATATGACGATAGGTATTTAATACCGTTGGAGTAGTGAGCGTTTTCCCCTCAACCGGAGCATCATTCATAAAAAATCCGCGAGTCCCCTGCATCGCCGATTTATGTCCTAAATCAAGGAGAAGAGAATAAATTGCACTGGCTGTCGTCGTTTTACCGTTTGTTCCGGTAATACCGATCACACAAAGTCGGTCCAATCCAAACAATCTCCAGCACTCTTCAGGGGAGATAATCGAGTGTGCTCCGCGAGCAATTGCATCTTCTTTGTATTTTTCATTTTGCTTGGTGAGTAAAAATGCACAATCCTTGTCGCAATCACCGGAATTTTCGCTGATATAGCGATAAGACTGACCTTCTATCTCAACTTTCAATGCTTTTTCCTTTAGCAAGACGGCGTAATAAATTGCGAAGCTGACGATCATTCGGATAAACACCCAGTGCACTTTCCAAATAGCTCAATGCCATCTCTTTATAGCCATGATCAATCAAATTATCCAAAAAATCGACAAAATCTTCTTTTTCGGTAATTATGACACGCGTTGAAAACATGATGTTTTCAAAAATTCGGTTAAAATCGTTTTCATTCGCAACCAGTTCTTTAAATTCGGTATACATAATACCATCTTCATAATCAAGACGTTGCTTCATCGTCTCATCAAACAAACCTGATAGCTGATCGAGTGTCCCATCCATTGTCTGTAAAATTTCCGATATCACTGTATCGGCTGTTTCAACATCTTCACTGCGCAAAATCGTGTAATAATCAAATAATGCTTCTCCGGCACTCTCACCACCCATCGCCATGTCTGATAAAATTGCACCATTATAGGCCTCTTTTGAATCAGGATAGTCTTTAAGTGCTAATGAATAATCACGTAAAGCATCTCTGTACTGACCCGCCAAAAAATGTTCATTTGCTTGTTTGAGGGTTTTAGATAAGTTAATGGTTTTCATGGATATCCCTCCTCTTTATACTACTAATATCGGCTCAAAAATTTGAAATTATAATGCGTCGATTTGATGTTCCATGCCATGTGGCACGTTAATGACGTTTAACTCCGGATGTATGTCCATTCGCAATTGGCGTTCAACACCATATTTCAATGTATTACCGCTACTTGAACATCCAATACACGCACCTTGTAATTGTACATAAATTGTTCCATTCTTTACAGTTAGGAATGCTATATCACCACCGTCTAGCGCAAGTGATGGGCGAATCTTATCGATAACATTACGAACAGGATTTATTAATTCTTCGTCAGTAAACGGAATCATAGTTATTGTACCTTTTTAAACGCTGAAATATTGTGTTATAGTATAAAAAACGGTCTTTACATGCACTAATGAGAAAAGGGTAGTTTTAGAGCGAAGCTCGATTTAAGAAGGGGTATTGAACTCGTTAAACGAGTTCAATGTACGCCATTGGTGTAGCATCACCACGACGAATACGAGTTTTAACAATACGGGTATATCCGCCGTTGCGCTCAGTATATTTTGGAGCAACTTCATTAAGAAGTAATTTAGTTGCCTCTTTGTTTTGCAATACAGCAAACACAGCACGGTGTGCATTAGCATCACCAGTACGTGCAGTTGTAATCAATTTTTCTGCAAATGAACGAAGTTCTTTTGCTTTGATCAACGTAGTTTCGATTTTACCGTGTTCAATCAACGCAATGCTAAGGTTGGTCAACAAAGCTTCACGATGTGCGCTCGTTCGACCTAGCTTGCGGTATCCGTGACGATGTCTCATGAGATACTTCCTCTACTATTTATTTTAAAAGCTTATTCAGCTTCAATTTTCTTTTTGATAGCAGAGATCAAATCA
>CAZKJU010000147.1:0-3163 GCA_964553185.1 uncultured Sulfuricurvum sp.
TTCACGTTCTTGTTAGTATCGGGAATTTTCCTATTGATGTACTACAAACCAGACGTTAATATGGCGTTTGACAGTGTCAACTACACCATTATGCAAGAAGTTGCGTACGGTTGGTTGTTTAGACACATCCATGCGGTTGGCGCATCGGTTGTTTTCTTGGTAATCTATATCCACATGTTCACCGGTATCTATTACGGCTCTTACAAAAAAGGGCGTGAGATGATCTGGGTTTCTGGTATGTTGTTGTTCGTCCTTTTCTCGGCAGAAGGGTTCAGCGGATATATGCTTCCATGGGGACAAATGTCCTACTGGGCGGCATACGTTATTACCGAAATTTTTGGTGGTATTCCATTTATCGGAGATGAGCTAGTCGTTTGGATTCGTGGTAACTTCTATGTTTCCGATTCAACATTGACCCGTTTTTTCATGCTTCACGTATTGTTGATTCCGTTGGCAATTTTGGGTGCGATTGTATTTCACTTTTACGCGCTTCGATTCCCACACGTAAACAATGAAGAGGGTGAGTTTTTCGATTTCGATGAAGAAGCGGAAAAATACCTTGCAGGAAATAAAAAAGAGTCTAAAGTTGTCCCTTTTTGGCCGGTCTTCTTGTCAAAAGATTTCTTTGTTCTCGGTTTCTTTATGTTGTTCTTTTTCTATTTGGTTTTCTTCCATTACAACTTTGCAATGGACCCGGTAAACTTTGATAAAGCAGACGGCCTTAAAACTCCGGCACATATTTACCCTGAGTGGTATTTCTTGTGGAGTTATGAAGTATTGCGCGGATTCTTCTTTGAAATCGCAGGTATTTCAGGTAAAGATCTAGGACTTATTGCGTTTGGTATTGCGAACGCTATTTTCTTTGTTATGCCGTGGTTGGATCGCTCACCTATGGTAAAACCGGCGAACCAACGCCCGTATTTTAAATACTGGTTCTGGTTTATGATGGCAGACTTGATCGTATTGACGGTGTATGGTAAATTGCCTCCGACCGGTGCAAACGCATGGGTAGGATTCGCTTCATCTATGACATTCTTGGTCCTTTTTGCAGCATTACCATTTATTACTAAAGCAGAAGCTAAAAAAGTGGGGGGCAAATAATGAAAGAGTTTAAAATTTTAGCAGTTATTGCCGCTCTTGTCGGTATTACCTATTATGGGATTGAGCCGTATGCTCACCATATTATGCACCCTGAAGTTGCTCCGGCAGATTTCAGCTTTAAAACACTCAAAAATGTTGATACAACATTAGCGGGTAACGTTGAAAATGGTAAAGTGCTTGTTGAAGCAAACTGTATTGCATGTCACGCGATTGACAAAGCAGGTTATCCTGCGGTTATGCCAAATGTGGACGCTGCAGCTTCTTATGGGGTTGTTCCGCCGGATTTGAGCAGTGCAGGTCGTATTTATGACAAAAACTATTTGGCAAACTTCATTTTTGATCCGGTTACTGCAATGCACTTAGAAGGAAAATATACCCCAGAAAGCGGTAAACAATTCCCGATGCCGGCATACAACTGGATGTCTCCTCAAGAGATTATGGACGTAGTTGCGTATTTGCAATCGGTTTCTCCAAAAGTTGAGGGGAAAGAAGCACACAAAGCAACATTTGAAGCCGCATGTGGTCGTTGTCATGATATGAAATATGCGGGAATCCAAGCGACAACGCCAAAAGATAACCTAAAAACATACATGGGTGCAACGCCTCCTGATTTGTCACAATACATTAAAAGCCGTGGTGAACACTATCTTCACAGCTTTATCAATGACCCTCAACTCTTGTTACACGGTACTTCTATGCCACGTGTCGGTTTGACTGAAACAGCACAAGAAGAGGTAATCGCGTATATGGAGGAGATCGGTGATTCTAAAAAAGCGGAACGTGAGACTACTGGTCTATGGGTAATGCTTTATACATTGATTTTCGCTATCTTGGCTTGGTTGTGGAAACGCAAAATCTGGTCAGAAGTTCACTAAGGAGTAATGGATGAAAATGGTTAAAATTTTAGCATTATCGGCACTCCTTAGTGTCGGTGCAATGGCAGATGAGACATTGGCACTTAATATGAGCCAAATGGAAAACGGTTTGAGCAATGTTCAAAAAGGGTTCCTTTACAATGCACCCGCATTAATCAAGGGGGGTGTCAGTGAAATTCAAAAAGCTAATGCTCTTTTTCATAATGTCGATGCAAGTAAAAAATATCTCCCAAAAGATAAACAGCATATGAGTAATATTGCTTTTAATGCGGCAAAACGTATCGATTCAGCTTCGGCTGATTTGCTTAAAGCACTTAACAAAAAAGAGTATTCAAAAGCGAGTCAATCGTATTCAGAAATCGTGAACGCCTGTACGGCGTGTCACGCAGTCGTTCGCGGCTGGTAAAAGATTCCCCTTCGCGGGGATTTTCCCCTTAACTTTCCCAATAAATAAAACTCCAAACAACTTTTCGATACTATCCGAACACTTAAGCGTCTCAAGGATTTATGTGTTAATAGATAGCTACGGCAGAACTGTCGATTATTTGCGTGTTTCGGTAACGGAACGGTGTAATTTCCGCTGTCAGTACTGTATGCCTGAAAAACCCTTTTCGTGGGTACCCAAAGAGAATTTGCTCAGTTTTGAAGAGCTGTTCGAATTTATTAAAATCGCGATTGACGAAGGGGTTAAAAAAATCCGGATTACGGGGGGCGAGCCGCTGCTGCGTGAAAATCTTGATACCTTTATCAAAATGATCCATGACTACAAAAACGATATCGATTTGGCGATGACCACCAACGCATTTTTACTCAAAGGGTACGCGCAAAGACTCTATGATGCGGGACTGCGCCGTCTGAATGTATCGATTGATTCGCTGATTCCTGAAGTAGCGGAGAAAATTGCCAAAAAAGATGTATTGGCAAACGTTCTGGACGAGATCGAAGAAGCGCTGCGTGTCGGTTTTAGGGTCAAGGTTAATATGGTACCGATGAAAGGGCTCAACGACAATGAAATTCTCGATGTCTTGGAATACTGCAAAGCACGCGGTATGACGGTACGCTTTATCGAATACATGGAAAATGTCCATGCCGAAGTGAACATCAAAGGGATGCAAAGCCCTGAGCTTTTGGAGATCATCGGTAGCCGATATGTTTATGAAGATGAGGGGTTCGATGGTCACTCCCCC
>CAZKJU010000148.1:0-3101 GCA_964553185.1 uncultured Sulfuricurvum sp.
GTTTCACCCAAAGGGCACTTCGCCCTCTGTGAGAAGCTCACGTGCAGTAAACCGCACTTGAAGAGGCTCCGTGTTATCTCTTGTCCCTACCCCTATCGGTAATATTTCTGACATCTCTCTTCGATCCCTTGAAACTTTATCCAGTGCCAATGTTATCCTTTGCGAAGATACTCGTGTTACCAAAAAACTGATTCATCTGTTAAAAGAGCGTCATAATCTGACGACTGTCGAGCCTCAGTTTTTTAGTTTGCATTCACACAATGAGGCGGATTTTATCTCTAAACTCACTCCTGAATTTTTTAACCAAAATGTCGTTTATGTGAGTGATGCAGGGATGCCTGGGATCAGCGATCCGGGGCAGATGTTGGTGCACTATTGCATTGAACACGGCATAGCTTATGATGTTTTACCGGGGGCAAACGCAGTTCTGACGGCTTTTGTCGCGAGTGGATTTGTACAGACAAAAATGCTTTTTTTCGGTTTTCTCCCCCACAAGGGGAACGATCGATCGGCTGCTTTGCAAGAGGCATTGTATAATGGCTATACGACGGTATTATACGAAGCACCGACGCGGTTGGAGAAACTCTTAAGCGAAATAGCGATAGCAGTACCGGATCGGAATGTTTTTTTGGCCAAAGAGCTGACGAAGAAATTTCAGCGGTTTTACCGAGGAAAAGCGACGGAATTGATCTCTCAAATGGATAAAGAGATTCGAGGGGAATGGGTTGTCGTGATTGAAGCTTCAGCAGGTCAACGTTCATCACTGAGTGAACAAGATATTTTAGTGCTTGATATACCGAAAAAAGCGGCATCCAAACTCATCGCTAAAATTACGGGTGAAAATCCCAAAGAGTGCTATACGCGACTCATGAAATCTTAGGATATAATTACTTATGCTTATTTATGGAAAACAACCGGTTTATTACGCACTAGAACGTCATAAGGATCGTATAAAGACCCTTTATTTGGCAAAAGAACTCGACAAAAAAGAGTACTCTATTCTTATGAAAATGGGAATTGAGATTAAACGGATCCCCGAAAAAGCGGCACAATCGATGGTCAAAGGGGGAAATCATCAGGGTTTTATCGCCGAGATTTCCCAAATTGTCCCCTATGCTTCCCCTTTTTTGAAAAAATGTGATTTTGTGGTTATCCTTAGCTCGATTACCGACATGGGTAATATCGGTTCACTCATCCGAAGTGCCTATGCACTGGGTGTCGATGCGATCGTTATCAGCGGTATCAAAGAACCCTCTTTAGAGCCTATGATCCGTACTAGCAGCGGTGCTGCACTCGATATGCCATTGGTTATCATTCATAATATTCATGATGTACTGCATGAACTGAAACAATCCGGTTTTCAGATTTATGGAGCTGTTATGGATGGTCAGGATATACGCGAAGCAACATTTTCTTCAAAACGTGCCTTGGTTTTAGGAAACGAGGGAGAGGGACTCAGCGGAAGAGTTCAAAAAAGTCTTGATGTCGGTATTTCAATTCCGATGGCACATGATTTTGACTCTTTAAATGTCGGCGTTGCCGGCGCAATCTTAATGGAGAGAATGAGATGAAATGTAACACGTTTGAGGATTTACAAGCTCTGGGAACAGAGAAAATTCATGAGCGAACCCATATTTCCCGAGACAAAGTAGAGTTGGTTATGACCAAATCGTATGGAGAAATCGGTCGAGTTCAATTCATGGGGTATATCTCAATCCTTGAACGTGAGTACGGCATTGATCTCAGTGATATCAAACAAGAATATACAGAGTTTTGTCAGAATCATGTCCCATTACAAACACCCAAACAATCGGTTATTTTACAATCGGTTTCTAGCTCTAAACCAAAATGGGTTATGGGCGGGATTGTTCTCATCATCATCTTGATGGCAGCAGGATATTTTTTACAAGGGAAAATGTCAACAGAACCTCAAGAAGAGGTTATGAAGCTTACAACTTTGGCAGTTGAAGTGGTTGATGAGATGAAAGATGTCAATCTGAGTGAAAGTAACGAAACCAACACGACACAAAGTGAAATGGTTGTAGAATCGAATCAAACTATGCCAATTGTTTCTACGACAGTGGGTTCAGGTAAAGCAGTGAGCATTCGGCCTACTTACAAGGTTTGGTATGGGATGATTAATATGGCAAACGGTGAAAGAGTGCAAAACATCACGGCTGAACCGATTGTCATTGACACTACCAAAAATTGGTTGATTTTTTTAGGTCATGGGAGGGTAGAAATCGATTCTACCAGTGGTAAAACTCTCTTAAAAGAAAAAGAGACGGTTCGATTTGTTTGTGAAAACGGCGTGTTGAAGCAAATTAGCCGTGATGAATTTATCGCCCTAAACGGCGGAAAAAATTGGTAGATCACCTTTAATGAAACCCTTTATCGCATTGATATGTTTCCCCATCATTTTGATGGGAGGAACTTTGCACACTGAAATTAGTTTTAGTGGTGATGCGATGGTGAGTATTCGAACGATCACTCAGGCTTTCCATGCCGTTGGGTATAAGTTTGAGACAGAAGCTCTGCGTGTTGAGAATGGATCAGGAGAGCTGATCGGCACCGCTGTTGGTAATAAAGTATTTAATCCCCCTGTTTTTAGTGAAAATTTAAAAGAGCAGGGGATTAAAATTGAGCGTGCCCATATGAACGACAAAGGGCTTCTCTTGAGCCTTGATACCCAAAATGCTATTTGGAATGTCCCTTTGCTTGGACGTGATGAGGGATCCGAATTAAAGAAAGTGAACTCGCCTCAGTGGTTTCGGGTTGAAGCTGGACAACAAATTCGGATTGAACCTCCTTATAGCGGAAAATGGTACCCTGATATTGCCGTATTGGATGCTTCGATGCAGGTATTAACATCTTTGCGTTCTCTGGAATCAAAAGATGAGCTGCAATTCGAACTGCCTGAGGGGAGCTACTACCTCAAGGTTTCAAATGCACAAGGGATGAAAGTACTCAAAGAGGGGATGTGGGTTGAGTCTATGAGTATCGGACGATAACTACTCACATTATAGTTAAACTAAGTCTCTTATGTTAAAATGGCGCAATTTTTTAATCACAGGTTGTAGCCATGTTTGATGAAATCCAAT
>CAZKJU010000149.1:0-3095 GCA_964553185.1 uncultured Sulfuricurvum sp.
TCAAACGTGTACCGTTGGTCGCGTACGAAAAACAAATCCGAGGCGGTAAAGGTAAAATCGCCGTAACCACATATGATGATGACTTTATCGAGAAATTCTATACCTGTAATACCCACGATACCTTGATGTTCGTGACGGACCGCGGACAGCTCCACTGGCTCAAAGTGTACAAAATCCCTGAAGGATCACGTACCGCAAAAGGGAAAGCGGTTGTCAATCTTATTAACCTCGAAGCCGATGAGAAAATCCGCTCCATCATCCCTACAACCGATTTCGATGAGAAAAAATCACTTGTTTTCTTTACCGAAAACGGTATCGTTAAACGTACCGCATTGAACGAATTCTCTAACATCCGAAGCAATGGTGTCCGCGCGATTGTTCTTGATGATGACGATGCGCTTATTACCGCGCATATTGCGACTGAAGAGACCAAATATCTCTTCATTGTGACTAAATACGCGCAATGTATCAAATTCGAAATTGAAAAAACCCGCGATCAGGGACGCAGTACCCGTGGTGTTCGCGGTATTAAATTCAAAATCGAAGGGGACGTCGTCGTAGACGCTAATATTATCAAATCCGATGAAGAAGAGATCTTGATGGTGAGCGAAAAAGGGATCGGAAAACGTACTACCGCAGAAGAATACCGCCTCACCAACCGTGCCGGATCAGGAGTGATCGCGATGAAACTCAACGCGAAAACCGGAACTACCGTCGTCGGATGTGTGATGGTCGATGAGACAATGGATCTTATGGCGCTCACCAAAGCGGGCAAAATGATCCGTGTCGATATGCAAACCATCGCCAAATCAGGACGTAATACCAGCGGTGTCTACATCGTCAAAGGCGATGACGTCGCAAGTATCTCCCGTTGTCCGAAAAAAGAAGAAGATGAAGAGGGATTAGAAGTCCAAGAGGGTTCAGAGGGAACAGGGACACTTGAGTTGGAATAGTATTTGCTAAACTAAAGCAATTACTCCAAACTATTGAAGGAACCCGAATGCGAATCTATGCTGCTCTTGCACTGCTTCTCACAGTTCCCGCACTTCATGCGGGATTTTTTTCTCCTGACTCTTCCTCTGAACCACAAGTAAAATGTGTCTACAGCGGTACAGACGGTCATTGTGTTGAACCGATTTTAAAATCCCAAAACGAGCTTGTTATCACCGTTGTGGGTCAAGGGGTTGCTCCATCGGTTACCGCTTCTCCCGCACAAGCGTATGCACTCGCTAAACGTGCCGCAGTAGCGGATGGTTATCGCCAAATTGCCGAAAAAGTACGCGGGGTTCATGTAGAGGGACAAGACAGTATCAAAAACATGATGTTGATGCAATCGAGTACACGTACTTCTGTTGAAGCACTTGTTAAAGGGGCTAACGTTACCAATACTACATTTAAAGAGGGTCTGTGCGAAGTCGAAATGGAAATCGCTCTTTCATATTCACGACTCTTACCGTAATCACAACACTCTTAGTCGGGGCTGATAACTATTACTACATAGGGTATCGGCTCACTTCTAAAAATACCCTGCCCATCAATGAAACCCTAACTGTTTCTAAAGCGATGCAGGCATGCACTCTTTTTCATCCATCCTCTTCGATTACCTTGGAACGCGTCAATAATGAAAGCTTGCAAACACTCTTGCAACGTGAGCAAACCTCTTTTTTAGAGTTTGCCGCAGCCAATGAACTGCATATTAAAAGCAATGACAAATTCTCAATGACAAATTCTCAAACACTGAACTCACTCACACTCCCCACCAGATGCTATGCAGTCGAGTTTAATGATGAGTCTGTTACAATCACCGCTACTAAATAAGGGGTGGTTTTTTATGAAAATTGCGATTGTTGAAGACGATATCAATATGCGCAAGTCGCTGGAAATTGCGATGGGTGATTATGAGAAATACGAGGTTCATACCTTTAAAAACGCTCGTGATGCCCTCAAAAAACTGGACGACACCTTTGAACTGATTATCAGTGATATCAATATGCCCGGGATGGACGGAATCGAATTCGTCAAAGCTCTGGAAGGTAAATTTGAAGTGATTATTATCACCGGAAATGCCACGTTAACCCGTGCAATCGAATCGATCCAGTTGGGGGTCAAAGATTTTTTATTAAAACCCTTTGAAATCGAAACCCTTATTGCCGCGATCGAACGAACCGCCAGTGTTGCGAAAAAAGTACCTAAAATCTCTTCACTCACTGCCCCATCAAATACCTCTTTCCTTGGCACTTCACCGGCACTCGAAAAACTGCTCAACCGTACCGCCAAAGCCGCTACCACCGATGCAAGTATGATGCTTTTAGGGGAGAGTGGAGTGGGTAAAGAGGTCTTTGCGAGACATATCCATGAAAGTTCCCCTCGTGCATCAAAACCTTTTATCGCGATCAATATGGCAGCAATCCCCGATAATCTGATTGAAAGTGAACTTTTCGGATTTGAAAAAGGGGCCTTCACCGATGCGATGGAAGCGAAAGCAGGACAATTCGAACTCGCAGAGGGGGGAACACTCTTTTTGGATGAAATTGCCGAAATGCCCTACAGCCTCCAAGCGAAATTATTGCGGGTCTTGCAGGAGCGGGAAATCCGCCGTTTAGGTTCATCTAAAAATACCAAAATCGACGTCCGTATCATCACTGCCACCAATGCCGATTTGAACACCAAAATCACTGAGGGGAAATTCCGCGAAGATCTCTATTATCGGCTCAATACCATCCCTCTGCATATCCCACCTCTGCGAGAACGGCGTGAAGAGATCCTCTCTATTGCTGAAACGGCATTGGAACGCTATTGCACCCAATACGGTTTTGAACCGAAATCTTTTACTCCAAATGCAAAAAATGCTCTAGAGCACTACAACTGGCCTGGAAATATCCGCGAACTGATTTCTGTCGTAGAACGCTCTGCAATATTAAGTGATGGTGATAGTATCGATACTGATGATCTCTTTTTGGAAGCGCGCGGCTTAGGGAGGATATAAAGCCTCGTCATTCTCGCGTAGGCGGGCGAAGTACCCCTGTGGTGAATCCAGCTCTTTTTTTAAGATGGATCCCCGGATCAAAACAAGGGTACCGCTCGCGAAGCGATGT
>CAZKJU010000150.1:0-2748 GCA_964553185.1 uncultured Sulfuricurvum sp.
TTTTCGAGAGTTAGCTGGGGGGAGATTGCCGAGTGTTGTTTTCTTTAAACCCTCTGCAGAAGATAATCAACACCCCGGTTATGCCACTATCAAAGCGGCAGATGAGAAGCTCGCACACATCATTGAATCGGTTCGGAACAAACCCGACGTATGGAGTAAATCGCTCATTATTGTCACGTACGATGAAAATGGAGGATTATGGGATCATATTGCCCCACCGACAGCGGATCGCTGGGGGCCTGGGAGCAGAATACCGGCACTTATCATCTCGCCGTATGCGAAAAAAGGGTTTGTGGATCATACCGATTATGATACGACATCGATTTTACGTCTGATAGAGTGGAAACATGATCTTTTACCTCTCGGAGAACGTAAAAGCAACAATCTGCTAAATGCCCTAGAGGATTAATGTAGAAATACCCCAAACGGATCATCATTGGGGATAGAAGAGGGATCGATTTCGATTGAGTCTATGATAATCGATTCACGTTGATGAGGCGGAAGACGGAGTTTGAGACGTTCTAGTGCTTGGGTCTCATTCTCCGCATCGATAGGATAGAGCCGTGATTTTCCATCAAGCCGAATATCGATCAGATAACGCATTCGAATCCTTTAAAAGATAAAGCTGTCCGTAGCAATCACAAAACTTTTTGGATCCGCACGAATAATAGATATTTTTGCCGGTTTCTATCGAATAACTGCCAAAATTGGTTTTGATAACATCGCCTTGGATACGTTCTATCGTGATTGTTTTGACGAGACATGAATCCATCGGATCAAGACGGTGAAATTTTTCACGCCCCGAATGTACCCATAAAACAGCAGAGGGGATGATGAGAGAACGAACACTCTCTATGTCCCATTCTCGGAGTGCACCTAATGTTTCAAGTTCTGAATCGCTGATGTTGCGATAAGGACGCATATTGACTCCCAAAAGACTTTTGAGAATCGATATGCATATTTAATTCATACGATTTATAAAACGGTGATACACGAATCGTTGGTTTGTTGAAGCGCATTATGGGCACGTGAGATGATGCTATAAATGTCGTCATTGTCGGTTTGTACAGTGCTGCCGATACGCATACTGATATTGCTAAGGCTTTGAAACGGTTCTTCTCGCATAACTGTGAGCAATTTACGACTAAACTTTTGTGCATTTTCGGAAGAATCAATGAGATATGCTAATAAAAAGACTTGTTTTCCCCAACGCACCAGCATGTCGCTTTGACGTATATTGGACTTGATACTAAAACAAAAATCATGTAAATAGAGATCCGCTCCACTATTAGAGGACATAAGCTCAATCATGGTTATACCGATCAATTTTTTATTAAAAACGGCCGCTTCGAAAAAACTTTTGGATGTATGATTAAAATACTCTTTGTCATACGCACCGCTCTCTTTGTCGATACTGACATCATTTTCAATCATGATCCGTTTGATGAGGTCTTGGGAAATATCCGTAAAAGTAATAATTTTGTAGCCTGATACAGGTGCTTCGACAGAGACTGAAAATGCGTGAGGTTCAATACGGTAGTTGAGCATACTGATAATTCGATCATTCTCAGGGAGTTCCATGAGTGCCGTTGTCCACTCTACATCATTGGGAACTTTGCCGATATGAAAATAGCTATCATGCGGGACAAAACGGTTGGTCAGTGAGCCGAACTCTCGTAAAAAATGTTTTACAGAGGGGGTATTGGTAAAATCTATAAATGCTTCATTAAAGAGTATCGGTTCATTGTTATGCAATAAAACGATGAGATTCTTCTGAGTATTGATAGCGGATAAAAAAAGCTGACTGCACACATGATCTTCATGCAGCAGATACGCTTCATCTTGAGATAATTCCATAGAATGCCTTCAGCGGGTATCTCATAATGATAACATAAGATGAAGCGAGTTTGGGAGAATTCGTGAGGGAAAATGGTCTTAATTGACCACTTTCTCGTTTGTGTACGCATAGGTAGAGGAGATCGAGCGGAGACGCTCTGCCGCTTTGATAAAGACATCAATAACATAATCGATCTCATCTGCAGTGGTAAAGCGGCTGAGACTGAGGCGAATCGCCGTATGAGCCAGTTCAGGATCTTCGCCGATCGCGCTCATCACAGGGTTGGCTTCGAGGCTTTCAGATGCACACGCACTCCCCGTAGAGGCGGCGATTCCTGCACGGTTTAGATCCCAGAGCATCGATTCACCCTCGATACCTCGAAGTGAGATGAGGATAGTATTGGGTGTACGGCGAGCACGATCCCCTACCACGATGGTATCAGGAAGCTGCGAAATCGCATCTTCGAGACGGTCACGAAGCGCACGTACATCGCTATTCATTTTGTCCAAGTGACCGACTGACTGTTTCATCGCAAGTCCCATACCGATGATGTAAGCGACGTTGAGCGTCCCGGCGCGATAGCCTCCCATTTGCTCCCCACCGTGGAGGAGATTAGGGAGCTCTTTCCCTTTTTTGACATACAAACCACCAATCCCTTTTGGACCGTGAAATTTGTGGGCGGAGAAGGTGAGATAATCGATCGGAGTTTCAGTCAAATCCACTTTTACTTTTCCGATCGCTTGAACGGCATCGGTGTGGAACAAAATGCCGCGCTCTTTTGCGATTTTGGCTACTTCTGCAACGGGGAAAATCATCCCTGTTTCATTGTTTGCCCACATCATAGAGATAAGGACAGTTTTGTCGGTAATCGCCGCCGCTGCGAGCTTTTTTGTACAAAGACGGCACGGTCT
>CAZKJU010000150.1:2758-3085 GCA_964553185.1 uncultured Sulfuricurvum sp.
AGGGATTAAGCCGTTGTTCAGTTTTTCTATTTTGTTTTCATCAACATCGACAAACGTGATCTCAGCCCCGTTCTCTTCGAGGAAATGGAGGGTTTCGAGAACCGATGGATGTTCTACCGCAGAGGCGATGATATGATTTTTGCTCGGATCGCGGAGGATATGTTTGAAAAAGACACCTTTTAGAACCGTATTGTTGCTCTCTGTCGCACATGAAGTGATGAGGATATCATCCGCATCGGGTGCATTGAGCGCATCGTACATGTATCCCATCGCTTCATTGAGGTACGGACGTACTTCGATCCCGTATTGGTGCAAAGAGTTCGGATT
>CAZKJU010000151.1:0-2906 GCA_964553185.1 uncultured Sulfuricurvum sp.
AACCCTCATAATCCTCATTTGCCCATGTTTGCAAATCATGGTATTCGCACATATTTTTAATACGGGCATTTTTAGAAAACTCGCGGTTTGGTTGAAAAGTTGGTTTTACGATATCACTCATTATTAAGGCTCCTTGTGTTTAGTTTAATTTTGTCGTGTGTTGTAATTTTATATAGACCATTGCGGTCATAATCGCATCATTCAATGCATTGTGCTGTCCCATTCTCGGAATCTTTAAATCCCGCAGAATTGTATCGAAGCGCAAATCAACATTTCCTTGGGGAATGAGTTCTATTTTTTTGTCAAAATAGAGCCCCGAAACCTCAATTTGTTTATGGGGGAGTTCACATCCCAGCCATGGCTTGATCAAGCGATTCATCATTGCCATATCAAACTCTAAATAATACCCTACCAAAGGTCTATTTCCAATAAAATCAAGAAACTTTTTTGCCCCGTCCAAGGGGTCGATTGCATTTTCCAAATCGCAAGGGCGAATGTGATGGATTTTGATGCTCTCGACACTGATGTCTCGAGAGGGTTTTAAAAAAATTTCAAAGCTCTCAGAGGTCAAAATGCGATCACCTTTTACCTTGACCGCTCCGATACTCAGCACGGCATCTTTTTTGGTATTCAGCCCCGTGGTTTCAGTATCGAAAACCACCACTTCATCACCACTGTACGGTTCAAACATCCATGCGTAGGTTTCGTCATTTAATCCACGACGGTTCCATGCACGCTTGATCGAACTGAACATTAGACCACCATTCCCAAATGAAAATGATATGTGAGAAATTTTTTAAAGGTATTGACTATTTTAAACGCATCTTTAAGTAAATCACGTTCCGTTTTAGTGAGTAATTTCGGATTCACATAATTTTGTATTTCTTCCCCTTGCTTTTGTCCAAGAATGAATCGCAATCGAATACTGAGTAAAGTATCATACGCTTCTATCAATTCACTTGCAAAGCGCTTATCAAACAATCCGAGATTATTGAGTTCTTTGATTCGTTCTGTTGTGTTGGTATGAGAAATTTTATGTTCTAAAGAGAGAATTCGTATACCGTGTACGATTGCGAAAATCCCCCCTTTTTTAATGTCGAATTCACTTCCGTGCTCGGCACGGCCTAATACGAACCCACCAATGAGGCTCAATGGGGTTTCAAACGCCAAAGCGGCTTTAGCCAGATGTGCCATCACATCACTTCGACCTTCGAAATGGTCAAACAAGAAGGTTCTGCACTCATCCAAAAGCGTTGAATCTCCGGCAACACAGTGGGCATCGAGAAAAATTGATAATCCCATCAACGCCTCTTCACTGAGTGTTTGACTCCACTGCGCAATTTTGCTCTGGTATCCCGTGACACTATTGCGCCAATAGGGGTTTGAGACCATTACATTTCCACTGCATTTCGGGAACCCTAACTGGAGAAGATACTCATTAAACTGCATCATGTACGGCTCAAAACTTCCCAGATTTTCCCCGTCTCGAACGATTAGAGCGTTGTCTTGGTCACTGCGCAATATCTGCTCACCCCGTCCTTCGCTTCCCATAACTATCAAGGCACATTTGTCTTGAAATTCTGCGGGAACCACCATCTCGAATACTTTGCGATAGACCTTAGCATTCAACTCGCTGACGAGTTTTGAGACATATCGTACACGTACCCCTTTGGTTGTTAAAGAGCGGACAAGATGGGTTAATGAACGCTGAGCACTTTTGAGTTCATCAATACTGAGCGCACGATCGATTGATGCGGCGATCAAATGAGTATGATTGGCAAAATGGCTCAATAGATCGAGCTGTTCGAGTATCCCGACAATAGTATCGTTGTCAACTACAATGAGTCGTTTAACACCATGTTTCGTGAAAAGAAGGAGCGCATTAAAGAGAAAATCACTTCGCTCAATCGTAATCAATCCATACGTCGCGATCTCATGGATCGGATCATTTCTGCTCTTATCACTAAGGAGTAGCTTTTCACGCAAATTCGTATCGGTAACGATACCGATTTCATCCCCTTTTTTAACCAAAATGACATTTGCATCCTGATCCGCCATTTTCCGCAATGCGTCACGAATCGACGTATCCGCTTCGACAAAACACGGCGTATGCAGATAGATTTCATCCACACGCGAAACCATAAACGGCGTCAACTCATTTTGATGTTGTCGTTCTTTGAGGTTTTGGTGCTTGGTGATAAAGTCTTGCATAAAGTAGTTTTGAAAAGGTTCAACATCTTGAAGGAGATTCAGGAAAGATTCTTTGGGGAGTTCATAGCAGATGAGATCTTCGGCAACGCTAAACGTGCTTTGGGTATTACCGTATATGAGGGAGTTGGCGTCAAAACTGTCGCGCTCCCCATACACATTTTGGAGTTCACCGTCGACGCTCTCGTTGACAATACCCTTGATAATAATGTACAGCGATTCCGCCCGTACCCGAGGAGCGATCAAAACCGTCTCTTTGGGATAATAGGCAATATCCATCTGAGTCATCAATTTTTCGATCATCCTCTCACCCAGAAGCTCGAAAGGATGAATTGACATCAATAGTGCTTTTTGATCAAACAGACTCCAAGCCAACTCCTAAAATTCAATATAAATCCATCCCGAAGGACAGATTAAATTTAATGCTCTACTGCACCCTCAGCACCAATACCCGTTTGACTTCGGATAAATTGTGCTTCATACGCCTCTTTCTCTTTTTCAGCATTGTCAGATTTATCGGTAATCGAGAAGAACCAGATTCCGATAAACGCTGCACTCACAGAGAAAAGAGCCGGATATTTGTAAGGGAAAATTGCTTCCGCATTTTTCAATACGTCTACCCATACGGTTGGCCCAAGAACTACAAGCACTGCAGCTGTCAATAGACCAAGTGATCCACCGAGCAATGCACCGCGAGT
>CAZKJU010000152.1:0-2838 GCA_964553185.1 uncultured Sulfuricurvum sp.
GGGGAGAGAAATTTCTAAGAGGATAAGTTGGATTCTCATCCGCGAGGGCACCTTTGAAAAAGATCTCTAAAATCTCTTTAGAAGGTACCCAAAATTCAAATGGAATTATAGCTTAACTTTTTGTAAAAAAGGCTGATAATAAGAGTTTAACAAAAGATAAAGATAACCTTTAGTTTCAAATCGTCTCTATTTTGTCTGATATTTTTAAACTTTTAGAACTATACTTCCAAAAATGTATACTTAAAAAAATCAGGAGTTATCATGTTCATTGTAAAAATGGAAAAAGAGTGCGGCTGTTTCAAACGAAGCGGTATGGAGAGTGTTAAAACATTCGAAAATAAAGACGACGCAATGGTTGAAGCACAAGAGTGGGCAGCAGAGATGAATGAAACATTTTGTCAAAAACACAATTTTTCAATTGTTGAAGAGGGAAATGACCTCATCATCAAAGTAGAGATGAATTAAGGGGCACAAGCCCCTTTCCCTTGCATCCCTATAACTTCATCTTTAACTTCTTAATGACCATTTTCTTAGACCAAATTGGATCTTTCAGATCCAGCATTTCGCGAACCTCATCGTTCACCAATCGGTAAGAGACTACTACAGATACCTGATCCGCTCCCGCTGCTACAGGCAATGTAAACGTTTTCGATCCTAATGCAGGTATAGAGATAGTTCGAACGGTTTTCTCTGCTAAATGAGGGATAGTCGGTTTTCCCCGTTTGTTTAAATACAGAGATGTCAATGACAAACTTTCTGCTTTAAGAGCTTTACTACCACTGTAATACTGAGCATCAATAACAATTTCACGGGAACCAAATCCGCTAGGCAATGCATGCGGCTGAGGGTTCGTTAACGTAATCGCCAAATTTGCCCCTGATTTACGTGCATCCACTTTTAATGCATCTTTCCACATTGACTCAGTGTGGGCACCTACAAATCCATGTTCACGGATAAGACGTTTAATCGGTTTCCCACTAGCCCCTGGCAAGGTAGATGCTACCCCCATTTTACGTCCTCCCATATGACAATCAACACATTGTTTTCCGCCCGAATTAAATTCAGCTTGCATATTGGTAAAACGATGCCCCTCACTAGAAGTATCATTAGCATGACATACAAAACAGAGTTGATTTGGATTATTATCCATAAATGGACGTTGTTCCACTTTATGGTAGGGTGATGCAGCATCAGAATACGGGCCAGTCATCGTACCGCTTTTCATCCATGTAACACGATTCATACCACGCTTATCTTCAGGTAAACCATCGTGAATTTGATCAACATTATGACACACGACACAGTTAATCCCCTCGGCGATCGTATCACTCTGGAGTGCTTTCGTTGCGGCAGAATCTTTATCAAGCTTTAATGCCGCTATCGCTTCGTATTCAGCACTGGTGGAGGTAACGGCTATACGCGGATTATGACAGGTAGCGCATTCGATTTTGATCGTATTGAGTGATTTACGATTATCTTTTCGAGCAACGTAGTCAATCGTTTTTTGAAAATATTCGTCATTGCCGTAATGAGATTTTGCATGCCATGAGTTCTCCCACTGATTGACAATATGGCTATGACATGCCTTGCATTTACCGGAGTCTTTATACTTATCACTAACCTTTACCACTTCCGCTGAATAAAGAGTTAAACTCAAAACTGCCAATAGCCATAATGAACGCATATTTTCTCCTTAACGATGTTTATCTAACCAAACCATTAACCCTTTTTGTGCATGAAGACGGTTTTCTGCTTCTTCGAAAATCACACTCTGCTTGCCATCTAAAACCGCTTCACTCACTTCAACACCGCGATATGCCGGAAGACAATGCAAAAAGATAGCATCTTCACGTGCAAGCGCCATCAGAGACTCATCTACGATGTACCCCTCGAATGCTCGAATGCGTTGCGCTTTCTCCTCTTCCTGACCCATCGAAATCCACGTGTCGGTAGTGACTACTGTAGCACCCTCTACCGCAATTTTCGGATCATTCGTAATTGTGATTTTAGCGCCGCTTACTTCAGCCAATGCCATCGCATCAGCAATAATTGCCGGATCGCATTCATACCCTTTAGGGGTAGCGACTCGCAGTTCAAATCCAAGTTTAGAGGCAAGCATAAGCCATGAGTGGGTCATATTGTTCCCATCTCCCACATACGCCACAATCGGATTTTTATCTTTACCGAACTCCATCATGGTCATATAGTCGGCCAGAAGCTGTACAGGATGGTAACTATCACTCAGCCCATTGATTACAGGGACTTTCGAGTAACGGGAAAACTCTTCAAGCATCGATTGCTCATAGGTACGAATCATCACCATATCACACATCGAGGAGATAACACGCGCGGTATCTTTAACCGGTTCACCGCGTCCCAGATGGATATCTCGATTAGAGAGAAACAGAGCATGACCGCCGAGCTGATACATCCCCACCTCAAAGCTGACACGGGTACGGGTAGAGCTTTTTTCAAAAATCATCGCCAAGGTTTGATTTGCCAAACGGGGAGTAAATGTTTTAGCTTTGATCTCTTTTTTAATCTCTAATCCAAGTTCTAAAATCTCTAAGATCTCTTCTTTGGTGTAATCTTTTAATGTTAAAAAGTGTCTCACAGTTTTCCTTCGATACAAAAAACAATCATATCATAAAAAAAATTCATTAACAATTCTGCCTCAGCTGAAGCAAGCTTCAGTGCCACAGCGGTGAGCGTAGCCAAAGGGATTTTATTCCTTTGGCGTTCAAATCAAGATAGTAGTTGTGCTACTTCTTTAGCATGGTAACTGATGATGATGTCTGCACCTGCACGTTTAAATCCAACCATCGTCTCCATCATCAC
>CAZKJU010000153.1:0-2753 GCA_964553185.1 uncultured Sulfuricurvum sp.
ACGTTATTGCAAATACTGCGAGCAAAAAGTTGATTTCATTGACTACAAAGATGTACAATCATTGAAATATTCACTCTCTGAGCGTTTCAAAATCATGCCTCGTCGTCTTACAGGTAACTGTAAACGTCACCAAGATATGGTTACAATCGCGATTAAACAATCACGCGCAGCTGCGTTGATTCCATACACAGTATCACGCAAAGTGATCGCTGGCGCTTCTTACGAAGAGCGTTAATTGACACATGACAGCATTCGTGCTGTCATCCCCTCCTCTTTCTCCCAATCCCTAAACACTTCGCTATAATGTCGTATTTTACAGTTTGAGGATATGTATGTTTTTTGAACCCGGTTTTTTAGGCACGAAAGCCTTGATGTATATGGATATTGTTACCCTCTATTTTGCGATTCTCCCATTTTTATTAGGTTTTTCTGTCTATCAAGCCATTCGCGGAAACAGCAAACTCCATTATCAAAGCCAATTTATCATCTTAGCGGTTACCATCGTTATGGTTCTTATTTTTGAAATCGGTGTACGACTTACCGGAGGATTTGTAGAATATGCAAAACAAAGCCCGCTTTCCTACGACTTTCTCCTCATATTTCTTGTCATTCATATTTTTATTGCACTAATGGCAGTAGGGGGATGGATATATCTCATTATATCCACCTATAAGTCGTATCAAAACGGTATTTTGGAAAACAGTGATAAACATCGTAAAATGGGAAAATGGATTTTCGCGGCATTAACCCTCACTTCTATAATGGGATGCTCAATTTATCTCTTTTTGTTTTGAAAAACCGCAATGAAATCATTATTCATAATTTCCATCTTTGTAGCTCTCTCAATCGCATCCGAGTCATTCAGTGAACTCTCAGAACATGTCAAAGCTGCCCTACCCTCTGTCGTCAAAATTAAAGTCCAAAAAAGTGAACCTCTAGGTGATGAAAGTGAGCTTACCGCATCTGATTCAGGAGGTTCAGGATTCATCCTTGGCAATGGAGCTTCGTATATCGTAACCAACGCTCATGTTATCGGAGATGGTAAAAAAATAGCCATTATTGATTATCAAAACAATGAATTCTCTGCTGTATTAGTCGCGAAAGATGAAAAAACCGATATTGCTATTTTAGAATCCACATCTTTTAGTGCACCTGCACTCTTAGAAAATAATAGCACTATCCACTCAGGTAGAGGGGTATTCGCCATCGGATCCCCTTTTTCTCTCGGTCATAGTGTCAGCTACGGTATTGTAAGTGCAAATAACCGTTTCCTCCCAAATTACCCCTATATTCGATTTATCCAAATTGATGCAGCTATTAATCCGGGAAACTCAGGTGGGCCACTTTTTAATCAAGAAGGTGAACTAATCGGTATGGTCTCAACCTATTATTCCAAACAAGGAAGTTATACCAATATTGCATTCGCTCTGCCTATCGAAGATGTTCACCGTGTTGCATCACGTCTCATTGAAGAGAAAAAAATTAGACGTGGTTATTTAGGCGCTGATCTACTAGTATCTGAACGAATATCTCGAAAATTTGGACAAAAAGCATCGATATTCATCAGTAGAATCGAACCAAACTCACCTGCGTACCAAAGTGGATTACAAATCGGAGATCTCATAATAGGTTTTAATGAAATCGCTCTTGATGATGGTGGAGAATTTCACCGTTATCTTGAACAAAGCCATCCCAATGATAGTGTTACCTTGTCTATAATCAGAAATAAACAACGTAAAAATATAACCATAAAACTTGGGCTACCACCCAAAGAAAAAAAAGAAATAACCAATGCAGGAACCGCCGATAGTAGTGAAAGATTAGGACTGATAGTACGGGAAGAGAATAACAAAATCTACATCGTTACCACATTTGGAATTGCTAAAATCGTTGGTCTTAGCACAGATGATTCCATAGAACAAATTAATGGAATCGACATTAAATCAATTCAAGAATTAAATATACAGCTGAATAAACTCAAGGAGGGTGAAATAGCCATGGTGAGTGTTAAACGAGCCGGTATACTATCTGTATTACCACTCGGTAGTAAAACCGCACTCAAGGCTTATACAAGCCAAAACTAATCCATCCAACGCTGTGGATTATATCCATCGCTAGGACGTACAATCTCTCGCTTGTCTAATTTTTTTAACATCGTTATTAGATCAGTTCCGTCAACAAAACTTTTCTCATTGCAAATCTTCTCACAATGTACAAATCCTTGCGTTTCATAAAAATGAATTGCATTAGAACCCGATTTTACACTGACGCTAATTTGTCCATGCAAAGCACCTGCTTCAATAAAAAGTTGTTGAATCATATTTGAACCAATACCATGATTACGAAATTCAGGAAGAACAGCGATATTTAAAATTGGGGTATTATCGTCAATATAGCCGTTTGATCCATGATCTTCGTTGAGACGTCGTATCCATACAGCACCAGCAAGCTGATTATCCACAAGTGCATATAGTCCTAAATCTTTACTGGTAAAACCATAGAACTCTTCGTAAATGGAAAGTTTTGGAATATCCGCTAAAGTTTTATCTGTCTCATTCAAACACATAGCATAATAAAGCATGTCAGTAACGATT
Source organism: uncultured Sulfuricurvum sp. (assembly GCA_964553185.1). Lineage (GTDB taxonomy): Bacteria > Campylobacterota > Campylobacteria > Campylobacterales > Sulfurimonadaceae > Sulfuricurvum. Next base: position 2,595 of record CAZKJU010000153.1, read on the forward strand.
TTTTGTTCGGAAGATCGAAGAAAATAAAGTGTTGGTTTCATAAAGAAAGTATACAATAGTAATACTAAGAGAGTAATTTCAAGAGGTGATAAAATATGTGTTGCGATTGATTAAAAAAGAAGAATTGAGTATAAATCTGAGGCCAGGCGGCGACCTACG
>CAZKJU010000154.1:0-2309 GCA_964553185.1 uncultured Sulfuricurvum sp.
GGAAACTTCCACAGAAACGCCCATGGAAGACCCTACCATAATTGTAGAAACGCCGATATTTTTAGCAACTCCGACTGAAACACCTACCTCTTCCCCCACGGCATCTGTAACTCCTACCGTATCGGTCGATCTGGCGCCTGTTACGTTAACGCTGTCCCATTCCCCCCGTTTTATTGCGAAAGACGGGTGGATAAAGATCAAGTGGCAGTTGAAAAGCGAGGAGAAGAACAAGGACAAGTTCAAAGCAGAGTCTAACTACAAGCTTTCTGTTCTACTCCCGACCGGGTTTATCCCAGATGAGTTCAGCACCTTTGAACTCATCAGCCAATAGTTCTGCCGCACCTCGTGTGACACCGCTGCTGCTACCGAAAAAAATACCGATTTTTGCCATGGTTATTCTCCTTTAATACATGGTTTGTATTGTTCATAAATTTCAATAGCACTTGCTAAGGATTTATCCCCATCTTCAAACAGCGCTTCGAGTGTACGAAAGCTGAAACGATGTGCGTCTTTAAAATATTTGTTAACAATACAGATACGATCTGCGATAACCGCACAACGACCAAATCCCTCATGACTCATCTCCATAATAACGTTACAGACGACACCTGTTTTACGCTCAAACGAAAGTGCAATCGCTTTATAAATCATTTTGATATCATTGATCATCATCTCATCGATATCCGCGATGAGAGGAACCGCTTTGAGTTCCTCTTTGGTTTTGACATATTTTTTGATGAGTAACTCTTCATCGCTGATGCGTGACCAATTTCCAAATTGATCAAGTGCCCGTATTTGACGAACGATCTCTGTTCCAAACTCACTCATTGCTTTTTCTGCTTCCATAGTTATTATCCTTATTTTCTTTTAGCTGGATTCCCGCCTTCGCGGGAATGACGAATCCCATTATCCTCGGGCTCAAGGAAACATCGCGTCGCGAGCGGTACCCTTGTTTTGATCCGGGCTTTATTACTCCCCTTCTGCCCAGCGATCTTGTCGCACATCGTGTGGTGTTTCCATTTGGATGATATTTTTGACCCACGGCGGAGGATTGCCGTTGATCATGCTCACCAAACTTTTAAGCAAATCTTCGATCAAAGTCGGCTCATTCACCTTCATGGGATGGATACCCGAACGGATCACTTTTGCCGCTGCCGTGCCGCCTATACTCTCGCAGTACATGATATTGACCCCTTTAAGAGCTCGAACACGAAAATCTGTTTTATCATCATCTTCGAGTTCAGAGGTGTCGGTTTTGATCACTTCAGAAACTTCATAGCCATCTTTTGAAACGTTATAGACAACGAACTCTTTTGCTCCGCCGAAGTGGGCATTGACCTCTTCCATATCTTTGGTTGCAAATGCAACGCGTAAAGCGCTTTTCATCGTTTTATCCCCTTCAACGGTAATCTTAGTGTTCATGTTTCACCTTTCGTAATGAATTTGCTATCTCAAATAAAAAGTACGTACTGCCTTCATACAGTTGATCGCTTTTGAGTTGATTCCCTAACTCTTCATAATTAGGGAATCCTCGGAGCACGAGTGCCGTATTATGATAAGTATGCAAGATTCGTTCTGCATGAAAATTACTGATGACCATATCCGCTTTTTCAAAAAACTGCCGTGCATCTTCCAAATCACCGACAAACACTTTCTCTGCTTCGATGTTATGAAGTGCATCGCTAAACGTCGTCGATATTGCCGCATCGATGGTTCCTCCGACACTTCGGAGCAATGCACAGATTCCCACCAACATATCCGGCTCACCCGTAACAACGAAATGAGAACTCCCGATGAGAAAATGGCTATCAAGCATCGCATCTTGCAGACGGGATCGCCATCGTTTCATTAGCGGATTAGGCTCTGTTTGTCGTATTCTCATCAGCTCCGCGACAAAATTGTCACACCCATCCAATCCCATCACATGATCGAAGTGCAGATGCTCCATGGCAGGGTTCTTTTTCAACAATACCAAAGCCGATTTTTTCATCGATGCGCCGATACTCACAACGACACCGGAGGTTGCCAAATCACGTATCTGATCGACCGTAATCCCGCCGTTAGCGAGTTTCCCCTGCCCAGCTTCCCAATATCCATCGAGTGAGGTGGAGAGATCAGGAAGGGCATACGTTTCAAATCCAAAATCCTCACACAGTGATTTGATTTTTTCCACTTCGATCGGCTGCATACTCAAATGGGGGAGTAATACGAGTTTATTGGCTTTACACTCCGTTGCAGATTCGGTGAGCTGATCAATCATCGCCTGCACCGTCAACGACCATCCGCTCTCCATCCCCCCCTCATAATCA
>CAZKJU010000154.1:2319-2666 GCA_964553185.1 uncultured Sulfuricurvum sp.
GTTCACAAAAACATAAGGGATCTCGATGTGCATCCCCACACCCCGAACATCATCCCCTTTGGTCTCGGTCAATCCCGTAGTGTGCAGACCGATCATGCTGGGTTTGAGATTTTTCTCTTTGTTTTGGATATTCTCAATCGCCATCAAAATCGAGTAATCCCCACCGTCGAGAACAGCGGTGATATCACTCACCGAGGTATTATTAATCGCGATGGGTTCGTTGAAGTGGCGAGTAAAAAAAACTTTGGTATACGAGGCACACCCTTGAGCGCTGTGCATCAACGGCATACAATCTTTTACCCCCAAATAGGCGAGGGTCGCCCCCATGGGTTGGGAGTGTTTGATCG
>CAZKJU010000155.1:0-2645 GCA_964553185.1 uncultured Sulfuricurvum sp.
ATGTCCCAAGTACAGGTTTCTTTGCATGCCACTACGATATGTCGGGAAACATGGTCGCTATTACGGATGGTACAGGAGCTGTCGCCGCGAAGTTCGCATATACCCCGTTTGGTGAAGTGCTTGAGATGACGATTGTCAATCCCGTCTGCGATATTCCAGTCGGTTTTGCCGGGGAATACGGTATTCTTCGTGAACCCAATGGATTATATTACATGAACGCCCGGTATTATGATCCGTCGATGGGTAGATTTCTCTCCGAAGACCCAATAGGGCTAGGTGGCGGGGATCTGACGCTGTATTCTTATGCGGGGAATAACCCGGTGGTGTTTGTGGATCCTAGTGGGTTGTGTTCGCAGGGGAGTGGAAGCGGAGTGAACTCAACCGCAGGTGCAATTGCTTATCTGATTTTTGATGCCACTGGTACTATCAATACATCTGGAGCTCAGAATACTCTAAAAGCTTTGCATGTCATTTCGGATGTAGCATCTGTGGGTACGATGGCTTATGGTGGTATCAAAACGAAACCTGGTAGCTTTGGTCAATTTAAAGGTACAGATGCTTTACGTGCTGAAAATGCTGTCCCGAGGTCTGCTGCAAAAGCGGCAGGGCTTGACAAAGACCAGCAAAGAATTTTGCATGATCAAATATCTGGACAGGGGTACGATTACAAAAAAATACTTGATATAGCAAAGCAAATTAAAAAAGGAAATTGGTAAATATAATGGACGAAATACAAAACATTTTATGTCAAATGGTTGAAAAAAAATGCTGGAGTGTCGTTGCTGGCAAAGGTACAGGTTCTGCTGTTGCTATTGATATTGGGGGGAAAATACAAAGAAAAAAACCTTTAACTAACCCATATTTAACAGAAGAGCAGCGTCAATACCAATGCGAATATGGTTTATTGATCGATTGTAGTTGGAGATTAGATAGTTCAATAGCGGTAATTTGTAGCTCAAAAGATTCAAATGAAGAAGGTGGTGTTATGTTATCTGGCCTTAAGGAACTTATCAATCAAAGAATAGTGTCTGTCGAAGTATTTATGCCCGCCATTGATTTACAACTGCATTTTGATAATGAAATGACTCTTAAAGTGTTTTGTGACGAAACGAACGATGTTGATATGGCAGATAATTTTACATTCGTAACTCCAAAAATGAACTATACTGTGGGAACAAAAAGTCAGGTCGCTTTGGAAGCACGCCATTTATATTGAGTGTTAATGATGTATAGCAAGTATTTTGTTCAAATTACCTTAAACGTGAATTGTGTATCATGTTTTGATGGATACGTGTATTAGACTGTGTTCTGTCTATTAAATAAATATTGACATAATGCAGAAATAATCTGTCAATATTTACTTAATATGTTGAAACCATTACCGGTTCGGGATACCAGTACAAGTATACGTATGACGAATCAGGACACCGAGTAAAAGCAGTCCGTAACGGTGTTACAACAAAATATATTTATGGAGGCAGCAGCAGGATTCTTGCGGAAGCTGATTCCGCAAACGTAATCAAACGATATTATATTTATGGGCATGGGCTTATAGGGTTTTACGTTCCGGGAACAGGTTTCTTTGCATGCCACTATGATATGTCGGGAAACATGGTCGCTATTACGGATGGTACAGGCGCTGTCGCCGCGAAGTTCGAATAAAGTCGGCAAACTCGAACTTCATCATGTTTTCCCCAAGTATCTTGGCGGTGCGAAGAATGGGAAATTAGTTCCCCTTGATGCGTCATATCACCAACAAATAACAAACGAATTTAGGAGTTTGCATCCTTACTGTACTGGCAAGCCAACCATAGAGCAAGCCCAGAAAATTATGAATAAAGTTTACAGTAAATACCCGATACCTGAATAAATTATGGAAGAAACGATAGAATTTAGAATACCAGAGGATGATGCAGCTAAGCACCTTCAACCAGATCTTGGTGAAGTGTTGGGAGGCAGTGTAAGGAAGATTATACTGCCTTTGGGTGATAAGATGGTTGCATATATCGGTGAGATCGAAAAAGAGTATCATAAAAAAGGTGATGCATTCTTTACAGCATGGATAATTAGGCGAGAATACAAAAGAGAAGAACTTTGTCAATCAGAACTCTTGCATGTCCAAATAGGGAAAGTTTTTGAACCAGCTGGTGAAGAATGTGGAACCCTTTACGATGAAAGCAATGCGTGTATTCGGTGTGGTGTGGGGCGTACTCAAAAGAACGCTTTGACGCTTGATTTGAAGCAAATTAAAAAGCATGTCGATATTGCAAAAACGATAGCTGGTGAGGTAATTGTCTCGAGCCAATTTAAGCAGGCTTGGGAAGATGCCAAGTTAAGCGGTGCTGTTTTTAGTGATGTTTATCAGAAGGGTAGAAAACCAACACTCGTTGATACTTGGTATCAATTACAAATAGATTCACAACATCTTGAAATAAAAAGTCCCACAATTGCAGGTACTGACCCGTTCAATTTTGAAGATGCTGAAAGATATGTATGTGATAGGCATGTGCTTGGGTTGAACCTAATATCTGAAATAACTGTTTCTCGAAATAGTTGGAATTCTGGCGACATGTTAACAACAAAGCAGGCATTCGGCTGGAAGCAAGGACTGTTGATGCCGGAGAGGCCGCTAATTCTGTCGCAGA
>CAZKJU010000156.1:0-2618 GCA_964553185.1 uncultured Sulfuricurvum sp.
CTCTTCCCAAATTGCGTCAAGCAATTGCTCTTTGGAGACGATTTGGTCACGATGACGTGCAAGGTGAGTCAATACTTCGAAAGGTTTCCCTTTAAGTTCGATCTCTTTTTCTTTATAGATGATTTTTTCCTCTTCAGGATTGATGATCAAATCATCGATTTCGATAATGTTGCTTCCGCCGAAACGCAAACGCGCTTCGATACGTGCGACAAGAACATCAAAATCGAACGGTTTGCGGATATAGTCATCTGCACCGGCACGGAGCGCTTCGATTTCACTTTCATTGTCATCACGAGCCGAGAGAACAACCACTACTGTTTTAGGAGTATTGGTTTTGATATCAGGGATGATATCGACACTGTTACCGTCCGGCAACATCCAATCCATCAAGATTAGGTCATAGTTACGGATGTCGAGATAGTACTCGCCATCTTTTAGGGTTTCGACGACATCACTTTGGTAACCGAACTCTTTAAGCCCTTCTGCAAGGGTTTTATTGAGGGTTACTTCATCTTCAATGATCAGAATACGCATTCAGATTCCTCATATAACGGAAATTTTGCCGAAATGATACCACAGTTTTAGAAAATTTTAAACTTTTTTTCAATTTTTTTTAAAAAATGGAATAGTAATGAACGATAATAGTGCTTTTGAAATAATTATGTGAGAGTATAGAGCGGATATCCTCCCCAAGTGGGGAAGATTTGTTTATTTGGTTGGGTTAGGGATAATTTTGATCTCAACACGTCGATTGGCTTCGCGACCTGCAGGTGTATCGTTTGATGTAATCGGCATACTTTCCCCATATCCTACCGATTTGATTCGGCTGGAATCTACCCCTTGGGTCGTCAAATAGGAAGTGACACTTTGGGCACGCAGTTGAGATAAAGTAAGATTGCTGGCATCATTACCGACATTATCGGTGTGTCCTTGTACCTCGATTTTGGTTTCAGGGTATTTGACCATTACGCCTGCAATATCATTTAAAACCGGTGTAAAATTTGGTTTGATGTTTGCTTTTGCGCTATCGAAAGTGATTCCACCCGGCATATTGAGATTGATGGTGTCACCTTGGCGTTGTACTTCAACCCCTGAGCCTTTGAGCTCTTTGTTCAGCTCTTCTTGCTGTTTGTCCATATAATATCCGATTCCACCTCCGGCTGCCGCTCCAAGGGCACCTCCGATAAGGATGCGTTTAGCGCTATGATTACCTGTTGCTGCTCCGGCTGCTGCTCCGGCAAGACCGCCGATAAGCGCTCCTGTTTGGGTCTTAGAGAGTCCTGTTTCGGTTCCTGCACAACCGACAAGTAATAGTCCTGCGGTTAATAAAGATAAAGCTGTATGTTTCATCCATACTCCTTGAATAGTTAATTTTTAGTGTGTTTAGTATATCTGTAAATCGTGAATGAATTGTTTACAGAAATCTATTAATCGAAGTTAAAAGTGTGTTGTACCCCTACCGTACAGTTGGAAAGGATATCGGGTTTTCGGATCGTTAAGGAAAGCTTTTGGATAAGGGGAAAGCGCTCTTTTAAGGTTTTCCCCAAAACATCCAATGCCGTTTCAATCAGCTCGAATTGTTTTTCTTTTATAGTTGTTTCGATACATTTTGTCACTTCGGCGTAATTGATAAAGTACCCCTCAGAATAGGAATACTCAATTGTACAATCGATACTCACTTGCTGAGGAGCGGTGCGTTCAAAATCGAGAATTCCGATGATAGTGGCAAAGGCTAGATTCTCGATCAGGATTGTCATGCGACCCGCTTCTCTTCCCCTTTGAAAAGGCGGATAAAATTCGGAATATGTTTATAGAACAGAATAAACGCGATAAAAAGAACCGGAGCGTGAAACATCGCCGGATAGAGGACAAATGAGGCAATAACGAGAGCAAGAAGTCCGAGCATCGAAGAAAGGGATGAAATACGGATCGTTTTTGCGGCGACTCCCCAAACGATGAGGGCGATGACGGTAGGGATTGGCAGCATAACGGCCATAACGCCCATTCCCGTTGCGACCCCTTTACCCCCCTCAAACCACATGTACGGGCTAAAGCAATGACCCAACACGGCGAGTACGGCTACCATCCATTGGGCTGAATCACTGAGTTCAAAATATTTGGCGGCGAGGACAACGAGTATCCCTTTAAGTGCATCGAGAGCCAATGTTGCGGCACCGAGTTTTTTGGCGAGGCGAGGATTGGTCTCTTTAACAACGCGAAGAACGTTGGTCGCTCCGATGCTCCCTGAGCCTGAATCGGTGATGTTAACTCCGGCAAACACTTTTGCCAAAATCAGCCCGAACGGGATACCTCCGAGGAGATAAGCTGCGAGATAAAACTGAACATTGAGGTTAAATAAAAAATCCATTGGGTCCCTTTTTTGTATAAACAAGGCGATATTATAATTCACCGATGGTTACAATGAAATAAAAAAGTGCTTAAGAACTCTTATCCTTCAAGGATAGGGGTGCATGAGTTTGGTTATAATAACAGCTTTAGCGAATGCATAAGGAAGAGTGATTTGAGCACTGAAGAATTGAAACAAAAAATTATTGATCTTAAAAGCCGACTCAGCGTCACTGTTGTAGCTCACTTTTATCAACGTGATGAAGTGTTTG
>CAZKJU010000157.1:0-2539 GCA_964553185.1 uncultured Sulfuricurvum sp.
AAAACAATCCGCGAAAATTCTTTGCTGTCGAATCATGGGCAGATGAGGAGTCGTTAGAGGGGCATAAACATACGGAACATTATGCCTACTACAAATCCCACTATGAACCGTTTGTAGACGATAAATACACCGAAGAGTTAGACCTTCTCGATGAAGAGGCGTATGGGTTTTGAACCCATACTATTGATGATAAGACTTGTTATTTAGTCGTGTTTTCAATATTAACTAAGGATTTTTTTTAAGCTTTTGAATTGAGAATATTGCCATCACAAGACCAATTATTCCTATTAATATAACTTCCATTAAGAACGGCTGAAACAGGTCTATTCCTTTTTCATACGCACCCATTACTTGTCCATAAGCTCCAATAAGCATTAAAAATCCTAAAACTGCTGTAAAAACGTAAAAAAATTTCATCATTTTTTTATTCCTTCCATTGTTCACAAGTATATTTATATGAATAATACATTTCTCTCATTTTATTAATTCTCTCTTTTGGCTCATATTTTTGACATCTCACAACATAAGCGTTTAGAACATTAGGTAGATGGCAAGCTTCTGTTTTTGTTGGCCTAATGCCTTTTTGTACTTTTCCTATTACGATCGTTTCAGCTGCATGATTCATTGCATAGATAGCTACTCTACATTGTTCATGTGTCCAAGCATTCAAAATAGCTGAAACAAACATAGTTAACAAAAAAGCTCTCATTTATCATCCATCTTAATAAATGCCGCAATTCCTGCTGTTACCATAATCAGGATGATCACAGGCCATCCCATCGGAAGTAACAACAATATTACAAAAAGTGCTCCAAGCGCTCCTAATTTTGTAAAGAGCATTTTTACAAATGCAATCATTTTTTCTCCGTTCATTTATCTCAGATTATACTTTTTGATCAAGCTATCAACAGTGAGTTCCATTACTGAACCAGGAACAATTCTATGCCAATCGCCTTGAAAATCATATGTCCGTATAACGGAACCATCACAGTTGTAGTTAGCCATGCTAACGGTTTTAAATTTCATCATTTTATAATCAATCATATTCAATGTTTTGTTATATCCATAGTTGCTGTAATCATTGTATTGCCCCATCCGTTCCATTGCATCAGACCTCCCTTGCTCGGAAGCAAGTGATACCGTCCACACTTTTATCGTTTTGTTATTACGATCGATTTGTATTGTTTGCTGATCAGCTACTATCCAAGGATCCGTATCAGAGTTTGATACATGAAAATATCTTGTACCTACACCAAATTGAGAAATGGAATGACCCCCAAATACTAGACACTTTTTAATTCGTTGACTTTGTCGATTTAGGTCGAGAAAAGACGAGCAGGAGAAGTGAATGCCACCGAGATATACAGAAGAGTTCAAACAAGAGGCTGCGAAGCAGGTCATCAACAACAACTATCCCATCAAAGAGGTAGCAGAACGGCTGGGGGTTCATGCCGATTCGTTAAAAAAATGGGTGAAGCAGTATAAACACCCCAGAGAGTTTGGACAACAGCAGTCAGCGAATGATGAAATTAGACGTTTAAGAGCAGAACTTAAACGGGTAACGGAGGAGCGGGATATCCTAAAAAAGGCCGCGGCGTACTTTGCAAGCAACCCAGGGTAAAGTACGCCTTTATACAGGTTCACGAGTCTGTGTATCCTGTACGGCGGATGTGCAACGTGATGCGTGTGCATCCGAGCGGATATTACGCTTGGGTGAAATCGCCAGTGTCAAAGCGTGAAAAGGTCAATCAAGCGTTGACTGAGCAGATCAAAGAGGCGTATAGCCAGAGTAGCAATGCCTACGGCTACCGTAATGTCCACAAGGATCTGATCGAGTCAGGTATATCCGTTAACAAGAAACGGGTTGCACGGCTAATGAAGCTGATCGGGCTTTATGGTGCTGGAACGTTGAAGAAAAAGCCTCGCCATAAAGCGGGAAGCCTACATAAAGCCCATCCGAACCATCTCAAACAGTGCTTCAATGTCCAGCGTCCAAATGAAGCATGGGTGACTGATATAACTTACATCCGTACCTATGAGGGATGGCTTTATCTGTCGGTCGTACTTGATCTCTTCAGCCGTAAAGTGATTGGATGGGGTATGAGTCACCGGATGACGACATCTTTGGCAATGGATGCATTAACGATGGCGACCAAACGGCAGCATTCGAAACACAGTGTAATCCTTCATTCTGATCAGGGATCACAGTTCAGTTCCTATGAATGGCAAAGTTTGCTCAAAAAGCACAGCATCATTCCCAGTATGAGTCGACGGGGCAATTGCTATGACAATGCTGTCGCAGAGAGCTTTTTTAAAACATTGAAGCGAGAATGTGTCCGGAAGGAAATATTCGTGACCAGAGAGGAAGCCAGAGCAAAAATATTTCACTATATCGAGATGTTCTATAACCCAAAAAGACGTCACAGTTATCTGGGCTATTTATCTCCAAACGAATTTGAGGTAAGATACTTATCGGAATCAAAAAACCATGAGGTGTTAACGGATTGAAAAATCGTCTACCAAATGGGGGTCATTCCAG
>CAZKJU010000158.1:0-2524 GCA_964553185.1 uncultured Sulfuricurvum sp.
ACGTCTATCCGAGTGTATTTCATTTGATTGCTCCTTTGTTGGTGATCGGTACAAGTACCCTTTTTTACGGATTTATTGAAACACCTCGACTGTTGCCTATCGGTGGCGGGATGATTTTGGTTGCGCTGGGTCTTTTTGCATTTAATTTGTTTGTGACCTTGAGAGAGAGCCGACGTCGTACCGCTGTTACGGGGTCTATGCGCTGGAGTACCCTTTTTTTAATCATGGGATTGGGGATCGGGATAATGATGGCGCTGGGATATACGGGAGCGATTCCCGTCGATCCGACACAATGGCGGATGGGGCACATTTTTGCCGTATTCGGCGGATACGTGATGTTGAATATTATGGGGGTAAGTACGGTATTGCTCCCGATGTTCGGTGCGTGTACACGTCCTGATGAGAAAAAACATGCGATCAGTTTTTATGCCATGATCGTCTCCGTCATCGGGATGATCCTCGCATCAGCATTGCACATAGTGATAGTAGAAAAGGTGGCTCTCCTTTTTGGGATAGGATCGGTTGTCTATTATATGATGCAGGTATATCTCATATTCACCTCTAAAAAACGTTCTTACAGCGATATTTGGGAGCGATCGGTGGCAGTGGCGTTTATCGCATTGATTGTCTCTATGGGGAGTGGTGTGTATGGATATATGAATGAGAATGAGAAAGCGATAATGGTCTCATTTTGGCTTCTCACTGTCGGTTTTTTAGGGTTTTTGATCTCGGCGCATTTGTATAAAATCGTCCCTTTTCTCGTGTGGTTCGAACGCTATGCCCCTTACATTGATGAGCGTGACGTTCCGATGCTTCATCAGCTCCTCCCGACCCGCTTGGCATCTTTTCAGTGGGGATTGGCTGTTTTCGGAGTGATCGCTGTCGTTTTTGCATTGGGATTCGAAAATACTACTCTTTTGCAGTGTGGAGCGGCCCTTTTAGTCGGTTCTGGGATTGTATTATTGAGTATTGTGATCAAGGTTTTGCGCGATAAGTTATAATCTCATTTTTAATAACGGAGATATTGCATGAAACTGAGCCAACGCAGCGGCACCATTGAACAATCCCATATCCGCTCTATGACGCGAGCATGTAATGCGATGAATGGGATCAATATGGCACAGGGTGTCTGCGATCTCGAAGTACCTCGCGTCGTGATCGAGGGGGCGTATGCGGCGATGAATGAAGGGATTAATATCTATACCCCGACCGAGGGACTTCCCCGTTTGCGCAATGCCATAGCCGATAAGATGAAACGTTTTTATGAGGTTGAGATTCAGCCTGAACAAGTCCTCGTCTCTGATGGAGCAACGGGGGCATTTTATACGGCGTGTATGGCTTTGCTCAACCCCAGTGATGAGGTGATTTTATTTGAACCCTACTACGGCTATCACCGCTCCACCCTTACATCGCTAGGGGCGGTTCCAACATTTGTGCGGCTCGAAGCACCGGAGTGGAAACTGGATATGAAAGCACTCGAAGCAGTTGTTACACCTAAAACCCGTGCGATGGTGATCTGTAACCCTGCCAATCCGAGCGGTAAAGTTTACACTCGTGAAGAACTTGAAGCGATAGGACAATTTGCCGAAAAACATGATTTGATCGTTTTTGCCGATGAGATGTACGAACATTTCTTGTACGGCGATGCGGTTCATATCACGGCATTGAGTATTCCGAGTTTGAGAGATCGATGCGTCGTATTGAGTGGGTTTTCAAAAGTGTTCAGCATCACCGGATGGCGTCTAGGATACGCCATCGCCCCTGTGAGCGTAATCGAGGCGATGGCACAGCTTAACGATCTCATCTACGTCTGCGCCCCCGCTCCGCTTCAGATCGGGGCGGCGATAGGGCTAGAGAGTTTGGGAAATGAGTATTACACCGAACTCGCCCGTATTCACGAGCATAAACGCGATCTTTTTTGTGGTGCTCTGCGCGATGTTGGGCTGACGCCGAGTATCCCTGCTGGGGCGTATTACGTCATGACCGACGTAAGCAGTGTTAGTGGAAATGATGATTTTGAAAAAGCGATGGCGATACTCGAAAAAACAGGGATTGCTTCGGTTCCGGGACGGGCGTTTTATCACGATGATGCAGGAGCTAACATGGTTCGCTTTTGCTACTCTAAACCTCTCGATGTACTCGAAGAGGCGGCGGAGAGAATACGAAAACTGCGCTAAAATGGCGATACTAAATAATCAGGAATATTCATGTCTAAATTTGTAGGTGCTCATGTATCCGCTTCGGGCGGTGTTTTCAACGCCCCTCTCAATGCGATGGCAATCGGGGCGAGGGCGTTTGCCCTCTTTACCAAAAACCAAAAACAGTGGGCAGCAAAGCCTCTCGATGAGGATACGATTGCCCTTTTTCAAGCCAATCTTGCGAAAAGCGGCATTCTCCCGAAACATATCCTTCCTCACGATTCGTATCTGATCAATCTGGGGCATCCCGAAGAGGAGAAACGACAAAAGTCACTCGAAGCATTTATCGACGAGACGCGCCGTTGTATGCAGTTGGGGTTGGATCG
>CAZKJU010000159.1:0-2476 GCA_964553185.1 uncultured Sulfuricurvum sp.
GCGGTCCGCCCACTTCGACTTTGTAGGTAGCCAACGCTTCGAGTTTGGATTCGAGTACTGCACTGACCCGTTTGATGATGGATGGTGATATATCTCCCAATTTTGCCATACGCATCGCCACTTCGGCGCGCAGTTCATCAGGAAAAATATAAAGCGTTTCCGCCGCAGCGGAGGGGTCCATATGGGCGAGAATCAGAGCAACCGTCTGAGGATGTTCCGTCATAATAAAATCGGCCAATTGTTGCGGTTTAATTTTGGACAGATAAGAGAAATTTTGAGTATTCTGCATCGTTTTGTTGAGACGTTCGAGCACTTTTTTTGCTTCATCGGGGCCGAGTGCTTTGTACAAAATCTCTCGTGCGTATTCTAGACCACCGGTATTGAGATATTGATTCGACTGGACAATGGCGTAAAACTCTTCCAATACCGCCGCACCGAGATTTTTTTCAATTGCGCGGTTATTGGCAATGTATTTGGATATCTCTGTAATCGCTTCAACATTCATGCGAGAAAAAATAGTAGACGTAACATCTTCACCCAATTGAACCAATAAAATTGCGACTTTTTGGGTCATACTCATTTCATCAAAATTAGCTTGCTGGGAAGGTGTTAAGTTCATACCTCTCTCCTATCGCTTGTTTGAATCACTTGGTGTACTCTCTTCGTCAATCAAGGTTTGAATGAGCGAAGCGATCTCTTCAGGATGCTCTTCCGCTATCTCACGTACTTTTTCAAGCAATACATCGTATTTAAGCTCATCTTCGTTGAAATTATCCCCAAGCCCGAGCTGATTTTCCACTTTTTTACGCATTTGCTGTACTTTTTCAACCAAATCTTCATCCTCATCATCGGCAATCTCAAGATTTGGTTTTTCAAAAGCCTCTTCTTCACGACTGAATTCAAGCATTCGCTCCGCAAATGGAATAATGATTTTTTTGTATGCAATAAATAAAATTACTGCAACAAAAAGGTATTTGAACAATGGAGCGAACGGAGCGAGATAGGTATCTACGAACGCCGTTGTTTTAGATGCGGCATCTTTAGGCTCCATACCCGCTTTGGTCGTTTGAAACTCAAAATTACGGATACTCACCTGATCCCCGCGCTGTTCATCGACACCGATGGATTGTTTCACCAAGGCATCGATAGCCTGCAATTGCGTTTCATCCAAAGCAATGTATTCCATTTCATCAGTCGGCTCACCCGCCGCATCTTTTTTCGGCTCATATTTACCGTCCACCACAACGGCCGCAGTCATACGCTTGATTCGGGCAAATTCCATTTTTGTCGTCGAAACCGTTTTGGAGATTTCGTAGTTTGTGGTTCCCGTCGTTTTCTCGTATTTCTCTCCGCTTCCGCCACTGGCGAGCCCCTCAACTGGTCCTACGTTACTCACCGCACCGGGAACACCACCGGGTGCTGCTGCAGGAGCACCCCCCTCACGTTTCTCTTCGGATGACTGTTCACTGCGAACGACACTTTCAGGGTCAAATTTTTCAGAAGTAGAGCTTTGTTCAGAAAAATCGTATTCAATCGTCACTTTGGCAACAATGCGATCTTTGCCTCCTATAAAGGGGGCGAGAACATTCACAATTTTTTCTTCTTGCTTTTTCTCTTCTTTACTTTTGTATTGCTGCTGCATCGAGGAGAGTTCCCCCATCGCCGCTGCCGCATCATCATCACCGAGGGCTTCCCCTTCCGAATCGATCAGTGTTACATTTTCAGGGGTTAATTTCGGCACTGCTGCGGCAACCAGTTTTTTAATTCCCCGTATCTGTTTCGATGTCAGTTTTCCGCCATCTTTTAGCTGTACCATAACGGATGCTGATGGAGGGACGGCTTCTGAAACAAACAAAGTCTCTTTAGGGAGCGCTAATGATACACTTGATTTTTCGACAGGGGCCAATGAATCAATCGAACGGGCAAGTTCCCCTTCCAATGCACGGCGGAACTTTACCTCTTGGTCAAAATTGGTCGCACCGAACTCTTGTTTATCAAAGAGCTCAAACCCGACATGCCCCTCTTTCGGAATTCCCATAGACGCGATGGTAATACGCTCTTTATAGACGACATCTTTAGGGACTTCAATCACATAATCACGAGGAATACGATAAGGGATTTTATCTTTTTCGAGTTGTTCAACCACTTTTGCGGCATCTTCTGCACTTAGTTGGTCAAAAAGAACTTGATAATTTTTATCACCGATTGAGGAACCCTCTGAGGTGTATACAACTAAAAAAATTAAAAATGCGACAATCCCAGCAACAGCTGCACCAATAATAGTTTTTTGTGCTTGCGTGAGCTTTCCGAAAAAAACAACGAGTTGCGAAAAAAGGGCCTTAAAATCCATTGTTACCTATTTTATACTAAAGGATCAGTGAGTTCAAAAAAACGATCGTTTTGGCATGATGTTCCAATTGTAACGCGAATCGCGTTTAATCCATAACTGCTTAAATCACGTACAATCATACCCTTT
>CAZKJU010000160.1:0-2464 GCA_964553185.1 uncultured Sulfuricurvum sp.
TTCAAGGCTATGCGATTCGATCCATGACGTTTTACGCTGTTCATCCGATGTCGTTACCACTGTACCCAATATTTCAAAGGAGTTAAATCCGGCACGTCTGCACCAGTTCTCTAACGCTTTGAGAGTCGGGACAAAATAGATATTGGTAATTTTCGAATAACTCTCGCCAGGACAGAGGGCATAAGGCTCATCACCCTCGATGATAAAGGTATCGAGATAAATCTCACCCCCCTCAGCCAACCCTTGCCCCAGTGCTTTAATCATCGCGACAGGGTCACTACGATGATACAACACACCAAGACAAAAAATTGTATCAAATTTCTCTTCGTAAAAGGGCAAATGTTCCACCCCCAGAAGTTCATAGACAATATCGCTTTTGACATAATGGTTAATGAGATCAAACTGAGACTTAAAGAGTGCCGAGGGGTCAAATCCAACCACTTTAGCAGGGGAATCTTCGAGAAAGCGAAACATATAATAGCCGTTATTGCATCCGATATCAGCTACTTTTTTACCACTAAGATTAAAATGGGGGCGGAGAAAGTTATATTTGAGGTCTGAACGCCACTCGGTATCGATAAAAAGTCCAAACAGATCAAACGGCCCTTTACGCCACGGCATCATCAACCGTGCAATTCGTTCCAACTCGCTTACGTTAACCGTTTCTTGGGATCTGAGAGCGACAGTATTGCCTAATTCGACATCAGAATCAATCTGTGGAAGCTGACTCAGTGCATCACGCAGAGGTGCGATGTTTTTCCATGTCATCCATTTTTGACGCTCTTGCCGAACCGCATTTAAATCCATACACTCTCTCCTCATTCTTATCATGAAATTTTAGCGATAATAGGCTAAAATACCACTATGCGTATTGAACAAAAAGCCACTCTTATCTCTACAATCGTCGCCTTTTTATTGGTGGCATTTAAACTCACTGTCGGAATACTCAGCGGTTCTGTTGCTGTTTTAGCCTCTGCTATCGACTCTCTCCTTGATACGGTTATCTCCTTATTTAACTATTTTGCCCTTCATAACTCCGATAAAGAACCAGATGAGCATTTCAACTTCGGCCGCCGTAAACTCGAACCCCTTGCTGCCGTGATCGAGGGGACAATCATCAGTTTATCAGCACTTTTTATCCTCTATACCGCCATCTCCAAAATGGTACAGGGGAGCGTGATAGAGCATCTTGATCTCTCTATCTGGGTCATGGTTGCTTCTCTCATTATTACTGCAAGTTTAGTACTGTTCTTAAATATTGTTGCCAAAAAAACCGGAAACATGGTCATCCAAGCTGATGCTCTGCACTATAAAACGGACTTACTCAGCAATGGAGCTGTTTTAGTCTCACTTCTGATCATCACATTCACCGACTACACCGTTATCGATCCACTGCTGGGGATCGGAATCAGTCTGTATATGATCTACTCTGCCTATCCGATCATCAAAGAGGGGCTGCTTATGCTTCTCGATGCGGCGTTAGATCCGGAGAGTGTCTCAAAAATCAACAAACTGCTCAATTCTCAAATGGATATCAGTGGCCATCATGATCTCCGTACACGCCGTTCAGGCTCAGATATTTATATCAGTGTTCATGTCGTTTTTAGTATCAGCACCTCACTGTATGATGCCCACATGGTGGGAGATCGAATTGAACTTTCCTTCAAGCATCTCTTTCCAGATCATAACGTTTATTCGCTCATCCATCTCGATCCCTACGATGATTCTGAAGGGGAGCATTTAGATAAAGAGCATTAGTAAAAAATCTTTACTTATCCGATAAAATTATCTAAATAATAATTTAAGGATATATTAATGAGACGTTTTTTCGTCATTCCCCTCACCCTCGCATCTTCACTTCTAGTCGCATCTCCTTCAGCAGAAGATCGTGCCATTGCAAAAGGGAATGAAGTTTCCTCCATATTACTTCAAAAACTCGGCGGTGAACTAAAAAATCAAATGCAAACCGGCGGTCCGATGGGAGCACTCCATTTTTGTTCTCAAAATGCCCTTACCCTCACCGATCAAGTAGCCAAAGATACAAAATCAACCATCAAACGCGTTAGTATCAACAATCGTAACCCAGTGAATAGAGCTTCTAAAAAAGAAATTGATATTCTCAATGAATGGGATTCATTGGTTAAAAATGGCCAACCACTCCCGGCTCAAACACTTGTCAATCAATCCGACAGTACAATCATGTACTACAAACCGATTTTAATTAACAATGAAGCGTGTTTAAAATGTCATGGAAATATCGAAGGGGATTTAGCAAAAGCGATTAAAGCCTCTTATCCCGAAGATAAAGCGACCGGCTATAAAATGGGAGATTTACGAGGGATGATCGCAGTAGAAATCAAACGCGACTAAGGGATAAACCCTTAGTTCTGTTAACGAGCGTATTCCACTACTCTGCTTTCACGGATTACACTCACTTTTATTTCACCTGGAAACTGCACTTTTT
>CAZKJU010000161.1:0-2360 GCA_964553185.1 uncultured Sulfuricurvum sp.
AGGTTGTTTGTTGAAAGGTGAAGCGTACCGCCAGCGTTCTGGTGTGAGGGCGATTTTCTTTTGGTACTTTTCTTATGAAAAAGAAAAGTACAGAGAGGAATTTAGATAGGTAGAACGCGGATTTTCTGTGAAAGTTTCTCTTTCAACGTCGCTTCAATTGCGTACAATGTTCCCGTACTTGAACTCGCACAGCCATTACACGCACCCAAATAGCGGATATAAACATCGATATAATCCGGTGAATCTTTAATATCGATAACTTCCATATTACCGCCATCCATAATGAGGAACTGACGAATCGACTCATCCACAACACCATCAATCGCTTTGATTTTTTGAACCAACGTCATTGCTTCGAAATCCCCGTGACTACCTGCATCGGCCGCATTGCGCATTTTCTCTTGATCCATTTCAGCACGAACATCCGCCAAAATATCAACGAGATAATACTCACGCGCTTCATGCCCACCCGGTTTGATACACGATTTACAAAATCCGCCCGCTTTGGTGTAATCTGTTACTTGCTCGATCGTTTTAAGATCGTTAAGTTTAATTACTTCGCGAAGTGTACCCAGGCTAACACGGGCACATTCACATACGATGATCTCATCTTCAAAACTATTCTCATCGACACCGAGGTACAACCCAGCCGCTTTTTTGATAACGTCGTACGCCATAACCGAACAGTGCATTTTTTGCGGTGGTACCGCCGGAGTATTTGGCTCATCACGAAGCGCCATTTCGACATCGATATTGGTAATTTTAACCGCTTCTTGGTCTTTTTTACCAATTCAAAGTTCCGCCATCCTGTCTGAACTTGCGATTGCTGTACCACAGCCAAAACTTTTAAATTTTGATTTGACGATAACATCCGTCTGCGGATCAACCGCCCAGTACAAACGTACCGCATCTCCACAGCTCTCAGCACCGAAATCGGCTACGATAAGTTTATGCCCCTCAGCGGTCGCTTCCTCTTCCGTAATCTCCCCTTGATTATGGGGATTATTCATTAATGTCGTTACTTTGTTTGAGTACTGATCCCAAAGAGATCCGCCTAATAAATCATTTTTTGCCATAGTTGAATCCTTTAGTGGTGTATTCCACACTCAGCAGCTTCGCCGCCGGGTGTTGGTTGAACTTTTGCGTATGAGCTGGAGATCGCGCGAAGGCGTGCAACCGCTTTTGTAAAATGCTCGATTACATGATCGATCTCCTCATCCGTGGTAAAACGGCTGAGACTCAAACGTATCCCTGTGTGTGCAAGCTCATGGTCAGCACCGATAGCGAGCATGACAGTATTAGCTTCGAGATCTTCACTCGCACAGGCAGAACCTGTAGAGGCACCAATGAGAGCGTTGTTCAAATCCCACAACATCCCCTCACCCTCAACACCGCGAATCGAGATCAAAATCGTATTTGGTGTCCGGTTGTCACGGTTACCGACGACCATAACATCGCTAAGTTGTGATACCAAAGCATCTTCGAGACGATCGCGTTTGGCACGGATCGATGCCATTTTTGCTTCGATATTCTCCGTCGCGAGTTCAATCGCTTGACCCATTCCGACGATATAAGGAACATTGAGAGTCCCCGAACGGCGTCCTCCCATATGCTCTCCACCGTGCAGCAATGGTGTAAGTTCTTCGGAATTACGGATATACAGCGCCCCAATCCCTTTGGGTCCGTGAAATTTGTGCGCCGACATCGACATAAAATCGACATGAACATCCTGCATATCTACAGGGATTTTACCGACCGCCTGAACGCCATCCGTATGAAAAAGAACCCCTTTCTCTTTACAGATTTCACCCATCTCTTTGATCGGGAAAATCATCCCTGTCTCATTGTTCGCCCACATTACTGATACTAGCGCAGTTTTGTCAGTGATAAAACTACGGAGCGTATGCGCTTCGACAATACCCTGATCATTCACGGGCAGATAGGTGACTTTAACACCCTGCTCTTCGAGGAATCTACAGGTTGAAAGAACCGATGGATGCTCTACTTCGGTAGTGACGATATGATTTTTATCGCCGTTGAGGATTTTATCGACCCACACCGATTTCAAAACCCAGTTGTTCGACTCGGTTGCGCATGAAGTAAAGATAATATCATCTTTATCACTTGCATTGATTGCCTTATACATTTGATTGATCGCTTTAGTGATCGCAGGGTGCGACGCCGTCCCAAAACGGTGAAGCGAGTTGGGATTACCGTAAATCTCACTGAAAAACGGAATCATCGCTTCTGTGACAGCCGGATCGACCATCGTCGTTGCGTTGTTGTCCAAATAGACTTGCATGAACTTCTCCAAAAAGAGGGTTTTTAATAAAAGACTAAATTAGTCTTGTTTAACTTTT
>CAZKJU010000162.1:0-2329 GCA_964553185.1 uncultured Sulfuricurvum sp.
GAAAAAGAGCTTTTTCAATGGATTGGTATGAGGTTGTTGGCTCGGGAGATGAAAAACATTTAAGGGCTGGAACTGGAATTGATGTTGAAAAGGATATCCCGCAAAGAATTTTTTATATGGCAAAATATCAGACGAAATCTGAGAAGGGTGGAGTGAAACAACAATTTGATTATCCAGTGGGCCGATATTGGGGAATTTGGAACCGTAAAAAGTTGGAAATCAAAAAAGAGGAATTTGATCTTGATAAGAATCTTTTTTTTAAGGTTCGGCGGGTAATGAGGAAAAAGTTAGAACGACGATTGACAAAAAATAAGTATCGAGAGGTTATCAAAGGAAAAGCAAGCGGGCTGTGGGTTTCAATGTCTAATAATGATATTTTAAGGCTTGTAGATCATATAGTGAGAGAGCAAGAAAGTCTATATTCAGATTAGCCAGTCCGATTTTAAAATATGATGACAGAGTGCCGTAAAAACGCTCGAACTCCTGAGAGCGGATTTTACGGCATTAGGGAAGTAAAAATTGAAAACAGGATGGATTAATAATGTCAAATAAATTTGAAGATAAACGGGAATTAATGAGGTCTTTTGAAGGCGATTATATTTTGTGTGCTGGTTGTGATCGAACGTATAAAAAAGATGAAATGGTTTATGATCAGGAAGAGGCGGTTTATCTTTGTGGTGCTGGCTGTGGTCAACCTGTCTGGATGGATTCACTTTCCTATGTTGAAGAGAGAGGAAGACACCCAGAGTGGCCGATTATCCCGAAAGAAGGGGTTTCCTATCCGTGGCATGATTAAAATTAATTAGTTGCGCTTTGCGCCTCAGCAGATCAGCCGCTTTTCTGGTCCGGCTGGTTCCTGTGATTCAAAACTGATCTTTGCCAAACCGAAGCACAAGATGAGCCTGCTTTAAACAGCCCAATCTTTTTAGGGTCGCTGCCTCGGCTTGAAATTGTAAGATTTAACCCTATGGTGAAGGAAATGTTTTGCGAAGTAAGTCGATAGAGCGGGGCTTGTTATTAGCGTATATTTCACGAAAACGTGTGATGTGTATGTGTGTGCGAGTGGCGGAGCGAGCTTATAAGTAGTTGTTTTTGTTTAGAGTTTTTTTTATTTTAAAGTATTCGTGAAAATGAGTTGACAATGCAAATTAATTGGGCGTAAAAAGTGTAAAAGAAAATGAAACGAGAGGTGATATTATGGCTGGTAAGCATCTTGAAAATAAGAAACCAGTAACGTGCTGGGTGGATAGAGATTTTGTGGCGAGGATTGATAAGTTATCCGAAAAGGCAGGTTTAACACGTAGTAAGTTAGTAGAAAATTTACTGGAAGTTGCAGTGGATGAAATGGAACTTATGAGATCGTTGGGAATTCTGTCAACGGCAATTGTTTTTAGAGATTTGAAGGAAATCATTAAAAAGTGGAGTGAGAAAGAATCAAAAAAGTTGGTAAAGGCTCAACTTGTATAAAACAAAAAAAACCCCTGAATTTTGCTTGGCGGCGGCTTCAGGGGTAAACGCGAGCCAGTGTTTAAACTGGCCTCATAGGAAATATGAATATACCAATAGAAGAAGAAAAAGTCAAGCCGATAGCATGTAGGGCGAATAGGTGGCGGGGTGTCCTAAACGTTGAATTGATAAGAAAAGAAGTACTTGCCTTTCCTCTGGCTGACCGTTTGAAGGTCAAGTCGGAAAAAGAAAAACCAGAAAAGTTATCAGAAAAATTAAATCATATATACAATTCACATCTTCCGGTAAAACCACGTTCAAAAAAGATAAGATTTATTAGTAATGATAAAGCTCTTCAAATTCTTCATAATCAGGATATACAAAGTTACAAACCATCAAAGAAGAAAACTTCATTTATAGATCAGGATGAGGATTTAAAAAACCCTAGTCGTTATAATTTATCGTATTCTGTGGGTGGCCGTTTAGTCGAAATAAAACGACTATTAGGGAAAAAACCGGAAGGATTAGGAAAACATAAGGGGGATGTGATTGATTGCTATTCTAGGGAGTCTAGAAATAGATTTATTAAGCTTCTTATGTCGATTGATTACAAGAAAACAGGAGTACCATTATTTTATACTCTGACTTATCCCGGTTCTTATTCTTCTGATCCTAGAGTATGGAAACGAGATTTAGATATATTTGTCAAGCGGCTAAAATATAAGTATCCGGGTATGTATGGGACATGGCGCTTAGAACCTCAAAGGCGGGGCGCTCCGCATTTCTGCGGTTTTTTGTGGGGCTGTCCTGGGCTTGAAACGATGGAAGGAAAAAGAGCTTTTTCAATGGATTGGTATGAGGTTGTTGGCTCGGGAGATGAAAA
>CAZKJU010000163.1:0-2320 GCA_964553185.1 uncultured Sulfuricurvum sp.
TATTTTAATTTTTCCATTATGTACTCCCTAAAACTTTACGGTTGATGAAGATTTGATTAATTTTTTGATCTCATCTAATTTGTCGGCTTTTGGCATATTCCATGGCAATACGATTTTACCTTTAGCAAACATTTGAAGTGCTACCGGAACGTGTTTGAGGACACCAATGTTACCTTCAGAGTAACGTACTAATTCACCTTCATCAAGCAAGCCGTGTTTTTCGATCGAGTGGGCGAAACCGACAGCATGGCGAGTTGCAACATTGTTCTTCGCAATACCTGCTTCAAATACCATATTGTGAAGTTTGGTGATTTTCTCGATCGGATTAACCTCTTTAGGGCAAACTTCGGCACACTCCATACATTTGACACAATCCCAAACCCCTTGAGCCTCTTCGTTGACAACATGTAAACGATCGATTGACGCATCATCACGGACATCAGCGCTGAATCGATAGGCTGCTGCAAATGCCGCAGGTCCGATAAACTCATCGTTAATTGCCAGTGCTGGGCATGAATAGTGACAGGCTCCACATTGGATACAATAATCGGCTTCGAGAAGCTTTTCAGCATCATGAGGGCTAACCAAGTGTTCTTGGGCTGGGTGTTCTTCAATCTCACTTACCAAGAATGGTTGTACTTGCGCGTGTTTATCCCAGAAGTCTTTTTTATCGATAATCAAATCTTTGATTGCCCGTTTGATGCTGAGCGGTTCAAGGGTGATCTCTGATCCAAAAGTTTCGACGAGGTCGAACAAACGGGTTTTACAGGCCAAAATCCCTTTTCCGTTGGCTTTGATAGAACAGACACCGCAAATACCGTGACGGCAGCTGCGACGGTAGGATAGAGTTCCGTCATGATCCCACTTGATACGATTGAGGATGTCGAGAACAACCTCTTCGTGTGTTACATCGAGAGTGTAGGTATTATAGTAAGGGAGGTAATCGGTCTCTTCATTAAAACGGAAAACTTTGAACGTCACCTGTTGAGTTTTTATTGTATCCATGGCGTTCTCCTTAATATGATCGTGCTTTGAGTTCATGGCGTCCTAATGTGACATCCATGTAATCAAGTTTGATTTCACCGTTTTCATCCATATAAGCCATCGTATGTTTCAAAAATTGCTCATCATCACGAGTAGGGAAGTCTTCACGATAGTGTGCACCACGGCTCTCTTTACGTTCTAATGCACTTGCAACGATAAAGGCCGAGTAGTCAAGCATGTGACCAAATTCGATCGCCTCTTGCAATTCGGTGTTGAAGATTTTTGATTTATCCGAAATGCGGATGTTTTTATAACGGTTACGGAGATCTTTTAAAATTTCCATTTGTGATTGAAGGGTTTCTGCAGTGCGGAAAACACCTGCGTTATCGCTCATCGATTGTTGCAACTCTTCGCGAAGTGCAGGGACTGACTCTTGACCATTATTGGTAAGTACCCAGTTCATCTCAGAGATCATTCGCTCCGCATCAGCTTCCGTTGCCGGGTGTAGAGTGAGAGAATCAACTTCATCTACCATTGTTTTACCGACAAAACGACCAAACAGCAAAGCTTCGAGAACCGAGTTTGCTCCTAAACGGTTAGCCCCGTGAACGGATGAACATGAACACTCACCCGCTGCATAAAAACCTTCTACAAATTCAGAATTGTTTTTACGGACATGACCGTGTTTATCCATAGGGATACCACCCATAGAGTAGTGAGCGGTTGCCGAGATCAAAATCGGCTCTTTGATCATATCAAGACCTAGGAACGTGATGGCAAGGTCACGAAGCTCAGGTAAGCGTTCCATGATTTTCTCTTTACCCAAATGTACGAGGTCGATGTATACGGCATCTTTACGAGGTCCTACACCGCGTCCTTCGCGAATCTCTTGGATAATCGCACGGGCAACAACGTCACGTGATGCGAGTTCCATTGCGTTTGGTGCGTATTTTTCCATAAAACGCTCACCCAGAGAGTTAAGGAGTTTTCCCCCCTCACCGCGAGCCGCTTCGGAGATCAAAACACCGTTTCCTGAGAGTCCCGATGGATGGAATTGCACAAACTCCATATCTTCGAGAGGAAGACCGTGACGAGCTACCAGTGAGAGACCATCACCGGTATTGGCATGAGCATTTGAATTGATTTTGAATGCGCGAGCATAGCCGCCGGTGGCGAACATAACCGCTTTCGCATTGAAGATCGCTTTTTCACTGTTACGGATATTGTAGGCACTGACACCGTATACTTTACCTTCGTTATACAACAAGTCGGCAACGTACCACTCATCCCAAAATTCGACACCTTCACGGAAAGCTTGTTCATAAATGGTTTGAAG
>CAZKJU010000164.1:0-2319 GCA_964553185.1 uncultured Sulfuricurvum sp.
ATCGAACTTCACCGCTATTTGTTCAAAAACATAATTGTTTTGTATCAAGTTAAAGATCTTGAATTTACCGAAGCACTCCTCATCAAAGGGGAGATTCATAATCTCTCAAAACGTCCGTTTCAAGAGTGCCGTGTTTACGCAGGGGTTCATAAAGTGAGTCATAACCGCTATTTAGACCGGCTCTATCCCCTCCTTCCCTTTAAAAAGGGGGCATTAAAGGTGATTGAACCGATTGCACCGGGAGAGTCGAAGCCGTTTAAACTTTTTATCGAACCGTTCCGATATACTAAAGATTACAATATCACCATAAAGGCAGAATGTCGATGAGTCCGTTAACCACCTGGCATTACCTCTTGATCGTCATTTTAGGGTTGCTGTTTATTATCGGTATCGTTGTCTCATGGCAAACCAAATCAAAATTTTCGGTGTTAACTACCATTACTTTAGTTTTGTGTTTCATCGGTTTTTTCAGCTGGCGAACGATCAATGAAAACGTCTATCTGGTCGAAGTGACCAATCTTGATAAAGAACGCTACTACCAATCAGAGCAGATTTTGATCAAAGGGATAGTTCGAAACGTCGGAGATTTTCCCGTTGCCAATGTCGTTGCGGTCGTTAGGTTATCGAATTCGACCGGTGGGGGGAGCAAAGATTCCCTCTTTTCCCAACCGACCGTTTTTGCCGAGATTTTTGAAGGGGACGACCCCGATTTTGTCCATCAAAATGTTGTGGAAGAACACCACATCGCCGATTACATCAGCCCTGGGAGATCAAAACCGTTCAAGATCATGATGGATTATCCCTCACACTTTAAAAATGCTTCGTACGATGTGACTGCCAAAGCGGCTTACTAAGATCAGTACTTTAATCCTACCGATTTCAAGACCTCGTTGATGCGGCGTATTTGTTCCCCTTTCTCTTTACACCAAAGAGGTGCGATTAACGTTTCATCATCAATTCCTGCTGTGATCCGCTGAACGCTAATCGAGTGCGGTTTCAATACAATCGCCTCTTTTAACACCTCTAAATAGAGTTCTTGTGAGATTGGCTCAAACTCTCCGCGAGCATATTCATTGGCCAATGCCGTCCGTTTGACCACATAAAGCGGATGGTATTTCACCGAATCGATCCCGAGCGCGTAAGCCGCTTTAGCCGTCTCCAGCATCATCGTTTTGTCTTCGCCCGGCAATCCGAAGATGAGATGGCCGCAGACATTCAATCCCAGCGCTTTTGCTTTGCGAATCGTCTCTTGAACATTGGCACTGTCGTGTCCCCGATTGATACGCTCTAACGTTGCATCGTAAATCGATTGAATCCCAAACTCAATCCAAAGCTCCGTTCGTTGTGAAAGTTGCCCCAAATATTCCAATGTTTCATCGCTGATACTGTCTGAACGGGTTCCTATACTGATCCCTACAACGTTATCAAAACTCAATGCTTTCTCATAAAGAGCTTTGAGCGTTTCAAGGGGCGCATAGGTGTTGGTAAAACTCTGAAAATAGACGATGAACTTTTCGGCACCGTTGTCACTCCAAAGTTTTTGAGAGAGGGCGTTGAACTGCCATTCGAGCTGTTCGAGCTGTTTTTCCAAATGGGGGTTGGATACGGAATTAAGATTGAGGAAAAACCCTTTTAGGGGACGAACACGATCCAAGCTTGGGCTAAAAGAGTCGTTTTCGCAAAACGTACATCCCCCCTTCGCCACGGTGCCGTCGATGTTGGGACAGGTAAATCCGGAGATGGAGACCGGAACTTTGGAGACTTTAGTTCCGAATTTACGGTGCAGATATTGCCCGAACGTAAAAATCTGCTCCCGCATCGGGGGTTCCTAGATGATGTATTTGCCGGTAAAACAGGCAGTACAATAAGTCTCTTCTTTGCCGTTGACGCTACGCAATAATGCCTCATTGCTCAAATACCCGAGCGAATCAGCTTCGATAAATGCGCAAATCTCATCAATCGACATATTTGCGGCGATCAGTTTCTCTTTGTCTGGAGTATCGACACCGTAGTAGCACGGATCGGTGGTCGGAGGGCTAGAGATCCGCATATGTACCTCTCTGGCACCTGAGGCTTTGAGCATACGGACGATCTGGCGGCTCGTGGTTCCCCGCACAATCGAATCATCGATCACAATCAAACTTTTCCCTTTAATCAAATGTTCTATGGGAGAGAGTTTCATTTTAACTTTTAAATCCCGCATCTCTTGGGTCGGTTCGATAAAAGTCCGCCCGATGTAGTGATTGCGCATAATCGCCATTTCATAGGGGATACCGCTTTGTTGAGAGTATCCGATTGCCGCGGGGACGCCGCCATCGG
>CAZKJU010000165.1:0-2307 GCA_964553185.1 uncultured Sulfuricurvum sp.
CATGATTCTGATCCCAGATACGAATATGGAGACGATCGGAGTAGATAAATCCTCTACGTTTACAGAGTTCAATTACCGCTTCGCAGTTCGCTTCGATATGGGCTTTGTCACCGCCAAGCGGCATACAATAAACGGGAGTAAAAGGATACGGTGCAATAATCGCATCGATCTCCTCTTCCATATGATTCCCCAACGATGGCTCATCAACGCTGAATTTAAAAAAAGACTCTTTTGCATTAGCGATGATCGCACCGTAAATCTCCGGTTTCACCCGACGATCATACGGCTCTCCGCTATTGGAGAGTTTGACAGAGAGTGCATAGGTCGCTTCACGATAAAAGGGATAACGTACAAAATCGGGGGAAATGGTTGCATTGGTCTCAAACGTCACCCTATGCCCATGTCCAATCAGATAGTCGATAAATTCGACAAAAATCGGCTCATTTGCATAGATAAGAGGTTCCCCTCCCGTCAATACGACATCGACATGAGGAGGGAGTTTATAGCCGTTCATTATCCAAATGAGGGTTTGTAGCTCTTCGATCTCCATCCACATATCACTGAAATGTTTCCGATCCACTGCATAGACCGTGTCACATCCCAAAATATCAGCTCCTGATGGTGCTTTTTCAACGCATCCGAACCCTTCGCATTTGAGGTTACACCCACCGAAACGGAAAAAAAGTGAGGGTGTACCGACGTATTTCCCTTCACCCTGTACGGAGTAAAAATGTTCTACTAAATGTAACATGTTCATCCTCCCGTTTCGTAAAACGCACGATTGGATTGCTCAGTATCACCCTCGCTCCAACGGTTTTTTTCGGGTTTGGTACGGATCACCTCTTTGAGAACCAATGCCGCCTCTTTGATGTCGCCGCGACGTACTGCATCACGAATCGACATCGCCTCATCGAAGTAGAGGCACGGGATCAAATTTCCCTCTGCCGTGAGACGGATGCGGTTGCATTTGGTACAGAAATCGTCTTTGTGTGGTTCGATGATCCCAAACTCATAGCCATCTTCGAGTTTATAATAATGCGACGGTGAATGACCATCAAATCCCTCATCCTCATACGTAAACCGACTTCCGATAATACTCAAAAGCTCAGGGCTTTGCATCCCTTTGATATTGACCTCGGCATGGACGTTTTCCATGTACTCGATAAATCGAACCACCATCCCACGTTCTTTACAGTACTCTAGTACATCGAGAACTTCATTATCGTTAAGCCCCTTCATTGGGACCATATTTACTTTAACTTTCATCCCTACCCGAAGTGCTTCTTCAACCCCTTCAAGGACTTGACGTAACACATCTTTTTTCGCAATCGTTTCGGCAATCTCCGGTTTGAGTGAATCGATAGAGACATTCAAACGACGTAATCCTGCATCATATAGCTTTTGAGCAGCCCCTTTGAGTAAGAATGCGTTCGTTGTCATTGCCAGATCGATATCGTTTTTATAATCATAAATCATTTTGATAAACGTATCGAGATCTTCACGTAATAGTGGTTCACCACCTGTAATACGGATTTTTTTTACCCCTTCGTCAATCGCGATCTTGATAAATTCAAACAGCTCTTCAAAACTAAGGAGGTTCTCTTTGGGTACCCATGAAAAGGGTTTTTCGGGCATACAGTACTGACAGCGAAAGTTACACCGTTCCGTCACCGAAACACGTAAATAATCGACGGTTCTGCCATAGCTATCTATTAACACACAAATCCTTGAGACTCTTAAGTGTTCGGATAGTATCTAAAAGTTGTTTTGAGTTTTATTTATTGGGGAAATTAGAGAATTTTACGAGGTAAAATCTGCCCCATAAGAGGCAAATTTAGGTATTTTTTACCAGCCGCGAACAACTGCATGACATGCAGTACACGCAGTGACGATTTCAGAATAAGACTGATGCGCTTTTGAATATTGTTTTGCATTCAAAGCTTTTATCATCTCATTGCTCGCCGTGTCAATACGCTTAGCCGCATTGAAAGCGATGTTACTCATTGTTTATCTTTTGGAAGATATTTTTTCGTTGCATCAACATTATGAAAAAGGGCGTTTGCTTTTTGAATTTCACTAACACCCCCTTTGATCATTGCAGGAGCATTGTAGAGGAACCCTTTTTGAACATTGCTCAAACCGTTTTCCATTTGACTCATGTTCAATGCCAAAGTATCGTCTGCCGCTGCACCGACACTCAAAAGTGCCGATAAAGCTAAAATTTTAACCATTTTCATCCGTTACTCCTTAGTGAACTTCAGACCAGATTTTGCGTTTCCATGCCCATGCAAGGAGAGCGAAAATCAA
>CAZKJU010000166.1:0-2248 GCA_964553185.1 uncultured Sulfuricurvum sp.
CTTTTTTTCGCATATCAGATCTATCGTCATGTCCAAACGTTAGAGGATGAGCCAACAAAAAAAACTGAATCTAATCCTGCATCTACCCCCGATTCGGGTTTTCCTACCGCCGATATTTTGGTGGAGCAAGCTGATAATGCGTATGAACGCGGAGAGATTAATAATGCGAGAATAACTCTCGAAGAGGCATCGAATATTGAACCGAACAATCCTGAGATCCTTAACAAACTTGCATTCGTAACCGCAAAAAGCGGAGATATTCTTAAGGGGATTGAATTGTATGAGAGATCCTTGGAACTTGATGAAAACGATGATTTGACTCATAATGCCATTGCATCGCTTTACCGGCTCGAGAAAGCGTATGAGCGCGCTCAGGATCATTATCTCAAAGCGATCGAGATTGATGATGCATACGCACAGACGTTTTACAACTACGGTAACCTCTTGGTCGATATGGGTGAGATTGAAGAGGCGAGGACGATGTATAAACGTGCTTTGGAACTCCAAAGTGACTTCCCGCAAGCGCGTGAGGCTCTCCTCTCCTTAGGAAGTGCTCAATGATTGATGATCAAGCTCGACTCGCTGTTTTAATCGATGCAGACAACTCTCAGCCCTCTATTATTGCAGGACTCATGGATGAGATTGCGGCACATGGTATTGCCAGTGTTAAACGAATTTACGGCGATTGGACCGATACAAAACTCAAAGGGTGGAAAAATGCCCTATTAGAGCACGGACTTCATCCGATGCAGCAGTTTGCCTACACCACAGGGAAAAATGCGACCGACAGTGCGATGATTATTGACGCGATGGATCTTCTCTATACAAAAAACTTTGACGGCTTTTGTATTGTCTCGAGTGATAGCGATTTCACCCGTTTGGCGAGTCGTATCCGCGAATCGGGGATCAAAGTTTACGGATTTGGGGAACAAAAAACACCCAAAGCGTTTATAGGAGTCTGTGATAAATTTATCTATACCGAAAATCTCCGCCGCGACGCCAACCATAAAGAGACGGTCGTAGCCAAAATAAAACCGGATAATAAAGCTCTTTTAGCACTGGTACGAAATGCGGTTGAGGATACGACCAATGAAGCGGGATGGTCGTATTTAGGTTCCATCGGACAAAACCTCATTAACAAATCACCCGAATTTGATCCCCGCAGTTATGGATTTAAAAAGCTTCTTGATTTGATCGAAAGTTTAGGGGAATTTGAGTTTAAATACTCCGATCCACTCTCTGGATCTCAGGCAGTTCATGTTCGTCTCAAACGGCATAAAAGGAGTTATGAAAAATGACGGTAAAAGAGATCTATACCTACCTCGATGAGCTCTCCCCCTTTGCGATCCAAGAGGGGTGGGATAACTCCGGTTTGCTTGTCGGTGATTTTGCACAAGAGATTACCCATGTGGTACTTAGCATTGATATAGATGAAGAATTAATCGAATCCATCCCTGAAAATGCCCTTTTGATTACTCACCATCCGATTATTTTCGGCGGACTCAAACAGCTGCAATTCAACCAATATCCGGCAAAGATTGTTGCTCCGATGATCCGTAAAAATATTGCTAATATCGCGATGCACACCAATTTCGACCAAACCCATCTCAATGACTATGTAGCCACTGAAGTGCTCGGTTATCCGATTATCGCCAAAGAGGGGTTTGTCGCCTACCTCGGGGTAGATGCGCCGTATGATACCTTCGCGGCTAAGATTAAAATGGCATTAGGGCTTCCACACACGCGAGGGGTAAAATGTCATGAGTATATCCGAACGTGTGCATTGGTAACGGGATCGGGTGCATCATTGATGCGAAATATTGAGGCCGATTGCTTTTTGACGGGCGACATCAAATATCATGATGCAATGGAGGCTTCGTCTCTCGGATTATCGATGATTGACATCGGACACTATGAAAGCGAACGCTATTTTGGCGAGGTTTTAGGGGGGTATTTGGAAAAATTAGGATTGAGTGTTATAATTTCACCATCAAAGAACCCCTTCACCTATCTTTAAGTGTAAAAGGGCATTATCAAATGCCCTCTATTAGGTAATTGTGTAACTCCAAAAGGAACCGTATGAACAAACACCTTGAACAATTGATCGAACTTTCTCATGTTGATAAAGAGATCGATGCATTTGACCCGCAAATCGAAGAAGCAAATCTTCAATATGATGCACTTTTAGCTACTAAAAATAGCATTATCAGTGAAATTAATGTTCTTAAACAAGAGATCAAAGACGAAC
>CAZKJU010000167.1:0-2211 GCA_964553185.1 uncultured Sulfuricurvum sp.
GGAAAATATTCACGGGTGATACCCCTCACCCTCAAGGAAAGCTTCCTATGAAACTTTATAATGTAGCTATCGTCGGTGCCAGCGGTGCCGTCGGCGAAGAAATTTTACGTATATTCGAAGAGATCGAGTTCCCATTAAACAAGCTTGTCCCTCTAGCCAGTGCTCGCAGTGCAGGAAATACCGTCACCTTCAAAGATCACGACCTCGTTATCAAAGAGCTAACGCCAACAGTGTTCGATGAAGAAGAGATCGAAATCGCCCTCTTCAGTGCCGGCGGAAGCGTATCGGCTGAATTTGCCCCATATGCCGCAAAAGCGGGAGCCGTAGTTATTGATAATACCAGCCACTTTCGCATGTTTGAAGAGGTCCCTCTCGTCGTACCGGAAGTGAATCCTGAAGATATCGCTCAATGGAAAAATACCGGTATCATCGCCAATCCGAACTGCTCAACCATACAAATGGTTCAAGCTCTCAAACCTCTCGATGATGCGTATGATCTCCAACGTATCGATGTCAGCACTTATCAAGCAACATCAGGTGCGGGTAAAACGGCAATGGAAGAACTCGTGGAGCAGATGCAGGCCTTTTTTGCCTTCAAACTCGACGATATGGAACCGAAAAAATTCCCTCACCGTATCGCTCTTAATGCTATCCCTCAAATCGACTCTTTTACCGATAGTGGCTACACCAAAGAAGAGCTCAAAATGGTGAATGAAACGCAGAAAATCATGCACAAAGATATCGAAGTGAGCGCAACGTGTGTCCGTATCCCAACCCTTCGCGGTCATGCCGAAACGCTGACACTCACGTTTGACGGTGCGGTGGACGCGGATGAAGCACGTGAATTACTCCGAAAAGCACCCAACATCATCGTCCTTGATGAACCAAAAGAGAGTATTTACCCGATGCCATCACTCTGCATGGACCAGAATGAAACGTTTGTCGGACGTATCCGTAATGATTTAAGTCGAGAAAACGTCCTTCACTTGTGGGTGGTTGCCGATAATCTCCGCGTCGGAGCGGCAACCAATGCCGTACGAATTGCTCAGAAATGGGTAGAGATGCAAGGAGCATAATTATGCACTTCTTCGAGAAATTATTTGAACACGGATTATGGAGCACACGATTCATAATCATCCTAGCTGTGGTTTTCGGCCTTGTTGGGGCATTTGTCCTTTTTGCCGTTGCGAGTGTCGATGTTTATAATACAGCGGCGTATGTCATCCATACCTATGCAACGCATGCCCATCCGGAACATTTTCATGAAGAGATTGTCGGAGGGATCATCGGAGCGGTCGATTTGTACCTCATTGGGGTTGTTATGATCATCTTCTCATTCGGTCTGTATGAGCTTTTCATCTCCGATATCGATCCGGCAAAAGATGAACACGGACATGAAAATCAACTCCTAGCCGTCCACTCTCTCGATCAACTCAAAGATAAAATTTCAAAAGTTATCGTGATGGTTTTGGTCGTCGGCTTTTTCCAAAAAGTGGGACACACTGTATTTACCGGAGCATTAGAGTTACTCTATCTAGCCCTTTCCATCACGGCAGTTGCCGTAGGACTTTACTTTCTCAGTAAAGTCGGACATCATGAGCACTAAGGAACACCATGTCTAAAATTTTCGTTGACGCCTGTTTTGGCAAGGAAACCCCTTATACCCCAGTATGGATGATGCGCCAAGCGGGACGCTATCTCCCAGAGTACATGGAAGTTCGTAAACGTGCCGGAAATTTCCTCAACCTTTGCCATGCCCCTGATATGGCGGCAGAAGTTACCATCCAACCGATCGATATCGTCAACGTCGATGCAGCAATTTTGTTCAGCGATATTTTGGTTGTTCCTAACGAAATGGGGATGCAACTCGACTTCATCAAAGGAGAAGGTCCCGTTTTCGCTCAACCGATCACATCTGAAGAAGATTTGAATGAACTGATCGGCGGTGACGAAGCGGCTTCTAAACTTACCTACGTGTATGACACCATCAAAATTCTCCGTGCACAGCTCGATGCACGCGACGACAACAAAGCCCTCATCGGCTTCACCGGGGCACCTTGGACATTAGCCACCTATATGATCGAGGGGCAAGGGACAAAAACGTACAATATTTGTAAAAAAATGATGTATTCCAACCCTGAGTTACTTCATAAAATCCTCCGTAAAGTGACCGATGTGGTCAAACTTTATATGGAAAAACAGATCCTCTCC
>CAZKJU010000168.1:0-2161 GCA_964553185.1 uncultured Sulfuricurvum sp.
AAATAAAATTAGCCAATTCTTACACCTATACTTCCGACTACCCGTTTTGGACTAAGAATTGGCTAATTTGATGTTCGCAAACCAGCATAGAATGCCGTTAATCGACTTTGTTAAATTTTAACATTTTATGCTATGGAAAACAACATCAAAATCACGTTCTGGATTAACAGGACAAAGAAGAATTCCAAGAATCTTGTGCCAGTGTATCTGCGTGTAGCACACAACTATGACCACTTCACAAGAGCAACAGGCATCAGGATACCTGCAGCAGACTGGGATAAAAAAGCAATGAGAATCAGAGGTGCAACCCAAGAGGCAATAACTGCCAATGCCACGCTTGATTCCCTGAAGGTAAAAGTACTCCAGATTGTCAATCAATTAAATGTGAGCGGTAAGCCGTATAATATTCACACCATCCAAAAAACACTCGATGGCAACGAAATATCTCAGCTTACCGTTCTGAAAATCTACGAGGAACAGCTTGGGGAAATGAAGAAATTGAAAGGGAAGGACTTCGCTCCTGCCACCATTATTAAATACACAAACACCCACCTGCGCCTCAAGCAATACATTAAATTCAAGTACCATAGAAGCGATATGTTCCTTTATGAACTGAACTACCAGTTCATGAGCGGTTTTGAATCATTCCTCAAGCAGAAGTTCAATAATTCAACAACGACATGCTACAAGCACTACCAACGCTTTACAAGGGTTATTCATAAAGCAATGCATAAGGGATATATCGAGAAATACCCATTTGAAAATTATAAGATAAAACTGCCAAAGAAGCGCATTCAATACCTCACGCAGGAAGAGATTGACCGAATCGACCATGCCAATTTCGACGTTGAAAGGCTGAATGTCATAAAAGACATCTTCGTGTTTTGTATATACACAGGACTTGCCTATGCAGAAGTTGAATCTCTGACTCCTGAAAACATCACCAAAGGAATGGATAGTGAACTTTGGCTAAACATCCATCGCAAGAAGACAAAAAAGGACTACCAAGTTCCTCTCCTACCCCGTGCTCTGGAAATACTGGAGAAATACAAAAACCATCCCCAGTGTCTGAAAAAGGGCAAATGTCTGGCAGTCCCGTCCAATGTAAAATACAATGCCTATTTAAAAGAGATAGGAGATATTGCTGGCATTCCTAAGAACAAACCTTTGGTAACACACTTAGCACGACGAACTTTCGCATCGACAGTCGCACTCAGTAATGGTATGAATATCGGGGTGCTGTCAAAAATTCTTGGTCACAACTCCATCAAGGTAACGTTGGATTCATATGGGGCAATCATTGATGAACTAATGCTCCGTAGCGTCAAGGAACTGAAGGAAAAACTATCATCAAATAAACAACAGGTTGCGAAGAAGAATAGTGATAGCTTACCCGATGCGCATCATGAGTTAATTTTCAAAATATCTGACTCAAGCAAAAATTAAGGATGGCTGACTACTTCATTGGGATTGACCTTCCATCTTTCAAGTGACTGGATGAAACGGTGCGAAAGGGAATCGGAGTTTGTTCTAAGCACAGAAATAACATTTTCGAAAGTGATTACCTCGTTGGTATCATCTGGGTGTTTTTCAGGTTGGATGTATAGTATTTCCACTTCATATGTCATATGGAGATTGGTTATCACATCTCCCGTTATATTTATCCACCCAAGTTTTTCTATTTCATGAAGCAAATTCAAGTATTTTGATTTCTGATAAGTTGCGTTATAAATCTTTATCAAGCCATCCATTAAACCAGATATGTTTATCTCTTTCGCCCTTGTCAGATAATCGTCCTGCTTGGGACGCCTTGAATGAACATCCGTTTTTAACTCAGTAAGAAACACTTTACGTGCCTGTTGATTAACACATAAGTAATCAATCTTGTAGGACTTATTGATGTCAATATTATGCACCGCTCCCACTCGGACAGGAAATTCTGGTATTATCGCATCGATAGCAATATTATACTTGCTGTGGATAATTTGCTTCATAAAGACAGCAAAAAAGATGTCTGCTCGTCTTTCAA
The DNA here is from genome assembly GCA_964553185.1 of uncultured Sulfuricurvum sp. GTDB lineage: Bacteria > Campylobacterota > Campylobacteria > Campylobacterales > Sulfurimonadaceae > Sulfuricurvum. The sequence continues at coordinate 2,030 of CAZKJU010000168.1, forward strand.
GTTGATATGCTGGAAAATATCTCCATTTATCCAGTAAATCAAACAATTCAGTGATTTTACTATCATGCATATTGAAAGGTTTTAATTGCGGGTAGTAATTGATATGGTGCTAAAGTGGAGCAATTATTTCCA
>CAZKJU010000169.1:0-2158 GCA_964553185.1 uncultured Sulfuricurvum sp.
TTCGTCTCTTTAACAGTGCCTATGTGTATCATCCTTATCATTGGACACCGATCGGGTTTATGAATGATATTCAAACATGGACGCTAGAGGACATCAGAACGTTTCATGAAACCTACTATCAGCCGAAAAATGCGATTTTAATTGTAACAGGCGATATTAATCCTGCCAAAGTTTTCGAAGAGGCTGAAAAGAATTTCGGAAGTGTTAGCAACACCCTCGATATCCCTACCAGAAAGATTATCGAACCTGAACAAGACGGAGCTCGCCGTGTAGAGGTACACAAAGAGAGCGAAGTAGAGATGCTCGCGATCAGTTTCCCGATCCCGAATTTCCAACACGCTGATCAACCAAAACTCTCCGCGCTCAGTGAAATGCTAAGTTCAGGCAAAAGCTCACGACTAAACCGTGTACTGGTCGATGAGAAACGGCTGGTAAACCAAATTTATGCCTATAATATGGAAAATATCGATCCGGGTGTTTTCCTTTTTTTAGCAGTGTGCAACAACGGTGTCAAAGCCGAAGAGGTGGAAAAAGAAATTTGGAATGTGATTCACACCCTTCAAAACAAACCGGTTGAAAAATCCGAAGTAGATAAAGTCAAAATCAACACCAAAGCCGATTTCATCTACTCATTGGAAAGTTCAACGTCAGTTGCCGAACTTTTCGGAAGCTATATGGCGCGTGGCGATATCAAACCGCTCCTCAACTATGAAAAAGCGATTGAAGCACTAAATCCAACCGAAATCCAAAACGTAGCCAAAACCTATTTGGTTCCTGAAAAATCAACCACGATAATCCTACGAAAAGGTAAAAAATGAATCTAGTAACAGGCTCAACAACCGCCATCATAACCCCTTTTAAAAATGGAAAACTCGATGAGCAAAAATACGCAGAGCTCATCCAGCGCCAAATTAATAATGGGATTGATGCCGTTTGTCCGGTAGGGACAACCGGAGAGAGTGCAACACTCACGTACGACGAAGACCGAATCTGCATGGAGATCGCAGTAAGCGTGTGTAAAGGAACTTCAACTAAAGTGTTAGCAGGTGCGGGAAGCAACTCCACCGCCGAGGCCATTGAAGCGGCACGTACAGCACAAGAGTGTGGTGTCGATGCCATTTTCTCCGTTGCACCCTATTACAACAAACCGTCCCAAGAGGGTCTTTATCAACACTACAAAGCGATCGCTGAATCAGTGCCGGAACTGCCATTTATGCTCTACAACGTTCCGGGACGTACCGTGGTCGATATCAGTGCCGATACAGTTATCCGCCTTTTCGATGATGTTAACAATATTTATGGGATCAAAGAGGCGACGGGAAGCATTGAACGCACCATCGAACTTCTCTCTCGCAGACCGGAACTCAAAGTCTTCAGCGGGGATGATGCAATCGATTACGCAATTTTAGCGTGCGGCGGAGCGGGTATCACATCGGTGACTTCCAACCTTTTGCCAGATCTAAAAAGCCAGTTGGTTGCCAAAGCATTATCGGGTGACTTGAGCGGATCTAAAGCTATTAATGATCACCTTTTCCCGATTAACAAAGCCCTCTTTTTAGAATCCAATCCTGTGATGATTAAAGCCGCTATGTATATTGCAGGGCTAATCGATACACTAGAGTATCGTCTACCTCTCGTTGCCCCGAGCACTGAGAACCTCAAAAAACTCGAATCCGTACTTAAAAATTACACTATCGTAGGAGCATAAAGAATGTCAAATATGAAGGGCAAAACACTCGTCATCACGGGAGCCACCAAAGGGATCGGACAAGCCATCGCTGAAAAATTTGCTCAACAAGGTGTTAATATCGCCTTTACCTATAACTCAAATGCCGAAACTGCGAATGTATTAGCACAAGAGTGGGAGAACAAATACGGAGTAAAAGCACGTGCCTATCCTCTCAATATTTTAGAAACCGATGAGTTTAAACCTCTTTTTGAAGCGATTGATGCTGATTTCGACCGTGTTGATTTTTTCGTTAGCAATGCGATGATCTACGGTCGTCCGGTTGTCGGCGGATACGGTAAATTTATGCGCTTAAAACCGCGCGGTTTGAACAACATCTACACCGCTACGGTCAATGCTTTCGTTGTCGGAACCCAAGAAGCGGCAAAACGGATGGAAAAAGTGGGCGGTGGCGCTGTCGTTACAATGTCG
>CAZKJU010000170.1:0-2103 GCA_964553185.1 uncultured Sulfuricurvum sp.
TTCGACAGCTGGGCAGCGGCAATCGAACCGAGCCGATACGATGAGTTCTCATGGAGCTACATGGTAGAAATCGCCGAGTATCTCAAAGAGAAATACCCGCATATTCCCGTTATTATGTTCCCAAAAGGGATCCCAGCCTTTTTAGACAAAGTGTACGGAAACTTCGATGTATTCGGTGTCGACTGGAGTACCCCTATGGCTCTGGCAAAAGAGAAACTCGGAGATCGCTATGTTCTGCAAGGAAACATGGAGCCGTGCCGTTTGTACTCAAAAGAGCAAACCACAGCGTGTGTCGAGGCGATCCAAGAGATTATGGGCGGTAAACGCCATATTTTCAACCTCGGACATGGGATTCTCCCGGATGTTCCGGTTGAGAACGCACAACACTTTGTCCGCGAATGCCAACGGATGAGCAAAAAATAGATGTCCACCATCTTCGGTCCCGTCTTTTCCCGCCGTTTCGGTGCGTCTCTCGGGATCGATCTCTCCTCATCGGCTAAACAATGCAACTTTGACTGTCTCTACTGCGAACTCGCCCCTGCCCCCGCTATGGCACACCAGCATACGATCACTCCCGTAGAGACGATCATCACTGATTTAAAAGAAGCGCTTGTGAAACACCCCTCTATTGATGTGATTACAATCACTGCCAACGGTGAGCCGACGATGTACCCTTATTTGGATTTGCTTGTCGACACGATTGACACCCTCAAAGGGGATATTCAGACCCTTATTCTCTCAAACAGTGCATGTTTGAATGATCCAAAAATTTTTAATACTCTTTTGAAGCTCGATCAGGTGAAACTCTCACTCGATGCCGCTACACCTGAAGTGTTTAAAAAAATCGATCGTCCCGCCGAGGAGATCGAAATCGGAACCATTATCGAGAGTATCACCCGCTTCTCGCAGGTATTTAAGGGAAAACTATTTATCGAGGTTCTCTTTGTCAAAGGAGTCAATGACTCGATAAGCGAAGTGGAAGTTCTCAACCGCGCTCTACTCAGTGTCCATTGTGAACGGATCGACATCGGTACGATCGATCGCCCTCCTGCGTATGCCGTACAACCGCTTAGCTTTGAAGAACTTCATACGATCTCGCACCTGTTTGATCCTCTATTACCAATCCATATTGTCTCACGCACCCATGCACTCGCTGCTGCCAGTAGCTATAGCGATGATGATATCCTTACTACTCTCGATAAACGTCCTCTAACGATGGATGATATCGATGCTCTTTTCGATGCCGACTCCAAAAAACGGTTCGAAAATTTACTTCATCAGGGTAAAATCGCACAAATCGAACGATCCAATATCATTTTTTTCGTACCAAGTGAAAATATTGATCGAAAACACTCAAAATAATACTTTTTTTATTGACATCTAGGACGACATAGCGTATAATTGCGCCCTCTTAAAGATTCCGGATTAGCTCAGCGGTAGAGTAGGTGACTGTTAATCACTTGGTCGCTGGTTCGAATCCAGCATTCGGAGCCATTTATAGAGATTTCTTCATTGTTTTATTCCGAATTAGCTCAGCGGTAGAGTAGGTGACTGTTAATCACTTGGTCACTGGTTCGAATCCAGTATTCGGAGCCACCCTCCACAAACTTCAAACGCCCATTCAACAATCAAGTGCAACACAGTTATTTTGGTAGTTTATCCGTCTCCGCATCATAATGATCACACGAATAGTTTCGAAATCCCTCTACCATTCGGATAATATTTTTAATCGGAGTCGGATTAAACAGCCGTCGGATTGAATGATTATTGACACAATCTTGACAGCGGCTTACCACACAATGAATCGCTATACTGACAACCAAAATCCCCTGCATCGGATCAATCGATAATATATGATCCACACATTGTTGCCCGTTTTCAATCCCATGATCGATGATCACGACATCATAAAACCCTTTTTTATAAGTGATGAATACTTCGCCAAGGGTTGAAGCAGTGTCAACAGGCTCTTTAAACGCCTCTTCAAGTAACATTTTTCGAGTTTGAAGCTGAAATCCGCTCTGATCTATAATTAGTATTTTCATATCATTATTATTACGCAAATAGTGTTAAAGTTGATTAAACCAAAGCATAATCTTTTTA
>CAZKJU010000171.1:0-2096 GCA_964553185.1 uncultured Sulfuricurvum sp.
ACCGTAACGACGTACGGTATCACATACATAATTCTCAATCGCTGTTTTGATCGCAATCTGAACCATAAGGGAGGTCATTGATGGTTCAGTTGCAGCTGCGGAAGACGTGCCCAATGAAATACGGATAGTTGGTTCAGATCGAGCAGCTGGTGGGTCATTGTCAGTGTCCATGTTGTTCGCGGAAGACTGATTATCGACATTTGGAAGTACGAATTGTACATCATTTGTACCAACATCATCGTTGATATCCCCGCGACGACGTTTTTGTCCTGGTTGATCGATAGACGATAATGTTTGGTTGGGAAAATGCTGGTCTTGCATTGCTTGAGAAAGCCGCAGGTACTCGTTGATGTTGATTTCGGAATCCATGAATTGCAGTGATCCTTCAAAATTTCAGTGGTAAAATTCAAAGATTTGGAGTAACAAATTTCAATGATTTGCACTGAAAAAGACTGAAATTCAATTGGAAAACGAAAATAAAACCCTTTTATTTGCTATATAAGGTTGTTCACAAAATTTTAATTAATTTTTGATGATACGACTAGTTTCGTATACTATGCGTATACTCATCAGGTATCAATTAAATTGTGATTTCAGCAAATAAAAAGATGATGAAAAAATGACAAAAACACGACGAACCAAACTTCTAGAAGCTCAACGGATCTCAACGGATCTATGGAGATTCGAGCGTGGTTCACGGAGGACGCAACAGCATGAGGTCCGGGGGAGTTCAGGGTAGGTCATGCGGGCTATGGTTAGGGTGCGTGTGTCCGTAGCATGTACAAAAATATTGATAAGGTTAGGGTACATAGTGGAAAGTGTGTTTAAGTAGGGGAAAGGGGTCAGTATCAAGAAAGAGAGGTAAAAGTAAGTGGTAGGGGTAGCTGGCAACTGCTCTGGCCGATGGATGAGTGTAAAGTAAGTGGGGTGGTAGGCCTGGTTAGTGGTGATGGAGACAGTGTTAGGACGCGCCGTGGCGAGCTTGCGAGCAGGCGCAAGGCGAGCGAAGCGAGCCGAAAAATTGGGCGGCTCAAATTCCAACGTTTCTGTAGAGTAGTCCGGAGGTGCGACGAAGTTGCATTGACCAAAAGACTCATGGGTGAGTGTGCAGCAGCTACAAAAAATATTTCGAATAAATAATTCTTGTTAATTATTTTTCGAAATACTTTGATGCAATGTTTTTCTTGCGTTCCCAATGTGTTTATACGATGAAGCTCCATTTGAGAAGCAGGAAATGACAGGTTGAGACAATAGTGACATTGTGTATTTGTCACCACTTTTCAGCAATTCGTCTGGGACACGTGTTAATTGAGAAAAGCGAATGTGAGACAATTCGGACGAGTTCGTTACCTTGAAGAGTAGCGGAATTTTGTCCAAAGAATTAATTGCCTTTTCTCCAACCCGACGGTGAATTGATTGCAAGAGTTCCAAACGGGAAGAGTGACAAGGGAATATTAAATTTAAATATGCTGGATTATATCCCCGAGCCACCAAGCGCTGATAAAACAATGAACGCATACGATAAAAATCATTGTCTTCAGAACATGTCAAGCGGTATCGGTTAAGTTCAGACACGATGGTACTCTTGTATATGTCGCGACGATGATACGAATTCGGTGCAAGGTATAAGTATCGGTTTTGTGCCTTTTGATAAGTCCGAAAATCCAAGATATTCCGCGAGGTAAATCTGGGTCCTTTGTAAATCTCGACGTCCAAAAATATACCCGAATGCTGATCAATGGTGATAGATCCACAGCGAATGGTTGGAAGGACGTTGTTGAATTTTTGGAAAAATAATTCTGCATCGTTCACAGATTCTGCAACATAGAAAACATCGTCAATGTATCGTCGATAAAACAGGGGTGGTGTGAGGACAGACGTCGGGCCATTCCATATGATATGTTCAAGATGAGCCACAAACAAACATGCAAAGGGGACGGCGAGTGGTGTTCCCATGGCAGTACCTTGTAGTTGAAGATACCATTGATTGCCGAACTTGAAATAATTGTTCCTCAGAACCCAAGTCATAAGTTTCATAATGAAGTCAACATGATCATCATTCCTCAAAGGTGCATGATAAGGCAATCGATCACGAA
>CAZKJU010000172.1:0-2064 GCA_964553185.1 uncultured Sulfuricurvum sp.
TACTTGCTCGCGAAGTCGAGGTTGATGTCATTGTCGCCACTGGCAAGGATAACACCAGATGTTCCGCTGACTGCGCGAGCAAGTACGCTGTCAACGATTTTGAAGCTCTCTTTGATCCCCATTTTTGGATCAATGATTGAGAGAAGTTTGTCGTTAGGGATAACAACGATACAATCGGATTCATTTTTGAGTTCGTTAAGACCGTCTTCTGCAAGTTTAAGACGTTTTTTACCCTCAAATGAGAATGGCTTAGTCACAACTGCAATCGTTAAAGCACCTACTTCTTTAGCGATTTTAGCGATGATAGGAGCAGCACCCGTACCGGTACCTCCACCAAGACCTGCTGCTACGAAAACGATATCCGCACCCTCTAGCGCACGAGCCAAATCCTCATAACTCTCGATAGCAGATTCTTTACCCACTTCAGGTTTCATCCCTGCACCCAAACCTTTGGTCAGTTTTGCACCGAGTTGGATTTTGGTTGCCGCAGAACCTTGTTCCAATACTTGAGCATCCGTATTCGCGATGATCAATTCGATTCCAGGAATTTGCTCTTTGAGCATATACCCGATCATGTTTCCGCCGCCGCCGCCGACACCGACCGCTACGATGCGTGCTCCTGTGAGAGTTGTTGATTCTTCAATTGAAAATGGTTCCATGCTTGCTCCTTGACGTGATTAAAATAGTTGAGTTGCCCAATTCCAAAATTTGGAAATCGGGTTTGGTTGATCACCTTGTACGGGTTTTTTCTCCGTAATATTGACCATTTTTTGAGTTTCTGCTTTTTTCTCTTCCTTCACTGGTGGTGGCGTTGCAGTTGCCGTCGGTGTTGGAATAGAGGTTGGAGCAGAAGCTTCAAATTTAGGCGCCTCTTCGTGGATTTGATGACTCATTTGAGATGTAATAGGCTCTTCACTGCTATGACGCATACGTCGATTCACATCGATTTCGTATTGGGTATAGCCGCCGGAAAGGTATTTAACCAATCCGACTGCGCCTGAGTACGAAGGATCTCTCAGGGTATCAAAAAGACCGCCGACATCAGTAGGTTTAGCAAGACGTACCGGCATATTGTCTAAAATAGCGACAGCCAGTTCGCGGAGACCTTCGATTTTGGTAAATCCACCGGTAAGGACAACACCGGCTCCCATATGTTCTTTAAGACCGCTTTTTTCGATCGACTGAGCGATAATCATCAATGTCTCTTCAACACGGGCATAGATAACGTTATGAACCACTTCGAGCGAGACTTCATGGGTTGATGTTTCATCACCGATTACAGGGAGTTCGATCAAATCGTTACTTGGTGCATAGAGTGATCCGTAACTGATTTTGACATTATCCGCTGTATGCAGAGGAGTGTGTAATGCCATAGACAAATCGTTAGTGATATGGTTTGAACCGACACCGAGGAAATCGTTGTAACGGATAGCATGACCGGAATGGATAACGATATTACTGGTATTGCCGCCCATATCGACAACGGCAGCACCTAACTCTTTTTCATCCGCGTTCAATACAGCAATCGCTGAAGCATATCCGCTGAGAACAACGCTTTCGACATCAACGCCGGCAGCTTTAACTGCTTTGCGAAGATTGTTGAGATTAGACTTTTGGGTAGTAATGATATGTGTTTCTACTTCGAGGCGCGCAGCATTCATTCCTAGCGGGTCTTCGATAAAGTCTTGGTCATCGACTTTGAAGTTATACGGGAGGGCATGCAATACTTCAAATTCATTAGGAATGTTAGCGTTATACAAAGAGGTGTGCATAACACGTTGGATCTCGTTGAGGGTGATCTCTTTGTTCGGGATATTGACGATACCGCTGGAATTTAGGCTTTTCGTATACGCACCGGAGATGGTTACGACAGCACTTCGTAGTTCCGTTCCGGCAACGCGTTTGGCATCATTGAGTGCACTCTTAATCGATTTACTGGCAAGCTCAATGTTGGTGATGCTCCCTTTGCGAAGCCCTTGTGCTTTTGCAATACCGGCTCCGATTATTTGTGCGTGGTTGTCTTCATCGATTTCCGCGATAAGCGCACAAACTTTAGTTGAGCCG
>CAZKJU010000173.1:0-2063 GCA_964553185.1 uncultured Sulfuricurvum sp.
AACCATGAGGTGTTAACGGATTGAAAAATCGTCTACCAAATGGGGGTCATTCCAGGTTTTGCAAAAGGAATCAGCAGCAATGATGGAATTAATTAGGAAAAATTTGCGCTTAGAATTAGGTTTTAAATCTTTATCGTAATTGCCTCAATAAATCTTCTCAACCCCCGAAACCGTAGAGGCTTCGGCAAGCTTCACGTATCTCAGCGCTATATTGATATCCCGATGAACCAGTAGTTCCTTGACATTTCCAAAAACATGTACTATTATATGTACATGTTTTAACAAGGAGGCATTGTATGACCGCCATCACCTATACATCCGCTCGTGAACAGTTTGCCCGTACGATCGATACGGCTGTCAATGATCATATTCCCGTACTCATTACGCGACGAAGCGGGGGAAATGCCGTTCTCATTTCCGAAGAAGATTTCCGCTCCTATGAGGAGACAGCGTATCTGATGCAAAGTACAACCAACGTTATGCGTCTCAACAGTGCTATCGAATCGTTGCGTAGCGGTCGCGGAATCGAAAAAGAGTTGATTGAGGAATGAAGATCATTTTTGCCGAAGAGGCATGGAGTGATTATCTCTATTGGCAAGAGACGGATAAAAAAATGCTCAAGAGGATAAATGAACTGATCAAAGCGATCAGCAGAGAACCGTTTGCGGGGATCGGTGATCCAGAACCGCTGAAATTTAACTGGAGCGGGTTCTGGTCACGGCGTATCAACCGCGAACACCGCATCGTTTATGCCATCCAAGATGACTCTATTTTAATCGCACAATGCCGATATCATTATTGATCAAAATCACCCTTTAATATCGAGGAAATTTCCTTTTCCCGTTATCTCGGCTGTGTTAACAGGAACCTCTTGTGTTTGAGATTCGGCTGTTTGCATCATAGGTAGAGATGGATCGGTTGATTCGATGGCAGAGCGTTTGGACGCGATGGCCGATTGGGGGGCTTGATAACTGGCTTGAGAGTTTGAGGAATGGATCGATAGCATCATGAATTCCTTTGTATAGTTTAGATACTGAAACAATATCGCGTTTGTGTTGCATTCATGTGGCAAATCATCGGAATAGATCAAACCGTTTTGTGATAAAATAAGGAACATTACATCCGAATTCCAAGGTATATTATGCTTTTTAATCCTACGCCGTTAGAAAAACTCTCTACACTTATTAGCGAACTTGTCGACAATCAGAGCGCAATGCATGCAGAATTGGAGAGTCTTCGCAATGAGAGCGCATCGGTTCGTGACAACGCACAGACCAAAGATGCCGAAATCCAGCGTCTGCACGGAGCATTGGCTTCCAAAGACGATGAGATTAAAGAGCTCAAAGACGAGTTGGCAGCCAAAGATGCTGAAATCGAAGCGATCGTCGCGAAAATCGAAAGCCTGTTGGGATGAACACCAAAGTATCTCTGACCATCAACGCCAAACGCTACGACATTGACGTAGAGGAGAATTTCGCACGGTTTTTGGTTGATCAGATGAAGCAGGATTTCGCGTATGAGGGGAATAACGATCTCAAACTTCTCCTCCAAGCCTACGTGCGTAAAAACTTTGTGTTATTTGAACAAGAGCAACAGATACTTGCCCTAATCGAACGTCTCCCCAAACATTAATCCCCTCCACAATCGCTTCACAATCATCGTTTATACTGCTCTCATCAAAAGGGAATCTCGAAAGAGAAACTCTGATATAGGAGTTTAGGATGAAAAAGTTACTTTCGGTTTTATTGGTAGCGGCACTCAGTGCCACCGTTGCTTTAGCGGATGCTAAAGCGGGTCAAAAGGTGTATCTCAAAACACTTAAAGCGAAATTCAACATGAACGGAACCAAATTTGCCGCTGAGCATACGGTTGCCGAATGGGAAGAGCTTTTTGCGAACGATGCGAAAGGGTTTATCAAAGAGTACGGTGAACGTTTCCCAAGTGCGGTTCCGGTTCTAAGCAATCCCGATATGAAAGATAAACTCCAAGATATCGGTGATTTTGCAAAAGAGTATGGCTCGGACAGCGGAAACGTACCGAGTTGCGGATAAGAATCCTATAAG
>CAZKJU010000174.1:0-2020 GCA_964553185.1 uncultured Sulfuricurvum sp.
GCTTCCAATATCGATACAGAAGAAAAGATTCGTCTCATTGGAGAGCAGGTTGAAGTGATGATTGCGGATGAAGAGGAAAAAAAGCCTTATTTAGACGCCCATGAGGAACTTGAGGATCATACCGGTTATTACACAATACTTGAGATACGCTCCCGTAAACTTCAAAACCGGGTTTCCGATATCATTAAGGCGCTCGAATTTGATGAAAAAGAATCAGATAAATCGCTGATGAAGGCGATTGTGCATTTCAAGACAACCGGTGCCAATATAACCACTAAACTGCCGATGGAGTTTTTGGGAGAGGAGGAGAGAAACTCTCTATTGCAAAGTAGCACGGACGAGCCGTTTCGGATATCGCTGTATAAAATGTTTCTCTTCATTGCCATTGCAGATGGTATCAAATCAGGATCACTCAATCTTAAACACTCCTACCGTTACCGCGCATTTAACGATTATCTGATTAATATGGAAGAATATCATCAGTTTAAAGCTGATTATCTCAAGCAACATCAAATGGAATCGTTACATACTCATGAAAATATTCTAAAAGATCTCAAAGGCGAACTCGATGGGATTTATCGAAGCGTTAACAGCAATATTATCAAGGGGATTAATTCGTTTTTTCACGCACGTGAAGATGGTTCTTATATGGTTCACACCCCAAAGTTGGAGAAAAAAGATGAGGATGAGGGAATCGGTTTATATCTACCAAAAGAGAAATTCATACCTCTCATTGATGTGCTTCGTCAGATAGATCGTTTATCAATTTACAGTGCGAAATTCCTCCACCATACGCGTACACTGCATCACCGTTCCCCTAAATCCAATGCACTGTACGCCTCAATTATTGGCTACGGCTGTAATATCAGCATCCCGAAGATGGCAAAAATATCTAAAGGGATATCAGCACATGATATTGATCATATCCGCACTTGGTATCTATCTCCCGATATGCTCCAAGAAGCCAATGATGCGGTACTCGCTTTTACAGAAAGCCTTGATATGCCCATGCTGTTTCGATCAAATCCCCATAAAAACCATACTGCCAGTGATGGACAGAAATTTAATCTCAGCGTCGATTCACTCAATTCAGGGCATTCATTCAAATATTTCGGGTTAGGAAGAGGATCGACGCGATATACCTTTTCAGATGAATCCGGGCGGTTATTCTATACAACTGTTATCAATGCAAGTGAGCGTGAAGCGGCCTATGTCATTGATGGTCTGATGCACCAAGAGGTGATTCAAAGTGATATCCACTCCACTGATACATTCGGATACAGTGAGGTAATATTCGCGTTAACACATCTGCTTGGATTTATGTTTGCGCCACGGATCAAGAATTTCAAGGACCAGCAACTCTATGCGTTCGAGCCAAAAAAACTCTACCGGGACAACGGCTATACACTTCTGCCGGTTAAGCAAATAAATTCTCAAATCATTGAAGAGCAGTGGGAGCAGATACTTCGATTGGTTCTTACCATCAAAGAGCGTAGAGTCAGCGCATCGCAGCTGCTCAAACGATTAACTTCGTATTCACGCAAACATAAACTCTATCAGGCTCTCAGAGAGTTCGGGCGTATCATCAAGACACGATTTCTACTCACTTACATTGATGACGTGTCCTTGCGACAGCAGATCGAAAAGCAACTGAACAAAGTCGAGAACGCCAACAAATTTTCCAGAGCGGTTTTTTTCGGAAACAGCGGTGAATATTTTTATGCTACAAAAGAAGAGCAGGATATTGCCAGCAATGCACTGCGCCTAATTCAAAACTCGATCATCTGCTGGAACTATCTCTATTTTTCAAACCTGCTGGCCAAAGAAAAAGATCCTGAACAGCAAAGTAAAATTGTCAATGCCCTCAAAAACGGCTCTATAGTACACTGGCAACATATCAATTTTTACGGTGAGTATGATTTTACAGAAAAGCAGATTGAGGATGAATTCGATATGGAAGTGATTAAAGCCTTATCGGTATAGCAGACTGCTTCTGAAATGAAAAAACGATTTGTAGAGG
>CAZKJU010000175.1:0-1935 GCA_964553185.1 uncultured Sulfuricurvum sp.
ATACGCGTCGCGTTTTGTGCTAAAGAGGTCCTCAAAAAAGAGGCAAACGTGATCGTCGATACTAAAGACCTCAATCAGATTATAAGTAAAGTGTTTGCATAAGCACACAAGTGTGCGCGGGCTTCCCGCCGAGGGAAACTTAGCGTTAGCGTAGCAAGCGGAGCTTTGCTCCGTTGGCGTCAAAAAATTATATACAAAGGTTTTTTTATAATGCTAGAAAATTCATTATGGTTGCGTTACAACCCCGATAAAACGATCCGTGAAGTATTGGCACGCACTTATGAGTGCAGCGCGGTAGAGATCGGGGATGATGAACGCGCCTTGTACGCATCTCTCAAACGCCATTTGACGAAAAAAGAGTTTCGGATGGTGATGATGAACGAAGCGGGACTCTCACCGCAAGAGATCGGCACGGAAGTAGGACTTGAGGGTGAAGAGCTCAAGAAGGCGCAGTACAAAGCGTATCGCAAAATCCATCAGGATAAAATTCGTTTGGAAGTGCGCGCCAGTCAGGAAAAAGAGAGTGTAGAGAGTCATTCGGACGATGAGTAAAGTGTGATAGTTTGATACGTTTTTGATAAAAAATCTAAAAAAAACATCACATTAACATTTTGTTAAAGCTCTGTTTATCGTTTATCCGATATCATAAGGGTAACACATTATCTAAGGAGAACACATGAAAAAGGGAACATCACTTTTTCTTGCAGCTGTTGTAGCGGTAGGTATGATGAGTACTACTGTTTATGCAGATGCAAAAGCAGGTCAAAAACACTATTTGAAATTGCTCAAAGCAAAATTCAATATGAACGGAACAAAATTCGCTGCTGAGCACACTGTTGGCGAATGGGAAGAGTTGTTCGCAAATGATGCGGCAGGTTTCATCAAGGAGTACGGTACCCGTTTCCCGGCAGCTGAGTCTATTTTGAAAAATCCAGCCAATAAAGACAAACTCCAAGATATCGGTGATTTTGCTAAAGAGTACGGTTCTGATTCAGGAAACGTCCCTTCTTGCGGTTGATTTAACCTCTTTCTCTGTACCCTCTACGGGTACGGCTTCTTAATTTCTTCTTTAAACTTTTTTCTTTCTGTTCTCATTCATCTTTTTTCTACAGACACTTCCGTTACAATCTATTGCAATGTGCTTTTAAAGGGTAAACGTGAAGATTGTTATTTGCGGTATGAGCGGGTTTGTCGGCAATGCGTTGGGACGTTTTTTTAAAGGGAGGGGTGATGAGGTGGTTGCTCTGAGTATCCGCTCGTCGACAATGCCGGATTCTCTCGTCTCTCAGCTAGACAACAGCAATGTTATTATCAATTTGGCCGGAGCCAATATTATGGGACGATGGAGCCCGTCGTACAAAGAAACACTGCGCGAAAGCAGGCTAAAAACTACGGCTATTTTGGTGGATGCAGTGAGAAAGTGTACCCATCCCCCCCATACGTGGCTAAACGCTTCAGCTATCGGCATCTATGACTCGGATCACCAGCACGATGAGTACTCTCACCATTTCGGAGGCGATTTTTTAAGCCGTTTGGTACAAGATTGGGAATACGAAGCCTCAAAAGTTTCTTCCTCTGATACTCGTGTGTGCATGATGCGTTTTGGGGTTGTCTACGGCAGTGGAGGAGGCGCGATGGAGAAAATGCTACCGCCGTTTAAAATGGGGCTTGGGGGGAAGATGGGGGATGGATTTCAGATGGTATCGTGGATCCATTTGGACGATTTGGTTCGTGCATGCGCTTTTTTGATCGAGCGTAAAGAGATCTCCGGTCCCGTTAATTTTACGGCACCTGAGCCGATAAGCAATTTGGAACAGACCCAAATCATGGGAAGAACGTTGAAACGTCCCATTTTTTTCGATCTTCCCGCATGGCTGGTAAAGCTCATATTTGGGGAGGGATCGAGTGTCATGCTCGATTCCAAAGAGGTGTATC
>CAZKJU010000176.1:0-1905 GCA_964553185.1 uncultured Sulfuricurvum sp.
AGAAACGGCTGCAGCGAAAAACGAAGCGATGGCAGCTGCAGGTATCTATGTACCTGCTAGTTTCAATGACCTTCCGCACACGATTGCTGAAGTTTACGGAAAACTTCGCGCTGCGGGGACTATCGGTGAAATCGTAGAACCTGAGCTTCGCGCTGTACCAAAAGTTCGCCGTAAAAAAGAGTTCATTTGTACAATCTCTGATGACCGTGGTGATGAAGCAACCTATGCGGGTTACCCGATCAGCTCAGTAGCAACTCCTGAAACCGGTTTCGGTATCGGTGATGTTATTTCACTCCTTTGGTTCAAAAAACGCTATCCGAAATGGGCTACCGATTATCTTGAGACGGTTATTAAAACCGTTGCCGATCACGGTCCTGCCGTTTCAGGTGCGCACAATGCAAAAGTTACCGCACGTGCAGGTAAAGATGTTATCAGTTCATTGGTAACTGGTTTGCTTACGATCGGACCACGTTTCGGTGGAGCTATTGACGATGCGGCAAAATATTTCAAATACGCAAACGATCGCGGTATGTCTCCGGCTGAGTTTATTGATTATATGAAAAAAGAGGGGAAAACGATCTCCGGTATCGGTCACCGTATTAAATCAGTTCGTAACCCTGACCTTCGTGTATCAGGACTTAAAAAATATGCGGCAGAGCACTTCCCGGCTACTCCGTTGCTTGATTTTGCCCTTGAAGTTGAAAAATTGACAACCTCTAAAAAAGATAACCTTATCTTGAACGTTGACGGTACTATTGGTATCTTGATGGTTGATATGTGGCGTGCGCTTGGATACTCTGAAGAAGAGATCGACGGCTTTATCGAAGCAGGTGCACTGAACGCATTCTTCGTCGTTGGGCGTTCTATCGGATTCATCGGTCACATCTTGGACGAAAAACGTCTCGGTATGCCTATGTATCGCCATCCAACCGACGATATACTTTACAATGTAGAACTCGCAGACGAAATCTAATTTCTCTCTTTTACATTCCCGCGAGAGCGGGAATCCATCCTTTAATTTAATCCCCTCTTTTTTCTCTATATTTTGTTATAATCGTTTTTAATGAATTTTATTTTTTAAGGTATTTACTATGAAACGTTTTGCTTTTACCATGATGGAATTAATATTTGTCATAATTGTTGTAGGTATATTAGCTGTATTAGCAATGCCTAATTTTGATCGTGATCCATTAGGTGAGGCAACCGAACAGTTAGCAAATCATATACGATACACACAACATCTAGCGATGGTTGATGATCGTTTCGATCCAAATAATGCTCAATGGTATTCAGAAATGTGGAAGTTAAATATTCGGCAAATTGGTACTGATTGGACATATGAGATTTTTTCTGATAGTGCAGCTTATGACGGTAATTCAGTTGTTGCGGAAGAAGCTATTGATCCGCTCACTGGTTTGACCCTTGGAAATAATGGCATAGGAATTACTAACTTATCAGATAATTATGGAATTGTTAATATGGCTGTTGCTGGTGGTGTTAATGTAACAGGTTCAGCTAGCTTGAGTATTGTATTTGATAATTTAGGAAGACCCTATCGTGATACTGATTCAAATGCTAATGCAAATTGGCGTAATCTTTTAATTACTACCAATATGGTTATAACACTTACAGGTGAAGATGGTAGAAATGCAACTATCACTATAGTACCTGAAACAGGGTATGTTTCAACGATGATTCCTTAATGAAAGTGAAAAGGTTTCACTTTCCAAAAATTTCTTTTCCAAACCTCTTGACATCTAAGACATTTTCCCCTATAATTCCCGTCCACAAACGATGAGACGCTTTGAAAAGAGCATCGAGTTTGAGTTTGAGATCATTGAAAACTAAGCAGGGTTAACGGTAAGAGGCGATGCTTCGAGTACCGTTGACTTTATGTCAACACAA
>CAZKJU010000177.1:0-1895 GCA_964553185.1 uncultured Sulfuricurvum sp.
TCTCCAAAGAACAATTGCTCGATGCAATTTGGGAAGAACCTGAACTCGTAACCCCTAACGTTATCGAGGTTGCGATCAACCAAATTCGTCAAAAAATGGACAAACCTCTCGGTATTACAACTATCGAAACAGTACGTCGCCGTGGATACCGCTTTTGTTTTCCAAAAGAAGTATAAGACGACGCTTTCTTTTTCAACTCATTGTCGCTTCGGCGGCATTGGTTCTTTTGTTCTCCTCCTTTTTGTTTCTTTTTATCAAACAATCCATTTACGATGAGAAACAAGCTGAACTGATCGGTTATGCCGAAAATATCTCTTCATATAAATCTCTTTTGTCGGCTCAACAAAATAATACCGATACTCTCATGGGGCTTAATGTCGAACTCATAAATCTCACGGCGAGTGAAGAACATCTCGATTTTTACGAAACGACCCACAAAGACAAAACGACTACATTGACACTGATTTATCCGTTTGACTTTGAACATTCATCCTATCTAAAAATAAGCCGTGATATCACTCCTACCAAGCGATTATTGACAAAAATCATGAATTCGATTTACCTCATTAACGCCGTTGGCTTTGTTGTTATTATCCTCTATGCTATCGCATTTTCTAAAATGCTGATTGCACCGATCAGTGCCCTCTCCCGACGTCTGGCAAACATGAATGAGCACCTCATCCGACCTATCAAAGTTGAGCAGCTTCCCGATGAATTTGAGCCTCTTGGGGAGACGCTCAATCGTCTTATCGCCCGTATTCAGAACTTTGTCAAATACCAAAAAGAGCTTTTTATCGGTGCGGCACATGAGCTCAAGACTCCTCTGGCGGTGATCAAACTCAAAAATCAAGTCACCCTCATCAAAAAACGGACCCCCGAAGAGTACATCGAAGCGATCCGTATCACCAATCAAAGTGTTGATGAGATGAATAAAATTGTCGCCGATATCCTCAATATCGGTCGCCAAGAGGGAGCACAGCTTGAGATTCCAGTCCAAACCGATATCATCCAAATTCTCAAAAAATGGGAGGGAGATTTTAAACTCCTCGCCAATAGTGAGAATAAAACCCTTATAACCCGTTTCGAACCCGATGCATTTAGTGCTGTTCTGCAAGTTACGCTCCTCAATCAAATCTTGCAGAATTTCTTGCAAAATGCACTCAAATTTACCCCCGAGGGGAAAACAATTCAGTTTCTCAGCTACCTCAACGGGGTTGGTATTGTAATCGAAGTGATCGATGAGGGGTGCGGGATTGATGAAAGTGTCGATCTGTTTGCACCGTTTAAACGCCAAGGGAATAAATCAGGGGTTGGTCTGGGTCTTTTCTTAGCCAAAAGTGCGGCTGAAGCGATCGGAGCAGCGATTACCCTCACCAATCGAGAAGATGGATCGGATGGTACGATTGCCCGTTTGGTTCTCCCTTCAAAACTGTGTTGCGTTCTTCCGTTACGCTAAATCGTATTAGTTTAAAACTCCTCAAAGGTTCGTTTCGCTATAAATCGCGCAATAACCATTAAAAGAACCGAGGTTTACCCTATGCCACTACTAATAGTCGATGAATGTATCGCATGCGACGCATGCCGTGAAGAGTGCCCTATGGATGCAATTGAAGAGGGCGATCCGATTTATATCATCGATCCTGACCGTTGTACTGAATGTGTAGGAACGTATGATGAGCCTGCGTGTATTGCTGTTTGTCCTGTTGATTGTATTATCCCGGATAAAGATAATGTTGAAACAATGCAAGAACTCCTCTATAAACACAAGCAATTGATGGAGGAAGAGGAGTAAATGGCTCAGTGCACCGCCGTTATTGACATCGGAAGTAATTCGATGCGGATGGCGGTTTTTCAAAAAACAAGCCGTTTTGCTTTTCATATTTTACATGAAGTTA
>CAZKJU010000178.1:0-1890 GCA_964553185.1 uncultured Sulfuricurvum sp.
ATCCGGAAGATGCGGGTAGCTTTAGGGGGTTGTAGGGACATTTGTCCCTGCCACTAAAACGGACAAGTTCGTTTTAGTGCGTAACTTCAAATGTTAAATAGCTTCACTGCCTGTTTCACCCGTACGGATACGGATGATTTGAGCTATATCGCTAACGAAGATTTTTCCGTCTCCGATTTTCCCTGTGCGGGCTGCTTCAATGATTTTATCGACAACGGTATCGAGCATCTCATCATCTACTACCATCTCCATTTTGATCTTAGGGAGGAAATCAACCACGTATTCCGCACCACGATACAATTCACTGTGCCCTTTTTGACGACCATATCCTTTGACTTCACTTACCGTCATACCGCTGATTCCGATTTCGGCAAGGGCATCTTTTACATCTTCAAGTTTAAAAGGTTTAATAACCGCTTCAATTTTTTTCATATTATGCTGAACTCCATACCACTAATGTCTAGAACAATTGTAACCTTATTTAATTAATTAAGCAAATTAAAGCTAAAAAAACAGGTTTTAAGAATTTAAGGCTCATTCGGCTATAATCAGCCATATTATCTTCACTTTTGGGGACCGCATGAACGATCTGCTAGACAACAGCGAAATAAATGACATTAATATAGAAGACACACTCAAGAGCAGTTATCTTGATTATTCGATGAGCGTTATCATCGGGCGTGCCCTTCCAGACGTCCGGGACGGTCTTAAACCGGTACACAGACGTATCCTTTATGCCATGGACAAACTTAGCCTCTCAGCAGGTGCTAAGTACAAAAAATCAGCTCGTATCGTCGGGGACGTAATCGGACAATACCATCCGCACGGTGACACCTCGGTTTATGATGCACTTGTCCGTATGGCACAACCATTCGCAATGCGCGCACCGCTCGTAGACGGTCAAGGGAACTTCGGTTCGGTTGATGGCGACAACGCAGCGGCAATGCGTTATACCGAAGCACGTATGACTCGCTATGCAGGAGAATTGCTAAAAGACCTTGATAAAGATACCGTTGATATGATCGACAACTACGACGGGACAACCCAAGAACCTGACGTTCTTCCGACCCGTGTTCCAAACCTCCTTATTAATGGTTCAAGCGGTATCGCCGTCGGTATGGCGACCAATATCCCTCCGCACAATCCAAATGAAGTTTTGAGCGCATTGGTGCACTTGATGGATAATCCGAATGCATCTTTGATCGAGATCATGCAGTTTATCAAAGCTCCCGATTTTCCTACAGGTGGAACCATCTATGGTAAAAAAGGGATTTTAGATGCCTATGAGACCGGACGCGGCCGTATTCGTGTTCGTGCCAAAACCCATATCGAGAAAAAATCAAATAAAGATGTCATCGTCATCGATGAACTCCCATACCAAGTCAATAAAGCGCGTTTGATCGAAACCATTGCCGATTTGGTTAAAGATAAATTCATCGAAGGTATCTCTGAAATTCGCGACGAATCCGACCGTGAGGGGATCCGCGTCGTTATCGAGCTCAAACGTGATGCGATGAGTGAAATCGTTCTCAACAACCTCTATAAATCGACCAATATGGAGACAACTTTCGGGATCATCATGCTCTCGGTCTTCAATCAAGAACCTCGCGTATTTACCCTCTTGGAAATGCTGGGTCATTTCATCAATCACCGTAAAACCGTCATTATCCGCCGTACCATTTTTGATCTTGAAAAAGCAAAAGCGCGTGCCCATATCTTAGAAGGTTTGAAAAAAGCGCTCGATCACATCGAAGCGATCATCAAGCTTATCCGCGCGAGCGCCGATGGCGAAACTGCTAAAAACGGTCTTATTTCTGAATTCGGATTTTCACCGATCCAAGCCCAAGCCATTTTGGATATGCGTCTCCAACGCCTTACCGGATTGGAACG
>CAZKJU010000179.1:0-1854 GCA_964553185.1 uncultured Sulfuricurvum sp.
GGCAAACTCGTGTCGATAAGCAATGGGATTATCTTCAACGTCGCGAAGAGGCAAGTGTATAACACTGCCTCACCCCCCCTCCCTCTTTTTTTAGCGTTCTTCTGAATTTCACTTTTCAATTACATTTTATGGTTATACTTTGTCTATATATTATCAACGGAGGTTGATCGTGGCGCACTATAAAATCGAAGCTGTAGAGGGGATTGGTCCTGTTTACGGCGAAAAATTGAATTCAGCTGGTATTAAAGACACGGGCGAACTGCTTCATGCTTTGTCTACACCGGCGAAACGCTCTGCAATGGCAAAAGAGACAGGGATACCTGAAGCGCATATCTCACGTTTTTCTAATATGGTTGATTTGTTTCGGATCAAAGGGGTAGGTCCTCAGTATTCTGAACTCCTTGAAGCATCGGGCGTTGATACTATAAAAGAGTTAGCACAACGAGTCCCCTCGAATCTTCTCAAAAAAATGGATGAAGTAAACAGTGCTAAAAATCTTAGCAGACGTATACCGACCGAAAAAGAGTTGGTTCGCTGGATTGAAGAGGCGAAAACTCTTCCTCACGTACTCGAATATTAAATTTCTTTTGGTGTTCCTTTGTGGAACCCTCTTTGCTTTAGCTAATGTATAAAATATTTTTTTGGATTAGCTATGTATCGTATGACCTACAACCACACCGGTGTGACCGGATGTTCAGCACGCGGAATCGCGAAGCGTGAAAGCGAAAAAGAGCTTCACCAGCTTGCCGAAGAACTCAAAGACTCTATTTGTAATATCCGTATTGAAAAAATAAAAGAGGATATGGATCAACATCTTCCGATGGATGTATTTGTAAACATGAAAGAATTGCGTTGAGCCCTCATTTTCTGGTACTTGACGCAGGGACGGGAAGTATCCGATCCATCATCTTTGACATCCTCGGAAACCAAATAGCCATAGCTCAATACGAGTGGGAGCATATTGCCGAAGCGGGTGTTTCGGGATCGATGGGATTTGATTTTGCTGTAGGTTGGGAACTCGCCAAACGGTGTATCTGCGAATCGATTGCCACCGCCAAAATTACTCCATCCGAGATTATCGCGGTATCGACATCGAGTATGCGCGAGGGAATTATTGTTTATGATGGCGACAAACGAGAACTTTGGGGTGTTGCGAATGTTGATAGCAGAGCGGGCGCTGAAGTATCCTATCTCAAAAATACCTACCCATCATTAGAACGGGAGAGCTACACGACAAGCGGGCAAACCTTCGCCCTCTCCGCCGCACCTAGAGTGCTGTGGCTCAAAAACAACCGACCCGCACTCTATGAAAAAGCCTGCTACTTTACGATGATTAGTGATTGGATACTCTTCAAACTTAGCGGAGAGCTAGCCTCTGAGCCTTCCAATGCGGGGACAGCTGGAGCCTTTAGTCTCAAAGAGCGTAACTGGAACAAAGAAGAGTTTGAGAAATGCGGTCTCAAAGATTTGTTTGTCCCGATACGAGAGAGCGGAGAGGTTTTAGGTCATGTCAATGCAAAAGCCTCTGAAGAGACGGGTCTTAGCACCAAAACACTCGTCGTGATGGGGGGGGGTGACGTTCAAATCGGCACCGCAGGTTTAGGAGCTTCTAATCTCGGCAATGCGGTGGTACTCGGCGGAAGCTTTTGGCAGCAGGTGGTCAATATCCCTAGCACTGCCGTACTCTCCAATGAGATGCTGTTACGGGTCAATCCGCACGTTGTTCGCGGTATGTCTCAGGCGGAGGGGATTACTTTTTTTACAGGATTGGTGATGCGGTGGTTTCGCAATACGCTTGGGTGCGGAAAAAGTTATGCGGAACTTGAAGCAATGGCCAAAAATGTTTCCCTCGGT
>CAZKJU010000180.1:0-1794 GCA_964553185.1 uncultured Sulfuricurvum sp.
TTTCAACCATACCGTTCCATGCTGCGATTTCACGTTTTGTATCGTATTTCATGGTTACGAAACGCAAAATTTCCTCGTTGATACGGAAACGACGTTCAATTTCAGCAATAGCAGCAGGTGCCGCTTTGTAATACATAACGTAGAAATAACCGCGAGCGTTTTTCTCGATCGGGTAAGCTAATTTTTTCATTCCCATCGCGTCGCGAGCAATGATCTCACCGCCGTTAGCAGTAATCACGTCTTCAACAAGTGTGATGGTGTTTTTAATCTCTTCTTCTGTAAGAGTAGGTTTTACGATTACTAAGTTTTCGTAATGTCTCATAGCGTATGTCTCCTTATGGTGTTCGCCCCTTATGGATGTGTTATACAGCACGACAGTCGTGTTGCAAAGAGCAAGGAACGCGCGGATTATACTAAAAATCCGCTTAATTTAAGTTTTGGTTAGTAGAGGATACTGTTGTGTCCTTGGGCACTCTGCCGAAGAGAACCCAGTGTTAGCGTAGAAGGCGGGACTTTGTTCCGGCTTCGTTTTTTTAAAGTATAGATTGTAGTTTGAGGAGGGCGGAGAGAAGCAATGATTCCTGATCAGGTGATCCTGTTGATTTCATTTTCAGTTCGGTATCGAGGAGGAGATTGATCCCCCGTTTGTACCCCTCAGGCGAAATTTTGATAGAGAGGGCGGCGCGCTCTTTTTCGACAAATCCGGGAAGTTTATATCCCAATACGAGAGCTGAATCGGCAATCCCGTGAATTTTGATTGCACTGTTAAAAAGATAGAGCTGTGTCAAAAAACCGCTGATGGCGGTGAGGAGCTGTATCTCGTTTTCTCCCGATTCGAGGAGATGGCGCAGTGAGGGGAGGAACTCTTTTTTCTCGATGACACGGGCGATGAAGTGATCGAGTTTGATTTCGCTAAGACCAAAGACATGTTCATCGATCTCTTTGACCCCGATCGGTTTGTTCAAAATAGAGAGTTTGGAGAGCTCGTTGCAGGCGAGGGCGAGGTCATTGTTGTGAATGTCGAGGAGATGAAACGCCGCTTGGTTATCGAGCTGAACGCTTAGGGCTTGTGCCTCTTGCATCACGATGGCACGCGCTTCGGCGGCGAAGGGGTGAAAGAAGCGAACCGATCCGGTATGGGAACCTTTGAACGCAGTATCGGCACCTTTTACATCTTCGCCGTAATAGCAGTAGATAAAGGTGTTGTCGGTGTTTTTGCCGACCAGTTCGATGAGAGTGTCGAGTTCGGCTTTAGGGAGCTTTTTCTCGTGTTTGACGATCAGGAGATTTTGATCACCGAACAAGGAGCCTTGGGAGAGGTGGGCTTTGGCGGTATTGAAATCATACTCGTCATGATAGAGGCTCAAAACCGAGGCACCCTCAATCTGGGCAAGTCCGTGAGCGTAACGGTCGATGAGAAAGTGACTCTCACCAAACAGTGCCATAGCACGCGGCGCTGAATTATTTTGAAGATGGCGGTCTAAATCCTGTCTATTCATCCGTTTCCTTCTCGATTCGGCGTACAAACGACGCGGTGATTTTGGCAGTAGCGAGGTTGGAACTCTCGATTTTAACGATGATGTCATCAAAGAGCATCAGACCGAATTGTGAGTTAACAGCTACTTTGGCACCCGTGATTATATCGTGGATCTCTGCCATCACCGGTTCTTCGGAACGCATAATACGGGCTTTGAACTCCTGACCGATCACGGTGGCGGCCCAACGGGCGAATTTACGCTCATGGAATCGAATTTCGATGTCGCTCGCTTCGCGCTCTTTTTCGCTGATCGAGGT
>CAZKJU010000181.1:0-302 GCA_964553185.1 uncultured Sulfuricurvum sp.
AAAAAAGCTTCGCGGACATCCATCATAGGTTACTCACTGTGTTGGTAAAAATTGCGCGATTATAGCGAAAGATGGCTTTCTTTTCTTTTTCATAAGAAAAGAAACAAAAGAAAATCGCCCTCACACCAAAACGCTGGCGGTACGCTTGTGCACTACTGCACGCGACCTTGCTTTTGGTGTGGTGTGAGGGCATAATTTATTTGATTCAATAATTTTCGCGAAGCGAAAACAAATGACAATCTCCGAGATCCAAACCCTAGAGCCATTCCGAAGGCAGTAGTGCCGAGAGGAATGGAGCGTTC
>CAZKJU010000181.1:312-1771 GCA_964553185.1 uncultured Sulfuricurvum sp.
CACATAGTAAAATTGCGCGATTATAGCGAAGATGGGGTAAAAGAAGAATTAGAAGATTCCCGCTTTTGCGGGAATACTAAAAAAGATTTACGAAAATGCCCTATTGAGAGCGCTGAACATCGCTTTGATCGAGGCGACAGTGATGTCGTTATCGCATCCGACACCGAAAAATTTCTCCATTCCATCGGTCTGAATCTCGATGTACGCCACCGCTTCGGCACTGGAGAGTTCTCCGCGTGAGTGTTCACTGTACGAGAGGATTTTAAATCCGTGAGAATACTCCACCATCAATGCATTTTTACACGCATCGATCGGACCGTTCCCCTGCCCTTCGCTCTTAATCGTTTTACCATTATGGGTGTATTCCAACACACATTTTGCCAAATGCTCTTTTGCGCTCTCAGAAATCACTGAATAATCGACAAACTCGATGTCATGAGGTTCACCAAAATAGGTTTTTTCAAAAATCTCCAAAATTTCTTCGGCAGTCAACTCACGTCCCGCTTCATCGGTCACTTTTTGAACGATAGTCCCGATCTCAGGGTGCATTTTCTTCGGCAACGAATAGCCAAATTTATCTTCGAGGACGTACGCTACGCCCCCTTTTCCCGATTGGGAGTTGATACGGATAATCGCATCGTAATTACGCCCAACATCCTGCGGATCGATAGGGAGATACGGCACTTCCCAAAACTCATCCTCTTTGGAGCGTTGATACTCCATCCCTTTTTTAATCGCATCTTGATGAGAGCCTGAAAAAGCCGTATAAACGAGTTCACCCACATACGGATGACGTTCATGGGTTTTCATCGCTGTGCACTCTTCGACGATCTGAACAACACTCTCCAAATCACTGAAATCCAACTCTGGGTCAACCCCTTGAGTGTACATATTGAGTGCCAAGGTAATGATGTCGACGTTACCCGTACGCTCGCCGTTGGAGAGTAATGTCCCCTCAACACGATCCGCTCCCGCCAACAAAGCAAGCTCCGTCGCCGCAACCGAAGTTCCGCGGTCGTTGTGGGTGTGGGTCGAAATCAACACGTGCTCACGGTTGGTGAGATGTCGGCTCATCCACTCGATCTGATCGGCATAGACGTTCGGCGTCGCCATCTCGACCGTTGCGGGGAGATTGATAACCACTTTACGCGTCGCACTAATCCCCCAACGATCGGTGACCGCATTACAAATACGGGCGGCAAATTCCAACTCTGTCCCCGTAAAACTCTCAGGGGAGTATTCGAGCATAATCTCGCCGTCATGTTTAAGGGCGCGGGCTTTTACCATATCGACCCCTTCCATAGCGAGGGCGATAATCTCATCCTGTTCTTTTCCAAACACGATTTTACGCTGTGCCACCGAAGTGGAGTTGTATAAATGGACAATCGCTTTTTTCACCCCCGCAAGTGCTTCAAACGTTTTGTCGATCAAATGTTCGCGCGCTTGGACAAGGACTTGT
>CAZKJU010000182.1:0-1732 GCA_964553185.1 uncultured Sulfuricurvum sp.
TGCGTTATCAACAAATGATCTACGAATCCGAATACGAAAAACTTCGTACCGACTGGATTTCTCCGGTGAATCTAAACGGCTCCTACAGCTATGACAAAAGCGCACAGGGCAACTACCACAGTGAAACCGCGACCCTCTGGGCGTCAATCTCCCAAGACATTTTTCGCTCCGGTGGAATCACCTACCAAATCCGTTACGCCGATGCGAAAAAGCAGCTCGAAACCACTCGGTGGAAACAACAAAATGCCCTGTATCATCAGCAACTGTTCATCTCGATACTCAATTACCGTAAAAATCGTATTCTCCTCGAACAAAGTATCAAAAGACTTGAGAACAAAGAGATTGAAATTTTTATCAAACGACAGCTCTTTGAGAACGGTAAAGTCGATATTACGGAGCTTAATAGTGCTTTAGTGGAAAAAAGCGGTGAGCAGAAAAACCGTGCTTCCATTGAATATTCGCTTACAGAACAGCGATATGAAATAGCGAAAGTCAGCGATCTCAATCCCGATATTTTTGATCTTCCTCTGTTCGAATTGATTGAAAAAGAACGTTATCTCTCTGATCAATTTGACTTAGCTATTAGCCGCGCGCAGAGCCATACCCTCAAAAATCTCTATGATGTTACGTCATCACGCTATCTACCCTCAATCGCCATCAACGCTACCGCAGGCTATCGGGACTACAACCCCAGAGAACTCACTAACGGTGCATATGACGGTGAATATTACACCGCCTCTCTTCAACTCACAATGCCTTTAGCCTACAACGCTTCTGCCGTTATCCAAGAAGCGCGTGCTACTTACCTGCAGGAAGCAGCCAACAATGTAAACAAAAAACGTGAGTTGGAAGCTTCGTATGCTCAAAGCATCGAAAAAATTAAAAATATTCAAGAACATATTCGAATCACCGCCCAAAATCTCGTCCTTTACAACGATTTGATCGGGGCGGTTCAAGCCGGTGTCAATGCCGGAACCAAAACAGGATACGATTTGCAAACACTCCAAAATACGAAAAAAGTAGAAGAGTTAGAGATCCAAATCAATGAGATCAACATCCAAATCGAGCTTGCCAAACTCCATTTTGCCCTTAATCCTTCGAAGGAACTTTTATGAACACCACACCTGATTCGATTAACCAAACCCTCGGACTCGGTTCTGCGAAACAACCGCCTCTTAAAAAATACATTATTATCGCCACTATCATCAGCCTCATCACGGTAGTAGGGTGGTTTTGGATCAAAAATTCAGCCTCGTCTAAAATCGGCTATCTCACCTCCCCCGTTGAAATCAAAGAGCTCACCACCACCGTATCGGCGACGGGAAATTTGGAACCGACCAATACGATCGATGTCGGAATCGAGGTCTCGGGTACCATTAGTGATGTACTCGTGGATTACAACGACCATGTGAAACAAGGAGAGATCATGGCTCGGCTCGATACGACCAAGCTCTCCTCAGCCGTTACAAGTTCCAAAGCGGCACTGCTACGCTATCAGGCTAATATTTCAGCCGCCAAAGCATCGTTATCGAATGCCCAAAATGAGCATGAACGTGTCCACAAGATGTACCGTTCTACCGGAGGCAACTACCCCTCTAAAAAAGAGTTAGACGAAGCCGATAACGCTCTTCTCTCCGCCAAAGCAGGTTTAGATGCGGCTATCGCCCAATCAGCACAGGCAAATGCGGAACTCGAAACACATCAGGACAATCTCCGTAAAGCGATCGTCGTC
>CAZKJU010000183.1:0-1726 GCA_964553185.1 uncultured Sulfuricurvum sp.
ACGATTTTCCGTGTCGTCTATCGCGATTTGATCGAAACTAAGCTTTTAGGGCTTCGCAAACGGATTAAAAATAAACAGCAAGAGCCTGATTATTCAAAAGCCGAAAATAAAATCAAACGTGTAGTTGCAATTTTATTGTGGACAGGTTTGTCATTTATTGCGGCAGCCGATTTGATGTGGTATTTTGTACCGCCCGAAGATTTTTTAGCGTACATCCAAAATCCGATGGAACATACTGTATTGATGGGGACGATTATCGGGATTGTCCTTTTCTTGGTCTATGATGTTATTTTCTTGCAAGAGAACTTTTGTGTCTATGTTTGTCCTTATTCACGTATCCAATCGGTTTTGTATGACGATGATACTGTTATGGCAATTTACAACCCGAATCGCGGCGGTGATATCTATAATGACCAAAAAGAGAAACTCTTTACTAAACAAAAAGATCTTCTTGCTGTAAATACCAATGCGGAGTGTACGACCTGTGAGAGTTGTGTGACCGTCTGTCCTACCCATATTGATATCCGTAAAGGGCTTCAACTAGAGTGTATCAACTGTCTAGAGTGTGTGGATGCGTGTACTGAGGTTATGGGAAAACTTGGAAAACCTAGCCTTGTAGAGTGGTCAAGTGAAAAAGAGACTCTCTATATGAAAGGGAAAACTCACTATTTCCGTCCAAAAATTTTAGGCTACATGGCTATTTTGATTATTGTCAGTATCATTCTCGGGATGATGGGAAGTACTAAAGAATATATGCTCCTTAACATCAATAAAGAGAACCGCCTTTATTCGGTCACTACTAATGATGCAGGAAAAACACAAGTTGATAATGCTTATACTTTCTTGCTTCAAAATACGTTGAACGAAGACCATGAGTACTATTTTGAGGTTATCGCACCGGCCGGTATGGAAGGGAAAATCAAAATTGCAAAACCGGAAAAACCGTTTAAAGTCAAACCGGGTGTTGTGAAGAAAAAAGTGGTTATTCTTTATACTGATGAGATGTTAGTCAATGATGATCGTAAAGATACTGTTATCCCGATTACGATTAAAGCGTATGCAGTGGATGCAAAAGATAAAGTGGTAGTTCTACGCCAATCTACCTTTACATTCCCGCGAGCGGATATGCTCAAATAATAGCTTGATGTACTTTTCTCTTTAGCGAGAAAAGTACGCTAAGCCTCTTTTTCTTTTCTTTTTCATAAGAAAAGAAACAAAAGAAAATCACCCCCCCAACAGAACGCGATACTCCTCTCGGCACTACTGCCTTCGGAGTGGCTCTAGGTGTGTTTAGGGGGCAAAATAATTAGATTATGGATTGATTTCCGCAGGGTGCGGAAAGAGAGAAAGACTATACGAGAACCGCTTCGCGTTTACCCGCTTCGAGATGACCGATAACGTATCCGTCGGTTGCGGCCAATACATCCGCAACATCCCCTTCTTTGACAACGAGAATCATTCCGACCCCCATATTAAATGCACGGAACATTTCGGCACGTTCGACATGTTGCCCGATGAGTTCAAAAATAGGCAATACGCGGATAGAAGATTCAGTGATTACAGCACGAAGATCCTCTGGGAGGACACGCGGGAAGTTTTCGACGATTCCGCCTCCCGTGATATGTGCGAGTGCTTGGATTTTATCTTTGAGCGTTTTGAACGTTTTGACGTAGATACGGGTCGGGGTGAGGAGGGTTTGGATGAGCGGTTTGCCCTCGAACTGATC
>CAZKJU010000184.1:0-1662 GCA_964553185.1 uncultured Sulfuricurvum sp.
AACAACGCGATCGACGTGCTGTGCGCATTCTTTCCGCGTTGATAAACACGTTGAAACTCGCTGTGAAGCTTCAACATCGAGAAGCTATTTAGACAGCCAATCGTTTTCTACCCTTAGCACGACGAGCGTTCAATACTCGACGGCCGTTTTTTGTCGCCATACGTGCACGGAAACCGTGAGTACGTTTACGTGGCGTATTATGCGGTTGGTATGTTCTTTTCATAGCCATTTCCCTTGTATATTTTTAGCTCGCAATATTATCTGATTCTTACTTAAACTGCTATTAAGCTTCAGATAAGTTTATTAAACTCTCTTCAAAATTTACCGATATAGTTACCACTATACATTAATAAGGAGTTATCTATGTTTTCTAGCAGCTCATTAGATGCTTATCGCTCCCATGAACTTTCAATCTCGATGAAAACCAGTAGCGGTGATACACTCTCTTTAAATTTTGAAAACGAACAATCCCTCTCTATGAGCACTAAAACAACATCCCATTCCAAAGAAGAAACATTCTCATTCTCTTCAATGCAAGCTTTTTCTTTCAGCGTGGATAGCAACGGAATCTCTGAACAAGATCAAAAAGAGATCAATGCTTTTATGAAAGAGGCGCAACCCTATATCGATAAGTTTATGAAAGAGTTAGCGGATCAAAATCAAACCTCACCGATCAATAAAGTGGCATCCGATGTAACCAAATTGATCGGAAACCTCAAAAACAGCGATGAAAATATCAAAAATCATGCAAAAAAAGGGATTGTCGATCTTTTCGATAATAGCTTAAAAGAGACCAAATCAACCGAGAAAATGATCGAAGAGGCTCAAAAGCTAATGCAAAAAATCATCGATGGATTTGATAAGATGTTTGAACCACTGTACGCTTAAGGCTTTAAAAAATCCCGTAACGTCGGCATAACCGACTGCCCTTTCGGGGTATTGCTCAAGTCCAATGTAGTTTTTAGCTTCATGTGGCAATCACGGCATTCACGGATCACGGCATGTTCTGCCACTCTTACCCCCTCGATTTTTGCCACCGGATGACAGGCGAAACAATCGCTTCCGCAATCTGCCATTTTAGAGGGATCGGCACTGTGGCATTTGATACAAGTTGTCATCGGTTTATGACGGTGATCGTTATCGATGTTTTTAAGCAATGCAGGGTGACAGGTCATACAATCCCCCGTACATCCCCATAACGGCAACAATAATATAAAGAGTAAAGCAATCGTTTTCATAAATGCGATTATGCCACAGTTACGTTAATCTCATCTCCCGAAGCATCAAATGTCACCGATGAGCCCTCATCCACTTCGCCGCCGAGGATTAAATCCGCCAAACGATCTTCGACAATCTCATACAACGCACGTTTGAGTGGACGTGCACCGTAGACCGGGTCAAACCCTGCTTGAGCGATATAGCGTTTTGCCGCATCGGTAAGGGTGAGAGTAATATCACGCTCTTCCACTTTTGCCGCAATATCTCTAAAGAAGAGATCGACAATGCTGAGTATTTGCGCTTCACCGAGAGGGTTAAAGACCACCACATCATCGAGACGATTCAAAAATTCGGGTTTAAAGTGCTGTTTCAGTTCACCGAGTACCATCGCTTGTAATCCGGAATCCCCGTGATGTGCCATAATCTTGTCACTCGCAATATTCG